>CAMDFJ010000205.1 GCA_945897435.1 Candidatus Kuenenia stuttgartensis | reverse complement strand
AAGAAAATCCTGCCATTTCAGCAACGCTCGCCGGCGGGGCAACGCCCACCGAAACAACGTGCCGTCTGGCGACCTCTTGAAGAGCCTGGCGGCAAGTTCCTGCCCGGGCTGGGAGATCGCCCGCACCGTGAACTTCCCTGTCTTCTGCGCCGTGCAGATCACGCAACCGTTGACGATGTTGCTCTCGTGCAGGTGAAGCAGATCCGACAGGCGCAGGCCGGTATCGTAGCCGATCACGATCCAGCAGGGCAGGACGTCCCGCCAAAGGAGGCCGGGAATCCGCTGGCTCACGGGCCGCGTGTCTTGCTCGGCCGCCGCCAAGAGCTGCCGGAGCGTATCGAGGCTCCAGGCGCGCGGAGGCGGCGGGGTCGCCTTGATGCGGCAGACCCGCAGGGGAGGCACGTCGGTGTAGGACTGCTCGAAAGCAAATCGCCATAGGGTGAGCAGCTCACGGCGGATGTTGGATCGCGTCACCGCCGCAACCGGTAGGCGCGTCAGAAACTCATTGGCTTTCTCGGGGATCAGCTGGCTCGTATCGAGCAGGCCAAATTGGCGAGCCCGTTTCACGGTTCGTTTCAGGGATTCGATATACCGGGGGGATGCCTCTCTTTCTGAGAGGTAGGCGTCGAGCAAGTCGGCGAGGAGCATGGTTGCATGGTCATTAGTTGTTTCCTCCCGGTATTGACGGGCATCCTTTGCTGCGACAGCGGCGGTAAGCGGCCGAGGCACACGCTCGGTCGCATTGCCGAACCGGACATCTCGAAACTCCGTTCGAACGCCAGCAGTGTCCCAAACGGAGGGACAACCTTGGTCCGCAACTGGAAAGATTTTCGGCTTGGGCAATCTGCCGGCCGGGGACCAAGGTTGTCCACAGGTCAGCGATAATCCGACGGCGTCCCATTCTTTGAGGAGAACCCCCATGGCCGAACCGCTGAAAAACCGGCTTCACGACTACGAGGCCGGCTGGCTCACCCTGCTTTTGAAGATGGGCGTGGCAGGGGAGAAAGACCTGCAGGACGCTCAAAACCGAGTGGCCCAGGCCGCCATCGACGAGACGAACCAGAAGCGGGAGCAGCGACGATCGAAGCGGCGGAAGCGAGAAGGATGACAGCAGCTGCGGACCAAGGTTGTCCCTCGACGACCCCAGCCCAAACCCCCGCGCGGGACCAAGGTTGTCCCGCGCGGGGGCACGATTCAGCGGAGCGCCGGCGGGCCTTCGGGCATCCCGAACTGGCTCTGATCGAGATAGTGCATCCGGGCCAGGTGCGGGGCGGAGTGCCCGAGGAACACGGTGGCCGACCCGGCCCGAACCATCTCGACTGCCGTCGCGCCCGTGCGTCTGAGCCACTTGCTCGACCCCTCGAAGCCGTGCTGGTCGAGGAACGCCCGCCACATCTTGAGCGCCCGCCGGCGGGGCAGAGCCCATTTGAAGAGCGTCCCGTCCGGCGACTTAGGAAGCCGCTTGACCGCGTTGATCGCCGCGTCCGACAGCTTGCGGATCGTGGGCTTCCCGGTCTTCCTGGCGACCACGCTCACGCACGCGTTGCGGATGTCCGAGTGCCGCAGCTCGAGGACGTCGGAGAACCGCAGCCCCGAATCAAACGCGATGAGAATCCATGCCGGCAGGAAGTCGCGCCGCTTGTACCCAACGCGAGTGCTGATCGGCGTCTCGTCTGCTTCCGCTGCTAGCAACATCTTCTGCACTGCCTCCCGCGACCACGCCTTCACTGGGAACCTGGCCGGCGGGATCCGGCGCAGCCGCGAGGGATCGACGTCCGTGAAGCCTTGCTGGAAGGCAAACCGCCAGAGCGTGAACGTCTCGCGTCGGTAGTTGTGCTTGGTCGTCTGCCCCACCGGCACGGCGACAAGGAACCGGTTGACCCGGTCTGGCGATAGTTGACTCACCCCCCCAATACCGTATGCTGATAGCCGTCGCACGGTCCGCCGGAGCGACTCCTGATAGCGAGGGCTGGCCTCGTGCTGTTCGAGATAAGTCTCGAGCAGGTCAGGCAGAGACATGGAGGTTTCGTCGTCTACATAGAATCCCTTGAGGGGAATGGAAATCATCGCAGCGGCTCCTCAGTTCACGAGTCCTTTCACGGTCTAACCGGCCATCCTTGAACCGGCTTCCGCTGCCCTTCTCACCGCCAACGTGGTGGTGAACACTCTGAAAGACAGCAGCACCCGCGAGGAGTTGAAAACCCTTGAAAACCGGAACTTACGGTGACCACCGGCTTCATAAGCCGGGTGTCGCCGGTTCAAGTCCGGCCGCTGCTATTTCCTGTTGTGCACGAGACGGAACAATCCCTTCGGGGACCGTCCCGGTGGGCCGAATTTCCCGTCCGTCGCCATAGGCGGGCGGGGAGGCAGGATCCACCGGAACATCGTCGCGGCAACGCGCCGCGACTTCTGAAACGTTGTGGGGATGGCCGTGATCGTCACGGCAGCACCCCCCAGATTCGATTGCCCGGGCGATCGTCCCTGGCTGGCCGGCGGCCTCGAGTTCGGCGGACCCGGTATTACCGAGCCAGCACGTGGAAGCATGAGAGAAGTTCGGCGATGAGCTTCGGGGCAACGCCCGGAATCATTGCCCGCACGATTGGCGGGAGCTTGTCGTACACGACGAAGCGCTCCCGCAGGACCGGCAGCTCATGGTGCGAGTCGCCGTACCGCGTTGTGTAGTCGTCGGCACTCCAAACCGTGCAGCCGAGGCCACCGGGCATCGTGAGTGCTGCTGCGAAAACAATCTGCTCGTCGTCGAATGCGGGCGACCAGCCTGCCGTGCGGGAATAGATTCGCGGCCCCTCCCGCTCGAGGTTGTCGATCCCCATCTCAGCGAGGGCATACAACTGCTCGTTGAGAAGAGGGATCGCCGCATCGGCCAGCGAGAGGCTGGTGCGAATGAGGTCATTGAGATGGGCGAGCTCCGCTGCTCGCCCAGAAAGGTTGTCGTGCATGGGTATATCCAGTGTGAGTGACGGCAGCCGATACCACACGGCTACTCACTGGATATGCCAGGTTTTTTGCGATTATTTAGGCAGGGTACAGCAGGCTTACGCCTCGCCGCCAGCACGAATCACGGCACACACTCGCTCCACAAGCTCAGCCAGCTTGGACGGCGTGAGCGTGCCGGCCGACCGCAAGATGACCGCCTCATGAACGGTGACGAGTCGGTGGGGAAGAGCAACGCTCGGCCGATCGATGCCACCGCGTAGAAAATCATCCGTGCTGATGGCCACCGCCGGTCGGGTGGGATTCTGATCGACTCGTTATTTGGCAAATCAGCAGGTCGCCCCGTGCGAACGTCGCGAGCACGACGGCGGGCCGCCGCTTGCTTGACTGAAGATCGGTGAACGGAAATGGCACGACGACCACGTCGCCGCTTACAAATTCCGCCACGCCTCATCCTCTTCAGGAGTATCCCAGTCCGCGGCCCAGGCTGACTCCGCGAGCGGCAGCAGGGCATGCACTTCCTCGCTCCCATCATTGCCGGCGCCGCGTGCCCGCAGATGGCGCAGAAAAGCGAGCACCTCCCGCTGCACACTCTCCGGGGCGTGCTCGAGTTCCTCGATCAGGGATTTGGTTATCGGTGACATGCTGCAAAGGATAGGTCGGCCAATGGCACTTCGGCAAGCGACGGCCGAGCGGTGCGGATCATGAGGAGCA
>CAMDFJ010000204.1 GCA_945897435.1 Candidatus Kuenenia stuttgartensis | reverse complement strand
TTCCTCGCGTATGGAGCTCCGCAGGATCCGCTCACGGTCCACCAGGCGGTTAGCTCGTTCCCGAACGGCACGTGCGCGTGGATCGGGAGCGACGCGGCGACCCGTGGCCCGCGGGAGCGGCGGTATTGGCGGTTTCCCGAATGCCGTGGGCCGATCGAAGAAGCGGAGGCGGTGCGCACGATCCAGCGGCAGTTGAACGCATCCGTGCGCGACCAGTGCATCTCAGACGTGCCGCTCGGGGTGTTCCTGTCGGGAGGCGTCGACTCCGCCACCTTGGCGGCCCTGGCACGGCGCCATGCCTCGCCCCTGCGCACATACGCCGTCGGATATGAGAGTGCCGACGGCCAGGACGAACTGACCGACGCCGCCGCGACCGCCCGGGCCCTCGGCTTGGTCCATCAGCAGACGATCCTCGACGAAGACTGGGTCATGCTCCAGTGGCGGGAGTGGCTGCGGGCGGCGGATCGGCCGAGCATTGATGGGCTTAACACCTTCGTGGTCAGCGGCGTTGTGAAGGACAGCGGGGCCACGGTCGCCCTGTCGGGGCTGGGGGCTGACGAACTCTTCGGTGGCTATCCGACGTTTCAGCGCGCGGCGATGGCACAGCGCTTTTTGCGGCCATGGTGGTTCGTGCCGCGACGGGTCCGCCGGGCCGCGGCTCGCCTCGTGTGTGCGGCGCTACCGTCGGGCCATCGCGAGAAGGCGACCGATCTGCTCGCAGGCGGCACGACCGCCCTCGAACTCGCAAGCCAGTTTCGCCGGCTCACCAGCGACGCCGGCATGCGGTCACTCGGGTTCGACGCCGGATCGCTCGGCCTGACGCCCCAGTTCCTGCCACCGGCGGCGTTTGCCCCCTTCGAAGACACGCAGCGCGACCCGTTCCGCGCCGTGTCGCAGGCGGAGTGCTTCTTGTACATGGGCAACACGCTGCTGCGTGACGCCGACACAAACAGCATGGCCCACTCGCTCGAGATCCGCGTGCCATTTCTCGGACGCTGGCTCGCGGATGGTGTGGCCGGCCTGCCGGGACGTGTGAAGCAGCCCCAACCGGCGGAACGCAAGTACCTGTTGCGGCGGGCGATGGAAGCAACGTTGCCCGCCGATTTGTTCGTGCGGCCGAAGCGGGGGTTTTCGCTGCCGATCGGGGCGTGGATGGTCGGGAAGCTGCGGGACGAGTGCGAGGCCGCCGTCGCCACGCTCGCCGAGTGCCCGCTGTTTCCCGCAGGAGCGATCGATCGGCTGTGGCGGGACTATTCCTCACGGAGACCAGCCATGCACTGGTCCCGCCCCCTGTCCCTCGTCGTCCTCGGCAGGTATCTGCAGCAGGCCCGTGACCGCGTCAGTCAGTCGCGGGTAGAGACAGGTCCCTTAAGGCGTTGAAAGCGGCGGGCAAGAGATCCTGGAAGCGTCAGGTCTGATATTGGCTGAACGGGGCTGGAAGGGAAAATCGACCGTTGGTCCAAGGTGTAGAAAAATTTGGGGTAATCCTCGAGACCGATTTTTCCGGTTCCAAACGAACAGGGCCGGTGAGTGGCGCGGTGCAACGCTGAGGTCGATTCACTTGCCGCCACGCTCGTCGCGGTTCACTGATGCCGGGGGTTGGTCGCCGGAGACCTCCCTGTCAGTGAGACCTGGACCGAAAGCTGGCCCGACAAGGACGGACAACTTCAATCCATCACCGTCACCGCAGAGCGATGGACGGAAAAAGGCGGCACGGGAAAGGCATCTGGATTCGCTGAATCATGACACGCACCCTCACAGCTCTCACCGCCCTGGCTGACGCTGGCCGGAACCCCGGAAGTTCTCGTACGAGAAGGGGAACGGGTTTCGCGAGCGGTCGATACAGTCCAGAAGGCCCCCCTGGAGCGTCCGGCTTCAGGCCGGCCCTCGGCACCTCGAAGCGAGCGTCGCATCCAGCCCGGCCAGTCCCGACTGTTGCTGCTCATGGTCCTCGCTGCTCGGCCGACGATTGCCGAAGTACCATTGGCCGATCTATCCTTCATGATTCCCGGATCGTGTTTGGGTTCGGGCCGGCGGTCGGCGACGCGACTGAGCAGGCTGTGCAGATCGAAATCGATTGGCCGGGCAGCCCATCGCAGTCGCAGGCCTGGAAGGATCTGCCAGTGGGCCGCTACCGCACGCTCGAGCAGGCAGCAGCCAAGCCGTAGATTGCGGCGGCCTAGACTACCTGTCGCACCGTCCTCCCGCGTTTCCGGAGCCGCCCATGACCAGCCCATTCGATCCCAGTCTGCTCCTCTCCAGACGTGGCATCCTTGGTGCGACCGCAGGCGTGGCCGTAGCATCGGCCGTCGCCACGCAGTCCGCCGAATCGCCCCGCGACGCCGTGACTCCCGCTCCGCGATATCCGTTCCGCAAGTCGCTGAATCTCTGGGCGATGCCCTACCCCGCGAAGATGACGCTCGAGCAGTGCCTGCGGCTGGCCAAGGAGGCGGGCTTCGAGGGTGTTGAACTCAACTACGACCTCGAGAGCGACCTCTCACCAAAACATGGCACGGCCCACTTCCAGGAGATCCGCCGGATGGCCGATCGGATCGGCATCGCCATCAGCGGGCTCTGCTCGTTTCTCTTCTGGCCCTACCCGCTGACCAGCAACGATCCCGCCAAGCGGCAGCGGGGCTTCGAACTGGCCGGCAAGATCGTCGAATGCGCACTGGATCTCGGCACCCGCAACGTGCTCGTGGTGCCGGGAGCGGTCTGCATCCCGTGGCGGACCGATCACGAGCCGGTCCCCAACGACGTCTGCCTCACGCGAGCCAAAGACGCCGTCAGCCGGATGATTCCCGCCGCCGAGAAGGCGGGCGTCACGCTCAACATGGAAAACATCTTCTTCAACGGCTTTCTCTTGTCGCCGCAGGAGATGGTGGACTTCGTCGATGGATTCGGCAGCGAGCACGTGCGGGTGCACTTCGACACCGGCAACATCATGATGTACCAATACCCGGAGCACTGGATTCCGATCCTCGGCAAGCGGATCGCAAACGTGCACCTCAAGGAGTTCACCAAAAAGGGTACCGACACGTCGCTCGAATCGTTCCGCCCATTGCTCGACGGCACGACCAACTGGCCCGCAGTCATGCAGGCGCTCAGTGTGGTCGGTTACGACGGCTACCTGACGTTTGAATACTTCCATCCCTACGAGCACTACCCCGAGGCGCTGGTCTTTCAGACGAGCGACTCGATGGACCGCATGCTCGGCCGCAAGGTCTACACGCCGGCGTAATTCCCGCGGCCCAAGCGTGTCTGTCCCTATCCTTCCCGGGGCTTCCTGCGGAACACTGCGATGGGGCACACTGAATCCCATAGCTTTGCTTGCCGTGATGCATTTCCACGTGACATTCTTATCCGGTGCGATCATCACTACTGAAGGAGTCTGCATGAGCATCATGAGTCGAGCGATTCTGTTGGGAATGTTGTTCACCTGGTGCCGCACGGGGGTGGCAGCGGGGGAAGAGATCTCTCCAGCCTCAGGATGGACGGAGGATTTCGCCGATCTGACAGCGTTCCAACGAAACTGGTCGCAGTACGGGTTTCTTGCTGACGGCCGCGACGACAAGCATCCGCACGGGCGAGCAGTCTCCGGCAAGGAGGTGCGACCCGACTGGTGGCAGGTCATCGATGGTGCGCTGCGGGGCCGCAACTTCCCCGAGGAGTTTCACCCGGCTGGCATTACGCGGAAGATTTCGGGAAACGACGTGCGGGTGTCGTTTCGGTTCCGGTTCTCTGCTGGTGGCATGGCGGGCATCACAGTCCGTGGCCCGAATCCGATCGTCGAGCGCGACTTCCACGTGGCCGTGCTCCACATCCGGCCGACCAGCATCACGGCCGCCGACAACACGGTGCTCCATCCAAAAGACTCCCCGGAGGCCACGGCTCTCGCGAAGCAGGGCGGATGGAATCGGAAGTTTTTCTACGCCAAGACGGACAAGATCGAGATCGCGCCGGAGGAGTGGCATGACCTGTCGCTGGAGCTGCGGGGCAAGGAGTTGACCGCGTTCGTCGACGGCCGAAAGGTACTCGACTAAACGACGCTAGCCGGCGATGCACCCAAGACCAGCATCGGCCTCCAGCCGGGCGGCAACAAGAAGGACATTCTCGACACCTGGTTCGACGACATTCGCGTTGAGCCGCTCGGTCGCTGATTTTCGCCACCACATTTCGCGGAGCGCGACTGAGACCGGCCCCGCTGCAGATGCGGCCGGCGACCGCTGCGACTCATGCGACAAACCGCCCTCCCACGACACCTTCCGACGCCAAAGGCCGAACTCATGGCCCGCGTGGGGGAGGAGTTTCCGCTCGAGTGCCCTTGGGTGTGGTGGGGACATCCCGACGAACTGCCCGTGATCGACATCCACAGCCTCTGACGGGATCCCATGCCACGGTGCGGACGGCCCGCGAGAAGAGGGGTTTCGAGGCGGGCTC
>CAMDFJ010000203.1 GCA_945897435.1 Candidatus Kuenenia stuttgartensis | reverse complement strand
GGCCGGCGTCGACTCGGCCACGACATCGACGGCCGGGGCTGTCGCTGCTGGCCCGATGGTCGTGATCACGACAGCCTGCACTGGGGTCGGCAGGGTGGCCGGCGTCGTCGTTCGTGACCGCTGCTGGACAGGGTCCGGGGCAGAATTGCACGGTGCAATTCCCGAATTGCACGGTGTGCAATCGGCCACGGTCGACGGCAGTTCAGGGGGCAGCGGGGCTGGGATGGCATACCAGCCGTGCTGCGGTTTGGTCAGCAGCCCAGCCCGGACGCAGTCCCGCAGCCTGACCTGCGCCGCCCGTCGACCGCAGCCGGTAGCCGTGATGATCGCCGTATAGCAGTCGCCGGCCGGGACGGGGTCGAAAGCGCAATTTTCCCTATAGGTATTCCCTATAGGGTTTTTTGCGCTTTGCCCCAGCAGGGTACCGGGGTGCAGACGGGCAAGGTCCCGGACGATCTGGGCTGTCTCCCGGACGGCTGCTGGCGTCGTGGTCAAACTGGGCGATATGGGGTGTGGGCCGGGTTCGTTCGACAGGATCGTGACCGGGATGCCGTCGGGCAGCATCGACCGCCCTCGGCCGTCGACCTGCCGACCAGCAGCCCTGCTGATCGCCGTATAGGCCCGATGCCATTCGGGGTCCCGGTAGCCCATCCCGGGCACCGTGATGGCTGCACCGTCGACTGTGACGGCTTCCCAGTCCCTTCGGCCCCAGTCGCCGTCCAGTTTGCCGGCGGCGCTGTGCCGGCCGTGCTGCACCAGCCAGCGTCGGTAGTCGCCGGGGTTCGCTCTGGGTGATCCCAGTCTCAGCAAGTGCTGGCAGGTGCCGTGCCAGCCGTTGCTGCCCCGGTCGTCGCCGGCCCCGAAGTATGTCCATTTCACGACCCGTGCCCGGGCCGGTTCCGACAGCAGCCCCCCGTCGATCAGGTCGGCAATGTGCTGACTGTGGCCGATGATGCCCAGCCGCTGAACGTCGGGGTTCGCTGCCAGGAAGGCTTCGACATACCCCGCCACCGTCGACGATGCCGTGCCCCGGCTGATGTCGTCTGGGATCTGCACAATCGGGTGCAGCAGGGGCAGGTGCCCGTCCGGTGTGCAGTCGACGACCGGCCGCTGCACGACAGCTGCGATGTCGTCGGCATCGGCCGTGGCGTCGGTCATGACGACCGCAGCGTCTGCCGGCAGGAATGGACGCCAGCTGCCAACTATGAAGTGCATCAGCCGCCCGGCCCGGGTCAGGTCGGTCACGACCTCGAGCGTCAGCAGTTCCCCGGCCGCTGCTTTCGTGATCAGCGACAGGGCATCGGAATCGAGACTGTCCCCGACGCCGACCTGCCTGATCGACTCAAATAACAGCCGCTGCCAGTTCTTCGGGACCTCCCGACCCATCGTCAGGCTGACCGACCGGGTGCCGGCGGTCGTGGATTCAGAACAGGCAGCATGGATGGCTGCCACCACGTTCAGCAGGGCAGCTGCGAACGACCGCTGGTCCTGCGTTGCGGTGCTGTACCAGTGATTCCTGATGGCATTCGCCAGCGTTTCAACTGCGTTCACTTGCCGGCTGGTGATCGTCAGGGTCGGGGCCAGAACGGCTTCGGGTGCCTCATCGATCACGATGACCTGCATCCCTTTGGAACACTTCGACGAGCGGCGCAGCCTTTCCTGCGTGGCGAACCGTCTGGGCGATGCTTCGGCCAGCTTCACTTCGGCCAGGTAGGTGCAGGTTTTCTTGAACGGGCAGGTCGGACATACAGTTTCCCCGATGACCAGCCCCAGCCGCTGGACACTGATGGCTGTCCCGAACTGCTGGCAATTGTCTGCCGTCAGTTCAGGGTAGGCCACGGCGTCGATGCCCTCGGCCCGTAGGGCTTCGACCTGTTCCCGGCACAGTGTGTGTGTCGGCAGCACCGTCAACGATGTCGACGCCAGCCGTAGGGCTTGGTTCGTGGCGAACGACTTCCCTGCACCCGTCGGGCTGCGGTCCAGCGACCACAGCCCGGGGGTCGTGACTGACTCGGCCCGCCGTGCCGCTGCTTCCTTCCGCCATTCCTCGAGCGAACGCTGCGGACCCTGCGGTGCCGGCCGTGGGTCGACGATGACCGTCTGCCCACCGTCGACATCGTCGTCCGCTGCGCGGCTGCCGTAGCCCTGCTGCCACAGTTCCCGTGCAGCTGCTGCGAAGTCCCCCCCGTGGTTCAGGTGGGCATAGGCTGCGAACTTCGACAGGGCGTTTTTCTTGCTGTTGGGGTCGAACACGGGCAGCCCGGACGACGACGAGAAGCAGCACAGAACGTCTGCGGTCGTGGTGGCGCTGGTGCCGTGTGCCTTGCCAGGCCGTGTCCAGTGTCGACGATCCCCGACAACCTGCCCCGGTTTCCAGCCGGTCAGGATTTCTTCCCAGCTGGCCCGCAGATTGAAATCGTCGCCCGGCAGGATGTCGCCGGCCGGCCGTTTCCGCCGCTGCACGTTCGCCAGCGGCGCAGTGACGGTCTCGACTGCGGGCATCTCGTCGACCGCCCTGAACACGCTGAACAGCTGCTGAATTTCTTCAGGGCTGAACGTCGGGATCGTCGACGGGCCGCCCCGGACGAATCGGTAGTGCTTGCCCGTCCTGTGGGTGCGGCCGGCCGACGGTGCCACGACTGACCAGCCGCCCTGACCACGGGTTTCGAACAGCACCTGACGGCCGTGTTCGGCACCAGCGTCAGGCCGTGCTGCCAGCACCGTGTTCCCCGGCCCGACGCCGTCAGACGACCGGCCGTAGAAATGCAGACCGCCCGACGGGGATTCGTCGACGCAGCCAGCAGCCAGTCGTTTGAGCAGGGGCAGACAGCCCAGCCGATCAGCTGCTTCCATGACCCTGCCCAGCAGGTCCCGGGCACGGCCCTCGGCTTCAAGCATGAACACGCCACCGGACACCGTGCCGCAAATGATGCCGATGCCGTCCGACTTGCCAGACCTGACATATGCCCCGATCTGCTCGAGCGTCAGCGGTGGCAGCTGCCCATCCTTGATTCGCCCCCAGCCGTAGCCGTGCTGGCCGGCTTCCGGGTTCGGCTGACCAGCCCGGGGGTGCGGCATCCCCGCCAGCTTCCCCGACTGATAGGTGGCCGGGAACGTGTCGGGTTGGATGTCGGGGCTGCCGTGTCGGACAGCGATGGCATACTTCGACCCGTCGATTTTTGACGGGTGAACGGCACAGCCAGCGTTCTGCCATGCCCGTGCCCATGCCAGCAGGTCGTTCTGCTGCTGCCGGTTCAGCCGTTCTGGCCGGCCGGAATCCCCGGCAACTGCGTTTTTCTCGTCGCTGCTATGGCTGTCGCTGTAGAATGTCGATACCATCCGTGACACCGAAGGGTGATGTCGGGCAGCTGGTGGCGTCTGTCAAAACACAGCCAGCTGGTCGACTGGGAATGCAATCGAATACGGCCCGGTGGGTTCCAGCCCACCGGGCTTTTTCGTTGCCGGAATCGGCCACGACATCCGAATCATGGCCAGGGTGTGCGGTCATCGTTCTGTCGTCTTTCTGGGGCGTCCCGGCCGGGCGGGATGTCGCAGGTACTGGCGAATTGCTGGCAGGTCAGTCGACCGCCATGCGTGATCACCCGACGCCGTGGTGAAGGGTCGTGGAATCCGACCACGACTGGCTGCATACCGCAGCGTCCACGGCCGGGCGTGGTCGAAGCCCTCGGCCTGCAGCAGCTGCACTAGGTCGGACGAATGAATGCCCATCGGCAGGTTCGGTGTCATGCGGCGCTGTCTCCTGATCCCTCGGCGTCGGCCGGCCCGCTGCCAGCCGTGTGTTCGGCTTCCTGCTGCTCGAGCAGGGCAAGGTGGTGCATCGCTGCGAAGTGGTCGGCAGCCAGTTCAGCCAGGGCTGCGTCGTGGGCATCCCAGTCGATGGACGCCAGCAGCCGGTCGACAGCAGCTTCCGACTCGGCCCGCAGCGCCGCCAGACAATCTGCTTTCCCGGCGTTTTCCGGGGCCTGAAACCCTGCACTTGAAAAGTCCGACGGCCCGGGACTATGGTGTCTGGTGCTGGGCATCGTGGCGCCTGTGGTGGTCGTGCATACGGTCGTCCTATCTTTGAAAACACGCCACGTTTTCGGCCCAGCCCTTCCTCGAGTCGCCAAACACGGGGGAAGGTCTGCGCCGGTAAACCGTTGCGTTCCCGTCAGGATACCAGACAATCCTGAATTGAGTCCATCAGTGAATCCGTTCAGTCGTGCTGCGTGGGCGTTTTCAGGCCCCTGCCGATGATCTGGTGCAGCGTCGATTTCGACCACGGCCGGCCGGTTCTGGTGGGCACACCCTCATCGTTCAGGATGCCGGCAATGTCGGCCAGTGATCGCCGGGTGCCGTTGTGCGGCTTGCGGTGCAGCTGCCGAATCCGGTCCAGCACCGCTGCTTCAGCAGGGCTGCTGCCGTAGGGCTTCCGGCCTTCAACACGCCGACCGACCCGCTGGCTTTTCCGGTTCCGGGCGGCCCGCAGCTTCAGCACCGTCACCCGACGGTCGAACTCGGCCACGGCCCCCAGCACCTGTCTGATCAGCCGTCTGGTGGGATCGTCGCTGTCGTCGATCAGGTTCGTGCCGCTGTCGCAGTCGATGACCGTGCAGCCGGCATCCTTCAACTGGGCCAGGATCACTTCCGACATCATCAGATCCCGGGCCAGGCGGGTGGCATTCTCCACCAGAACGACACGGACGCCATTGTTTTCGACCCGGTCCAGCAGCGCCGCCAGTCCCGGTCGGCTGTCGATGTCTTTCGTGCCGGACACCCCGACATCCTTGAACCAGTCGCCGTCGGCCACGGTCAACCCAGCCGACTTGCCATACTTCCTGATGGCTGCCTCCTGACGATCCCAGGTATCCCCGTCGTTCTGCCCCAGCCCGCTGCACCGCATATAGGCCACAGCCTGCGTCGTCTGCTTCCTGACACGGCCGTCCGAATTGCCCTTCGACCTGCCCATGATTCCGCCCTTTCGTACCCCGGGAAATCTGTCGTGTTCGTGCCACGAATCATAGGGTGAATTGCCCGTGGCCGTCAATGATTCTTCGGAATTACGGACGGACGACATCAGGTTTCAGGGCTGGGGCAGGCAGGGGCGGTCGGCATCGCCGGGGGTGCTGACCGCAAAAACCCCGGTCGCCTGAGCCGTGTGCGCCGCCGCAAGTTCTCGAAGGTTTTTTCCGGCGGGGGGGGCGGGCGAAATCTCTGCGGCATCGAACCAGCGAAACCACCCGGTAACGTCGTTTGCGCGCATGGCCGAATTTGGAAAACGGCCACCGTCCGTCCCCTGCCTTCAGGATGCCCCCCCCATGCACGGTGCATGACGAGCGGTTCCTTCCCCAGTGTGTTTCGCAGTGCTTACCAGTGCGAACAATCGGACTGTAATGTGGCGTTTAGCCACGGTTCCTTCCCCGCTAGACGGTATGCGTCCCCAGTGCGAGCCTGCTGACTGAACAGCTTCCTGAATGAACGCACGCAGCCACAAGAAAACCAAAAGCCCCCCGTCTGGAAATGCGGGGGGTCATGGATGCCGGGACACTGGGCCGGCCGGCCCTGCTCGAGCAGCTGCT
>CAMDFJ010000202.1 GCA_945897435.1 Candidatus Kuenenia stuttgartensis | reverse complement strand
CCGCAGCTCGCGGCCCGTCTTCACGTCGAGGCAGGTGACGCTGTTGATGCGGCTCCCCTGCTTCTCGACGGCGAAGGCGTGCGTATGGAGAAAGAGATCGATGTGCGGCTCGTCGCGCACGATCTGTTCCTTCTTCGCGTCGCCGAATTCCTCGTATGTGCCCGGGCTCTTCTTGGCACGGTCGCAGAACTCTTCAATGATCTCTCCGATGCGCGGATACTTGCCGCGGCGGATGAGGCCCATCGCCCACACCCGCACCTCGCTCGAGCCGTTGCCGCCGAGCACGCCCCGGTCCTGGATCAGTGCGACTGCGAGCCCCATCCGGGCCGCGGAGAGCGCGGCTCCCATGCCGGCATAGCCGCCGCCAACGACGACGAGGTCGTAGGGCCCCTTCTCCTCCGGCTTCTCGGCGAGCCCGAGGGCCGTCCGCCGCCAGTCGGCCAGGATCGCCGAATCGTTCGGCGGCGGGCTGCTGTCGGTCGTGAACGCGATGCAGTCGCAGCGGCCGTCGAAGCCGGTGAGGTCGTGGAGCGTGATCGTGGCCTCGCCGGCCGACAGCGTCAGGCTGCCTCCATCCTGCCAGCCCCACCGGGCACCCTGCGTGCCAAACGGCTCCGCGAGCGGCTTCCCGTTCACGAGCAGCTGGAACCGGCCCGGAGTGCCGGGAGCGTTCCAGCGGGCGACCCAGTCCTTCGTGCGCACGAACACTTTGTATGTCCCGGCGGCCGGAAACGAGACCTTCGTGATCGCGTCGGCGACCGGCTTTCCGAGACCATGGGCCAGAAGATACGGCG
Source organism: Candidatus Kuenenia stuttgartensis (assembly GCA_945897435.1). GTDB lineage: Bacteria > Planctomycetota > Planctomycetia > Pirellulales > UBA1268 > RGVT01. The sequence continues at coordinate 13,825 of CAMDFJ010000202.1, read as the reverse complement.
AGCCCATCTCCCCGATGAACTGGGTGTCGAGGCTCCAGCCTCCTTGATCGGCGAAGCTCTCCGCCTCGACGAGCACGGTGGCAGCCCTGGCCGCCCCGCCGGCACACATCGCCAGAGCAACCGTGGCAACGACGGCCCATTCAGAACGCTTCGGCAGTGAATTCATCACGGATGCTCGTCGGGGAAAGGATCTCTTGAAGACGGATCGCACTGGCGTCGTTTCAAAATCTATCCCGGCCCCTGCCTCCCTTGAAAGCAGTCGCCTGCCCACAAGCCGTGCAGACTCCCGGCCTACCCCAGACGATCACGCCGTTCCCGGACATGGCTGCCGTTTCTTTGTGATTTCAAAAAACGTGAAATCACTCAGGATTTGAGGGCTCTTTGTCGGTTTTTCGGATTCGCGGCCGGCACCTGGCCCGATCTTCGCAACGACTTTGGCATCAATCTTGCCTTCTCGACTTCTTGGCTGGCGTTTTTAGGCCCGCTGCCTGGAAGTCACGCGTTTCGGAGACGCCCTTCCAGGGCACCTGTCTTTCCTTCTGGAGGTGAGCCATGCGCACGCTTTTTGCCCATGCGACCCGGCGTTTGCCAGTTCGTCTGGCGTTCTCCCCGCCGCGTTTCGGCGGGCGTGCGACCTGGAGCTGACCTCGCGTCGTGTCAGACCGGAACCCCCAAGGGGCGTTCGATCGCGCGGTGCGTTCGTCGTTCGTCGGTGGGAGAACTCATGTGAAAGGATCCAAATCGATGGTCAGAACGATTCCGCTGGTACTGGCTCTCCTGGTCGGTCTTTCCTGTTGCGGTGAGGCCTTCGCCCAGGCTGCCGCTGAACCCGTGGCCCATTCCGCGCCACATTTGAAGGGCACGTACGACACGGGCTCGATCGCCTGGATCCTCGTGAGTGCGGCGCTCGTGTTCTTCATGATGCCGGGCCTTGCCCTCTTCTACGGCGGCATGGTCCGGGCCAAGAACGTGCTCAACATGTTCATGCTGGTGATGGTCTGCGTTCCTTTGATCGCGATCGAATGGGTGGCCTACGGCTACAACATGGCCTTCGCAGTTCCCTCGGCTATCGCCGTCGATGCCGGCAAGGGACCGGACGGCAAAGACCTTCCCAAGCACAGCTATCTGGGCTGGGATCCGGGCCTCGTGTTCATGAAGTCGTTCGCCGAACTGGGCGTCGACGGGGCGAACTCCTATGAGCGGATCGTGACCAGCGGCGACACGGTCGAGGCCGCCCCGAACGGCGTGCCGGAACTGCTCTTCGCCATCTATCAGATGATGTTCGCGATCATCACGCCGGCGCTGATCGTGGGCGCGATCGCCGAGCGGGTGAAGTTCAGCGCCTGGTGCCTGTTCACCGTGCTCTGGGCGACGATCGTCTACAACCCGGTCTGCCACTGGGTCTGGAACGTCAACGGCTGGCTGTTTCAGAAGGGCGTGCTCGACTTCGCGGGCGGCACGGTCGTGCACGTGCTGGCGGGCGTTTCAGCCCTGGCTCTGCTCTTGATCCTGCCCAAGCGTCGTGGCTATCCGGGCGCACAGTTCGTGCCCCACAGCGTGGGCTGGACCCTGATCGGCGCCGCGATGCTGATGGTGGGCTGGTTCGGGTTCAACTCGGGCTCGGCCATCGCCGTCGGCAAGGACTTCCTCCCGGTCGCAGGCGGTGTCGCGGTGCTGGCCTTCGCCACGACGGCGATCGCCGGCAGCGCCGCATCCGGCGCCTGGATGTTTGCCGAATGGCTCAAGGTCGGGAAGCCGACGGCCCTCGGGTTTGCATCAGGCATGGTGGCCGGCCTCGTGGCGATCACGCCCTGTGCGGGCCACGTCAGCCCGCTCGGTGCCCTGATCATCGGGATTCTCGGGGGCGTCGTCTGCTTCCTCGCGGTCCAGGCCAAGCCGCTGCTGGGCTATGACGATTCGCTCGACGTCGTCGGCGTTCACGGCGTCGGCGGAGCCCTGGGAGCCCTGCTCGTGGGTCTGTTTGCCATCCGTCCGGTGATGGGCGGCGTCGGGCAGTTGATGATCCAGCTCGAGGGCCTGCTTTGGAGCGGCGGCTACGCCTTCCTCTGCACGCTCGCGCTCGGCTTTCTGATCGAGAAGACGATCGGCTTCACCGTGCATCCCAATGCCGAGGCCGAGGGTCTCGACATCAACGAGCATGGCGAGTCGGCCTATCACCTGACCTGATTCGACTCCGACCGGGGCCCGGATGAGTTTCGGGCCCTGTTCCGGGTGCAGCAAGCCAGAAGGGTGCCCCAACGGTCTGGGTGTGTACTCCGCACTTACACACCCAGGCCGGGGCATTCTCTGGCTTGCAGCGTCTGCGCCGCCTCTGGGAGCAGTGGGTCTCCATCCAACGGGGTGGTTGCCGGGCCGCGATCATATCCGGCCTTCACTGCGCCGGCGACATCTGAGAGGCGATTGCATCGGTTCCGAGCCGCACGGCGGGCGGCAGGTCGAAGCGGTCGAGGTTCATCACCTTGTTCCAGGCCGCCACGAAGTCGCTGACGAACTTCCGCCGCGAATCTTGGCTCGCGTAGACCTCGGCGATCGCCCGCAGCCGGGAGTTTGAACCGAAGACCAGGTCGACCCGGCTTGCCGTCCATTTCACAGTGCCCGTCTTCCGGTCGTGGCCCTCGAAGAAGTGGTCGCAGACAGACGACTTCCGCCAGTCGACACCCATGTCGAGCAGGTTGACGAAGTAGTCGTTGGTGAGCGTTCCGGGGTGATCTGTGAAAACGCCAAGCTGGGCCAGCGGCCCGCTGCCGGCATTTGCCCCCAGCACCCGCAGGCCACCAACGAGCACGGCCATCTCCGGTGCCGAGAGCGTCAGCAGCTGCGCCCGGTCGACGAGCAGTTCCTCGGCCGGCCGGTCGATCTCCCTGGCGAGATGATTGCGAAAGCCATCCGACTTCGGCTCCAGCACGGCGAACGAATCGACGTCGGTCATCGCCTGCGTCGCATCGGTCCGGCCGGGCGTGAAGGGCACCGTCACCTCCTGCCCAGCCTGCCGGGCGGCCTCCTCCACCGCGGCAGAGCCGCCGAGCACGATCAGGTCGGCCATCGACACCTGCCTTCCCCCGGCATGGGCTGCGTTGAACTCCTTCTGGATCGCCGCCAGCCTGTCGAGCACCTTCGCCAGCCTGGCCGGCTGGTTGACCTCCCAGTCCTTTTGTGGCGCCAGCCGAATCCGGCCGCCATTGGCACCCCCGCGCTTGTCACTGCCTCGAAATGTCGACGCCGAGGCCCAGGCCGTCGAGACGAGCTCGGGAACCGAGAGCCCCGAGCCGAGAACCTTTGCCTTCAGGGCGGCGATGTCCCGCTCGTCGATCGGCTGATACCCGGCCGCCGGCACGGGATCCTGCCAGATCTGCGGCGCGGGCACGTCGGGCCCCAGCAGCCTCGACACCGGCCCCATGTCGCGGTGGGTGAGCTTGTACCAGGCCTTGGCAAACGCCTCCTTGAACTGCTCCGGGTGCTCGTAAAACCGCTTCGAAATCGGCCCATACTGCGGATCCATCCGGAGCGCGAGATCGGTGGTGAACATCATCGGCGGGTGGGATTTGGCGACGTCGTGGGCGTCTGGAACCGTCCCCTCCGCCGACTTCTCCTTCGGCGTCCACTGCCAGGCCCCGGCCGGGCTCTTCGTCAGCTCCCACTCATAGCCGAGCAGGTGCTCGAAGTAGCCGTTCGACCAGTTCGTCGGCGTCGAGGTCCAGGCCCCCTCCAGACCGCTGGTGATCGTGTCGGCCCCCTTGCCGGTGCGGAAGCGGTTCTTCCAGCCGAGCCCCTGCTCCTCGATGCCGGCCGCCTCCGGCGCGGGACCGACGTTGTCGGCGCTCGCCGCGCCATGCGACTTGCCGAAGGTGTGGCCACCGGCGATCAGGGCCACCGTCTCCTCGTCGTTCATCGCCATCCGGCCGAAGGTCTCGCGGATGTCGCGGGCCGCAGCCAGCGGATCGGGCTTGCCGTCGGGTCCTTCGGGATTGACGTAGATCAGCCCCATCTGGACCGCTGCCAGCGGGTTCTCGAGCCGGCGATCGCCGCTGTATCTCTTGGCGCCGAGCCACTCGCTCTCCGGCCCCCAGAAGATGTCGTTCTGCGGCTCCCAGACGTCCTCGCGGCCCCCGCCGAATCCGAACGTCTCGAATCCCATCGAATCGAGGGCGACATTCCCGGCGAGAATCATCAGGTCGGCCCAGGAGATTTTCCGGCCATACTTCTGCTTGATCGGCCAGAGCAGACGGCGGGCCTTGTCGAGGTTTGCGTTGTCGGGCCAGCTGTTGAGCGGCGCGAACCGCTGCGTGCCGTAGCCGGCGCCTCCCCTGCCGTCGCCAACCCGATAGGTGCCGGCGCTGTGCCAGGCCATCCGGATGAAGAACGGTCCGTAGTGGCCATAGTCGGCCGGCCACCAGTCCTGCGAGGTCGTCATCAATTCCCGGAGGTCCTTCTTGACCGCCTCCAGATCGAGCGTCTTGAACGCCTCGACATACTCGAAGCCTTCACCGAGCGGATTCCCGGCTGGTGGATTCTGATGAAGGATGTCGAGATTCAGCTGGTCGGGCCACCAGTCGCCATTGTTCATGCCTCCCGCCACCGTCGCGCGACTCGCCGGCGCGGGGTTTCCCATCACCGGACAGGAGGCGGCGGCTGGATCCGCGGCCTGACAGGTGGCTCTGAAATTCAGCGTTGAAACACCGCACGACCAGACGACGAGAGCAGATCCGACGATTCGGAGCGTCATGAACAGTTCCTCCACAGATTCGATTCAGAAACCCTTAACCCCAATGATAGGGGAACTCGTGCCATCCCAGGACAAAAGTCGTAAAACTGTCTCTTCTGGCGGGCGTATCGAACCGGTATTCCTAGGACAGGCTTTAGCCTGTCCCACATCGGGCAGCGTAAGGCCTGGAAGGCCGGGTCAACACCAGCCGGCGGAGCCGGCCAAGGAAAATTCGGCACGATGCCGAGATTTTCCGTGAAGCATGCATGACAGGCTGAAGCCTGTCCCACATCGGGCAGCGTCAGGCCTGGAAGGCCGGGTCAACACCAGCCGGGGGAGCCGGCCAAGGAAAATTCGGCACGATGCCGAGATTTTCCGTGAAGCATCCATGACAGGCTGAAGCCTGTCCCACGTCGGGCAGCGTCAGGCCCGGAGGGCCGGGTCAACACCAGCCGGTGCACGCCTGGCCAGACGACGGAACGCACGGTCTGCTACTCGCGCCGCAGGTCGCCTGTCCGCTGGTATCGCTTGCGGGCTCTGGCCCACCATGCGGCCAATTGCTCCGGCGTCAGATTGTCCGGGGGAGCGTCGTCGTGCCGTGGAGCCCGCCGGGTGTGCGGGTGGTGAGCATCTGCGGCCGCATCACCATGGCCGGTCACCGAATTGGCAAACTGCGGCAGCGAACCCGAACCAGCAGACCCGGCGAAAGGGCCGCGCCTTGGGACCTCGACCGAACCTTTTCTGCCCCGCTCCGGCAGTTCGTCGTCGTGCTCCACCACCGTGATCATTCCGGCGTAGATCATGAACTCGACGATCAGGCTGGTGGCAGCCACCAGGAATCCGATGGCCATCAGCGACGTGGCCGTCCACGAGGGCAGGATGATGTGGTAGGTGACGCCGAGCGAGCCAACGAGCAGACCAGCGACGGCCGCCAAGCCCCAGAGCAGGTACGAAAATGAAAACGTCTGTTTCATGATTCCCCCTCCAAAGTCAGACCGGATAAATAATTTCCATTCCGACGCCGAATGGCAAGCCGCGGCCGAAGCTCACCGGAAGGCTGGTTACGTCGACCTGAGGCCGGCACGCATTTCGATCGGGAAGCCCCGAACACCCGGCCGCCACCGGGCGATGGACACTTGGTATGAAGGGCCTTCCGGCCGAACTATCGGAGCCTGCGATAGACCGCCCCGACCAGCCCTGTGGTGAGCCGTGGGGCGAGCCGCTTGAGCCGCCAGAGCCAGCGGGCCTGCAGCCCGACCACCAGATATCGCTCGTTCCACTCGATGGCCCGGAGCACCCGGCGGGCGAGCCGCTCGGAAGAGAGCCCTGTCGCAGCCATGCGTCGATGCGCCTCCCGGGATTCGACCTCCGAGGAGAAATGCCATGAGTCGAGCAGACCGGAACGAAAAAACCCCGGGCAGACGACTGTCACCCCGGGGCGTCCCCGGCGGGATTCGGCCGCGATCGACTCCGAGAGTGCGATCACGCCCGCCTTGCTCGCCGAATAGGCCGCCATCGACGGCAGGGCCAGCACCCCGGCGATTGAGGCCACGTTGACGAGGTGTGATCTCCCTGGATGGGATCTCAGCCAGGGCAGAAATGTCTCGCAGCCAAGCGCCGTTCCCAGCAGATTGGTGTCGATGACCCGGCGCCACTGCGATTCAGGGAGCCAACCGACCTCACCGGTGGCTCCCACCCCGGCCGAGTTGACGACCAGATCGAGCGTCGTCCAATCGGCTCGAAGACGGTCGTGCAACGACTGCCAGCCGACGGCATCCCGGACATCGAATCCTGTCGCGAAAGCGTCGCCGCCACGCTGCCGGCAGGTGGCAACGACCTCGGAGAGACTGGCCTCCGTCGCCCCCGGAAGGTCCACGAGGGCGAGCCGCCAGCCAGCCTCAGCCAGACTTTCCGCCAGGGCACGTCCGAGCCCGCTTGCCGCGCCGGTGATGACCGCAGCCGGACGACTCACCGGGGACCGCACTTGAAAAGGGAAACGCCCGGGGGGGCGGCGACTGGCTCGAGACCGGGAGAACCAGGTGCGAAGAGAAAAGCGAGGGTGACGGGACTCGAACCCGCGGCCTCCAACGTGACAGGCTGGCGCTCTAACCAACTGAGCTACACCCCCGTTCAACCGCCAGCCTTCGGCCAGCAACGAAAGGGACTTCGCCTCGCAAGCAGGCAGTATATTCGAGCCGCAGTGCAGTCGAAAGGGGCGACCCAATTCAGGCTAGAACGCCCACCAGACGACAGGCTGAAGCCCGTCCCACACCGGGCAGAGGAAGTTTCACACCAAACCCAGCGCCCGCGGCAGGCCCGGAGGGCCGGGTAAGAACCAGCGGCCGGAGGTCGCCAAGGAAAATTCGGCAGGAAGCCGAGATTTTCCGTGGAACCGGCCGCCGTCTGTTTGCGTGAACTCAGAAAATTCCCCGGCTTGGATCAAAGCCTTTTTTGCGGGCGATTTCGAAATCCTGGTTGGCCTGTTCCTCGAGCCCCGCTTCGGCGCAGGCGAGGCCGCGATGATGCAGCATCACTGCCAGGCCGTGGTCGAGCACCCGCAGTCGCCGGGCAAGTTCCGTGCGATCGACACGGCCCGCCAGCAGCCCGAGCTGCCGACGGTTTTGCTGCATGCCGTCGATGGCCTGATTGAGCTGGTCGATCGCCTCCTCCGTCCGGCCCAGCAGGTGCAGGATGAAGCCCCGTGTGTCGAGAAGTTCGGGCGTGGCGTCGGTGTGGCCGCCGATCGCCGCATCGATATCCTCGAGCGCGGCCGGCAGATCTCGGCCCACGAGGGCCCTGACGTAGGCGCGGTGATTGAGCGCCTCCGGATCACCCGCGGCCGACATCTCGACGACTGTCTGCGCATCTTCGAGGGCGGCTTCCGCATCACCGAGCACGACGTGCGCGAGCGAACGAGCCCGCAGGGGTTGCGGGGAGGTGGGGGCGAAAGAGGCGGCCCGATTCGCATCCTCGAGGGCGCCGGCGGCATCCCGATGCTCGAGTCGCAACATCGACCGCATGCAGAGCAGTTCGACGTCGTCACCGTGCCAGCGGATCGCACGGCCCACGGCACCGATCGCACCGCCGATATCGTCCTGCGCCTCACGGGCCAGAGCCTGCTCCAGCGACCATTCGACCACCATCTGCCTGATCGCCGGCATCATCTCGGGAATGACGATCGAGGGCAGCAGGAGGGCCGCGATCAGGCCGAACAGGATCCATCGTTTTCGGGTTCCGGCCTGGCGGCGGGTCGGTTCACCCGTCGGCGGCTGCCGCAACGGCGGCGGATCTGCAGAAAATGCCTCGAGACCCGCGTCGAAGTCGGGTGGAATCGGAAAACCGTCGCGATCGTAACGCATCATGCCACCACTCCCGGAGGTGCGGCGGACGCCGACCTGCCGACGAACGTCATACTAGCCCGGATTCCGTCGGCCGAACAATTGACGGACCCTGACGGTTCACTTAAGGTCTTTTTTCACTCCCGAGGGCCGTGCCATGCCGCTGTTCGAGATCGAGACGAGCGCCCACATCATCATCTCCTGGGCCGCCGACGAGCAGGCGGCGGCGGCCGTCGTCGAGGATGCCTATCCTGGCGAAAAAGTGGTCAGGCTGACCCGCCGACCACGAGACACGTGGGTCATCTCCAAGTCGGCACTCGGCTTGATGACATCCTGCAACGATCCCTGCCACACGGCACGCGAATGCCTCTCGAAGGCGTCCGGCGACAAGGTGCACGCGATCCGGCTCTACATGCACGAAACCGGCGACGACCTCGACAGGGCCCGCAAGGTGATCGAGTCGAACATGGTCATGGGCTGGTAGCCGTTCGTCCGGGACCGGGCGGACCGCCCTCCGGTTGCTCGACCACGGTGAATCCGATCAGCTGGTTCGGGCTGCCCATCCGGTCGTTGTCGGCCACGCCGAGAAACACGCGGCCTGCCGGGATGGCTGCAATTGAACGGCCGGCGGAGATCCCCTCGAGGTTGACCCCCAGGGCACCGGTCCAGAGGAGCTTTTTGCCGAGGAACGTCGCCGGCTGCTCGGCGAGTCTGGCATCGACGCCGAGCACATTGCGTGCGCTGGCCGTCTCGACGAGGTAGAAACTGTTGACGAACGGCGGAATGCCAGGGCCGCCGCTGCGTTCGAGGACCAGCAGCCTGCCACCCCCGAGGGCAACCAGCGCCGAAACGCCGGTTCGGGGCGTTCCTTCGGCAATCGGAATGAAGCGGTGCGGGGGGTCGACCTTGTAGGCGTATTGCACAGGACGGGCCCCTTCGCCGCGGGTGTCGATGCGGGTGATCCGGACCACCGTTCCCTCGCCTGCCGTCGCGGCCGGCCCGTCGCCGACGATCGCCTCTTCCGTGGCCGTCCAGAGATGCCGGCCATCGGGGTCTGCGGCAAGAGCCTCGAGGCCACGGTTCGGACGCCGTCGAGACAGATTGCCCGGCAGACGAATTTCGTTCCCGGCCGGCCGACCGTCGAGGTCGAAACCGCGGATGGCCGGCGTGTCCTCGTCACAGACGAAAATCCTCCGGCCACCAGCACCGGCAACGGGGGCGATGTCCTCGTAGTCGTGCGTTTCAGGCAAACGTACAGCCGACATCCCCGATACCTTTTCGGGCAGGCCCTCCTCGTCGAGCCTGACGTCGAAAAGGATGAACGTGTCGCTGTTGTCCATCACCGCCGCCCAGCGATCCCCGCCGAGCCAGGTGATGCCGCTCAGGCCTCCGACGGCGATCCGCTGGCCGGAGCCGTCAACGGCCTCGTCGGGCAATCGGAGGGCGGCCCGATGTTCGATCCGGATACCGCCAGAGGCGGCAACTCGTTCGTCGGCGTCTGCCAGGCCCGCCGTCATCCCGCCCCAGAGGCAGGCAAGCAGGCGTGCGAATCGGATCTGAAGCGGCATGCGGGAAGGCATGACCGCATCCTACCACCCGCTCAGGCCCGATCAGCGGCAGCGTCAGCTATCGCTGCGTGGTGTCTGGCACCTCATAGGTCGCCGTCCGGACGGCAGGGCCGGCTGCGGCCGGCTCATCATCGGCAAGGATCGTTCGCGACGGCCGATAGCTCGATGTGCCTCCCGGACGGTAGCCCGGATCGGGGCGTCGGGTCGGCGGAGCAGATGGAGCTGCGGGCGCCGAAGCCGGGATTGCCGGCACGCCACCGGGAAGCGTGGCGGGGGGCGGCGGCGCTGGAAAGCCCGAAGCCTGCGGCGCGGGCTCAGCTGGCGGGATCGGCAGGGAATCCCCGCCCCCGAAACGGCTCCCGGTGCCCGTGCCATATCGGGATGCAGAGCCAGCATCGATCGGGGCGAGGCCTGCGGCGGTTGGAACGGCAGATGCTGCGGCGGGCGGGGCGGCTGGAATCGAACTCCCAACACGGGAGTCGGCCACCCGTGCAGCGGGCTCGTAGCCGGCTGTCGCCGGAAAACCTCCGGACTGGACGGCGGCGGGGACGGCCGATCCTGGCGGCGGCAACGCTGCCGAGCCGGCGAATGGCGACTGTGATTCTCCCATGCTCGACATGCTCGGGGCCGGCGACATTGCCGTACCCGCTCCAGCGGCCGGCGGGGTTCCGGGTGCCGCGGCGGCGGGAGGCTGGCCGGAAAGGCTGGCGTATGGCCCGACCTGAGGGCTGGCGGTCGCGGGGGCGGCCTGAGCTCCAGCTCCCGAGATTCCCGAAAATCCCATTGCCGGCTGTTCTGCGGCTGGCGTTGCCGCGACGCTCGTCTGGGCCGGCGGCGGAGAGGGGATCGCGGTGCCGTAGGTCACGGCCGGCGGTGGTACGGTCGGAGTGGTCGCAGCAGGCTGTCCCCCGGCCGATGCCACACCAGCGATCGCATACCCGTTGGGGGTGGATGTCGTCGGGTAGGGCGTGGCGGTCTCCGATGGCTTTTGGATCTTGCCATCGGCCTTCGCGACCTTGGAGGGTTCGTCGAACGGCGGGGCAGAGGCGAGTTTTGAAGGGTCTGTGCCGGCACCTCCGAACGACCACCAGGACGGAGCGGACATCGAACTCGTCCCGCTGCGACAGCCGGACCCGACTGTGGCAGCGGTCGCCAGGAGACAGAACCAGACGGCCCGAATCGCCCTCGCGAGCCGTACCGGCCGGATGCCTCGCGAAATCGACTGCCTGCTGTGACTGACCATGTCGACGTGTCTCCCAGCCGTCCGAGGATGATGCGCCCGCCTCAATTCATGCAGAACGTTCTGGCTATGGACCCGCCAGACCTGCACGGCAGATGCGTGGAATGGGGAGATAGGCGTTCGCCCGAAACCGAGTCAACGTCAGCCCGCCCGCCAGAGCGATCGGAAACAAGAAAAGCCGGAGGGCGACGAGGCCGCCCTCCGGCTCTGAGAAGATTCCTGAAAGACTGGGGGGTTCATGCCGGCAGGGCAATCTGCCTGGCCGGACCAGCCCAGACGCGGCTATTTTTTCACTGCCGCAAACCGCTTGCCGACGGCGTCCCAGTCGATGACGTTGTAGAAGGCGTTGACATAGTCGGCCCGCCGGTTTTGGTAGAGCAGATAGTAGGCATGCTCCCAGACGTCGATGCCCAAAAGCGGCGTGTTGCCGTGCATGATCGGGCTGTCCTGATTGGCGGTGCTCTCCACGAGAAGTTTGCCCTGCGGATCGGCCGAGAGCCAGGCCCAGCCGCTGCCGAAGCGGCCCATCGCCGCCTTGGTGAAGGCCTCCTTGAAGGTCTCGAATCCACCAAACACCGTCCTCACCGCCTCGCCCAGATGGCCGGCCGGTTCCCCACCCTTGCCCTTGCCGATCGTCTCCCAAAACATCGTGTGATTGGCATGGCCGCCGCCGTTGTTCCGCACAACGGTCCGGATCGTCTCCGGCACCTTGTCGAGTTCGGCGATCAGCTTTTCCACCGGAAGATCGCCGAGCGTGTTCCCCTCGAGCGCCTTGTTGACGTTCGTGACATACGCGGCGTGATGCTTGTCGTGGTGGATTTCCATCGTGCGGGCATCGATGAACGGCTCGAGGGCATCGAACGCGTAGGGGAGGGGCGGGAGCGTGTAGGCCATGGGGAGTTCTCCGGGGTCGAAGGAGGGTCGAAGGGCGGGATTATTCCGGCGAGATCGTACCCCAGTCTGGCGGGAGTCGGCAAATGGCCTCGGCATCGGACACGGTGTGCCGATCCTGACGAGCATGACGCGCATGCCTGTTGGCCGATGCCTGACACGGCCGCTCAATCCGGAGACGTGCAGCGGCCGACCTTCCTAAGGCGGGACATTCCAGCTTGGCAGGATGCCTTCTGGTTCCGCAGGGGCCTTCGCCCCGACTCAGGGATGGACCCAATTCGCCATGTCGCTGCAAGGAAGCCAGCGTCGCGACCAGCGTCGTCGACTGCTCGTCTCGTGGACCCGCTCCGGTTCGGCCGCCCCGCCGACCACCAGCCCGGCGACACGTTCGCCGGTCGAATACGCCCCCGAAGCTGATCCGGAGAAACAACCCGGGATCGCTACGCTTCTGCCCACGCGGATCGCCGGGTTCGCCATGGCGGCGGCTGGAATCGTCGTCGTGCTGGGCGCAGCCATCACCGTGGGCACCTACGGCCCCGCGATCGGCGCCCTGGGAAATCTCGCCGGCCCGCGGTTCGCCCGCTCGGTCGCCGTTCTGCGGGCCTGCCTCGATGTTCGGGGAGCAGGTTCGCTCGCCGCCTGGCTGGGCCAGTTGCTGCTGCTCGGCTCCGCCGTGGTCGCCACTGCCGTACGACTGATGCGTCGCCACCGCCGGGATGACTCCCGCGGCAGAGCCCTCGCCTGGGGCTGGCTTGCGATCATGTTCTCGATCGCGGCCTGCGGATCCGCGTTGCCGCTCGGCCGACTGGTCGGCGGATGCATCGCCGACGCCACCGGCATCGTCCTCGGTCCGGATGGATTCGGTTGGTGGGTGGCAATCGCGGCGATCTCGCTGGGCGGCATCTCTCTCTGGGCCATCCTGCCGCTGCAGGAGCGACTGGCGACCTCGCTCTGGCTTGCAGCTGGCTTCATTGCCTGGGCTGTGTCGGCCGGCTGTACCTGGATCGCCGACGGCCGGGAGCTCCTCGTCATCACAGCACAGGCCGGATGGGCGGCCGGCTGCGGCCTGGTGGCGATCTCGATGCTCGCGGCATCCCGGTCTGTGATCCGCGAGGTTCGCGGCGAGTGCGGCCGCCAGTCCACGGCGAAGAAGCGAACCGAACCGAACCGACAGCCTGCGAAGCAACCGCCAGCCGAGGATCGCGCGGCTCTCAGCGTCAGCCGGCAGATGGACACCGACGACGACCCGGCACCCGCATCCGAGCCAGGCTACACGGACGGCTCGGAGGGCGACGAGGATCACGGCTCGCGGCAACTCACAAAGGCGGAACGCAAACGTCTCAAAAAGCTCGCCCGACTCGCCCAGGCGGCCTAGCCGACTGAAGAAAAAGCCATCCTGGCAATCCTGGTTCGGCACACGACGTGCGCGGCGATCTTGGTGGCGTTATCGTGCCCGCCATGGTCGGCCGCAGGAATCCTGGCTTCTATCGCGGAGCGGGCATTCGGGAGGGGTCGCCCGTGTCCTCGAGCGGGCTCTGGAAGCAAGCGAAGCCAGGATGGCCGCAGCCAACGTCCGGCTCTCGGGGCATGGGCAACCCCTCCCAGAACCCAGTCGGCGGTCGCGAGTCTCAGAACGTGAGCATCTGCCGGTATTCGGCGACCCGGCGGTCGAGATCGGCCCGGTCGATGCCCGCCAGACGATCGAGGCTGAAGTCTTCGACCGTGAAACTGGCCGTGATCGTGCCGTAGGCCAGGGCCTCTTTGAGCGCCTGCGGGTCATAGCGATCGAGTCTGGCGAGATGGCCCATCATGCCGCCTGCGAAGCTGTCGCCGGCGCCGGTCGGGTCGAGCACCTGCGGCGTCGGATAGGCGGGCATGACGTACATCTCGTGCTCGCTGAAGAACATCGCCCCGTGCTCTCCCTTCTTGATGACGACGAACTTCGGCCCCATCGCCCTGACGGCATGGCCGGCGCGGACGAGGTTTTCGTCCTCGGCGAGGAGTTTGGCCTCGGAATCGTTGAGCACGAGGCCGTCGATCCGCTTGAGCAGAGCCTGGAGTTCGT
>CAMDFJ010000201.1 GCA_945897435.1 Candidatus Kuenenia stuttgartensis | reverse complement strand
TGCCCGACTCGTTCGGCCCGCCGATCACGGTTCTCGATGGATCGAATGCGACGGTCAGATCCCGATGGATCCGGTAATTCCGAACGGTGATTGAGATCAGCCTCATCGGGAGCCCTCCCCGGCCCGGATGCAGAGTTCGTGGAGGATATTGACCGCCTCACGGGCGTCCTCGGCATCGGCAGCGCCGGCCTCGATCCGCCGGGCGAGTTCGCGGGCCACGCCGGAGAGGATCGGGTCGTCCGCACGCTCGGTCAGTTCCCGAATCTCGTCGGGCGATGGCACGATCGACAGATCGTCGTGGACGTCGAGCCGCAGAAGCCTGTGCGACCACGACTCCAGCACGCGATCGAGATCCCTACGGGCGGCGAGAGAGACGCGTCCCGTGAGCCCGAGATCGACAAGACAGCGGTCGAAGCCGGCATCCCGCGTCAGCGCGGCGATGGCCTCTTCACATGCTGCCGGACCGTCATCGCCGAGGGCGAGCGATGCCTCGAGCCAGGAAAGCTGGCCCGTCGGAATCGCCTCGACGACCGGGATTCCACCCCGCGATACGGCCACGCAGGCGACCTGCCCGGGCCGCTGTCCTCCTTTCGGAAACCGATCCGTCTCGTGCGTTCCCGAATACCAGGCTTTTGGCCCCGCCTGGGTGAAGCCATGCCAGTCGCCAAGCGCACAATAGTCGATGTCCGCCAGCGGCAGGGCGTCGAGACCGATCAGGTTGGGAGGACCGGCCACCTCCTCGCTGTCAGCCTGCGAGCCGAACGTGCCGACACTGCCGTGGGCGAGAACGATCCGTGGCCTGTCGCCGAATTCGTTGAGGTCGATGTCGCGGATCCAGGCCGCCGGATCTGTCGTTTCCTGACGGCGCCGGAGAGGGCAGGGCAGGATGACCACGTCGTCGCGCAGGATCGGTCGGCGGTCGAGGATCACCTCAAGATTGGACGCACGCGTCCGCTGTTCCGAGAGGAAGAAGGGCTGCTCCCAGAGGCTGCCGTGGCCGCCGTGATCATGGTTGCCTGGGATCACGTAGACCGGCACGGGAATCTCACCGATCATGCCGAGGGCCTGGGCGACGACGGTCTTGGTCGGTGTTGGCGAGTCGAACAGATCACCGGCGACGAGCACGAACCTCGCCTGACGATTCCGCACGACCTCGCGAATCCGCCGAATGGCCTCGATCCTTTCCTGCTGGATACGGGATCGCTTGGCGATATCCTCAACCCCGGCAAAAGGCTTGCCGAGCTGCCAATCGGCGCTGTGAATGAAGGTGATCATGGTGAAACTCTCCGATCGGGCCCGGGATGGTCGCTAGAGCCTGTCCGCAAGGCCCGTCGCGCGGCGGATTGGCCGGCTGATGGCGGCCTCAATCACCGCCCGGGAGCCGACAATCGTCACCTTCTTTGTCGCCCGAGTCACGCCCGTATAGAGGAGTTCGCGTGTCAGGATCCGGCTGGGCTTTTCCGGCAGCACGACGACGGCATGACGATACTCCGAACCCTGGCTTCTGTGGATCGTCAGCGCATGCACAGTCGCCACGTCCTCGAGCCGCGACACCGCCACGCGGCGGGGCTGCCCATCGGCGGGAAAGGCGGCATCCATACGACGCCCATCCGAACTGGGAGCCACGAGCCCGATATCGCCGTTGAAGAGATCAAGTGACGGATTGTTCCGCGTCACCATCAGTGGGCGGCCGGCGTACCAGGGAGTGCCCCCCACCAGGCCCAGCCGTCGCTCCACGAGCTCGTTCCAGCCAGTCACTCCTGACCTGCCGGCCCGATGGGCGCAGAGAATTTGAAAATCCTTCTGCCGGGCAAGGGCCCCGGCGATGTCCCCCTCCTCGGCACACGTCCGCACGCCGGCGGCATGCTCGACAGCCTCGTCGACGAGGGCCTTGAAGTCCTCGCTGCCGGACTCGATCCAGCAGATTGAAGCCGGATCGTCGGCAGCGGTGTTCTGCGGATCGGGGGGACATTTCCAGCGGCCCTCGAGGATGGCCAGCGCCTGGGCCGTGGCCGTCTCCGGATCGTCCATCAGGATCGCGTCGGCAAGTCCACCGATCCGTGGGCCGAACCGATGGCGGACCATGAGTTTCTCGGTCCGCGATGCCAGCCGGGATCCAGGTCGGGCCGCGGCCTTGGCGACGTCGCCGAGCACGGAGCCCGCGTCGACGCTCGCCAGTTGGTCTGGATCGCCGACGAGCAGCAGTTTCGTCTCCGTTCCAAGCGCCGCGAGCAGGTGGTACATCAGCGAACCCGACAGCATCGAGGCTTCGTCGACGACAACGACGTCGTAGGCCAGGGGATTCCTGGCATTGAACGCGTATCGGGGCGTGCCATGCGGACGATAGCCGAGGAGTTTGTGAATTGTCACCGGGCGGGCCGCCCTCACCTGGGCCTGGACTTCGGGCGGCGCGTTTTTGATCTCAACCGGCGCATCGGGATCGAGAAGCCGATTTCGCAGTGCCTCCGCCATTCGTGCGGCAGCCTTGCCGGTGGGCGCCGCGAGTGCGATTCGCGTCTCGGGCTTTTCCCGAAACAGATCGATCAGCCTCTTCGCCACCTGCGTGGTCTTCCCGGTGCCTGGGCCACCGAGCAGGATCTGGACGTTTTCAGCTCCGTCGCCGACCAGCCGTCGTGCGATCTGCTCCTCCTCGTGCAGCGATCGGGCGAGGTAGAGCCGGTCGCCATCGAGAATGAATGGGGCCCGGCTGCCCGGCTGCCCGAGGAGCGGACCTGCGGAGGCAAGTGACTCCCGCCAAGCACCTGCATCGGCGGACCATTCCAGGTGCCCTGGCTGATCGAGGTCGATGTCGCCGGCCCAGTCGCGAATCCCGGACAGCGAAACACAGGTATGGCCGTCCCGTGGCGTCCGCAGTGCCAGGCCGAGCGCGATCCAGCAACGCACATCCGGTGAGAGTTCGTTCGCCTCGCGTTTTCCAATCTCGACCAGCGCCGCGGTCGCGACGACGTCGTCTTTGGAAATCACATGCGCCGCAACATAGTCCGGAAGCTCCGGCGGCACCTGGGCGTGGAGGCTCACTGCCGCCTGAGCCGTTGCATTTTGTATCGTGGTCGCCGCCGTCGTTGTCATGAACGCACCCCTCTCAGGTCGCCCGCAAACAGGTCGCTCAGCCGTCTCCAGATGCCCTGCGGCGGCTGCCATGTGAAGACGCCATAACGGTGGCCCGCCTCGTCGAGCGGCGTATCGGGACCCTTCATACCGCGGACGAATCCATACACGACACCCGCGATGCACTCTCCCGGATCCCAACCTGACGGCTTTTGCGGCCCCAGACGCCAGCGAAGCATCCGCCAGACGGCCGTGCCGTAGACGAGCGCCTGCAGCGGATAGTGGTGGACGGCCATCGCCGCCACGAGCTGCGTCGGGGCATACGCCGCCAGCGGCCGGCTGTCGTCGCGACGGTGAAGTTTGTTGGTCTTGTAGTCGGCGATCAGAAGCCGCGGATCGGCTTCGGGCAGCCCGGGCAGTCGGAGGACGGCGTCTATCGATCCGTTGATCAGGCCGGCGAGAGGCTGCTCAAACGCCGCTCCGGCGAGCAGATCGGCATAGCCGGCGAGCGGATCGGCTGGCGGAACGAACTGCCGCAGCACCCGGCCGACATCGCGGGCTCGAACGCCGTGGCCGAGCCCGGCCAGCCCCATCTCAAACGTCATCTCTGACAGCCGGTCCGCGGTGGAGAAATCGGCGAAACACAGTCCGCGGAAGGCAGCCCCGGAGGGACCGCCGAATGGCGTATGCATCGCGGCATCTATCATCGAGCTGAGGTCGTCATGATGGCGCTGGAGGAACCGGGCCGTGGCGACTGTGTCGACGACATGACGAATCGAGGCCCGGAGCTCAGCCGGCTCAACGTCGGGGCCTGCATCAACCCGCTCGAGGATTTCGTGGACGACACTGCCGAAGGCGGTGCCAGCCGGCAGATCGGCGATCGTGAACGATTCGACGGCGGCGGCTCCGACGGGGATGTCGTTTACCGCCGTCGTGCCGGCCTGCTCCAGGGCTTCTGCGCTGGCCCCTCCCGCGAGAGTTTCAATTGCCTCGTCATGCCCCTGCCCGACCGGGGGCTGGAAGGCACTCGATCCGGATTCCGGAAATCCGCGGGCCGCCTTGGCGGTGATGTCGCTGAACGACGTCCGCTGGAAGACCTGTTCGACCGTCGTGGGCATCGGCGCGAGACCGGGCGACTGAACGATGGCGTCGTCCTTCGGGGGTGTCCACGAACTCGGCTCGGGCAGGTCGCCGATCGAACGTACCGCCAGCATGCCGGCGAGGGCCCCGTCGATCCGGTCGCTGCTGAATGGAGCCTGTGGCATGACTGCCGCGAGCAGGGATTGCTCCCATTTTTCCGAGCGCAGAATGCAGACGTGGTGCTCAGGCCGTGTGACCGCGACGTAGATCAATCGTCGCAGTTCCTCGTTCTCGGCCGCCAGCACCTGTTCCTTGGAACGATCCGTCGTTCCGATCCCGTCGATCGCGTAGCCGATGTCGAGTAGCCGGGAGTCGTTCTCGTAAAACACAGCCGGCGCCTGGAGCTTCTTTTTTTCGGTCCAGCGGTCGACGACGATCACTGCGGGAAACTGCAGCCCCTTGGCCGCATGCACCGACATGATCTTCACGGCGTCGGAATCACTCTCGACCCGACGGCTGACGAGTTCTGCCTTCTCATCCTTCAGCGCCAGTGCGGCATGGTGCTCGAGTCCGACACGGGCATGGCAGCCGCCGGATCCGCAGGCGTCGTTGAGCACCTCGATGAGATGGCTGAAGTCGACGATCCGCCGTTCGCCGCCAGGCCCATTCGCAATCCGGGCCGCCATCGCGGCATCCGCCATGATCTCGGCCGCCATTGCAGCCACGCCCCTGCGCTGGAGGCAGACGTGCAGTTCGTTGATACGCTCCTGCACCTGCTGCTCACCCGTCTCACCAAGCCTCGCCACCTCGGCGAGCGGTACGCCGAAAAACACCGTCGCCGCGGCCCGGCGGACCCTGCCGATCTTGCCCGGCCGCTCCATCGCCTCGAGCAGAACGCGAACATCGTCCGCGGTCTGCCCGGCCATGACGCTCGCGGTGCCTGTCGTGACGGCCGGAATGCCGAGGGCGGCGAGTCGCTTCTCGATCGCAGACCCGACGGCATTCGAGCGGACGAGCAGGCAGATCTCGCCCGGGCGAAACGACCTCGTGGCGGCTGGGGCGAACTGCCGGGCGGTGAGCAGATCGGCCACCTTGCGGGCCGCCGCATCGGCCAAAGACATGGTGCCGACATCAAGAAACTCGACCGGCAGCAGGCCTGAGAGTTTTGCGGCCTCGCGGCCCTCCGCCGGCATGACCCGCTGATACTCGATCCCCCGGCCAAACTCCGCTCCTTGCATCGTGGCATTCAGGCCTTCGAGGAGCGGGCCGTCGGAACGGCGATTGACGGCAAGCGTCCGGCGCAGCGGGTCGGCACCGCCGAGGTGCGGGTTGCGATCTGAAAATCGCAGATAGGCGGTCACATCGGCACCGCGGAAACCATAGATCGCCTGTTTTGGATCACCGACGGAGATCAGCGGGCGATCGCCGGTCGGCGGGAAAATCTCATGGAGAAACTCCCACTGCAGCCGGCTTGTGTCCTGCGCCTCGTCAACGATCGCCAGCCGGAATCGCTCCCGGAGAACATCGCGAAACAGACGATTCTCCCGCACCTCTTTCCAGGCGCGTCGGAGGAGATCGTCGAAACTCGGGGTCGCCTGCATCCGCTCGTGAACGCGGGCGACGCAGGCTGTGACGATCGACGAGGCAGCCTGCAGGCTGGCCGTCTCTTCGGGGGATCGATCAGCCGGATCGAACCAGGGCACGACGAACGGGTCGCGGAGAATGGCCCGCACCAACTCCCGCAGTGGCCTCTCATCCCACAATCGCGACGTCTCCCCGAAAGCCTGGCTGACGACCGCATCGTTCACCACCTCCTCGAGGACGCGGTCGAGCAGGTCGTCGTCCCCCGTCTCAGCCGCCTCGACCCCGGCCATGCGCAGCACACGCGAGCAGATCGAGTGGATCGTGCCGATCGTGGCGGTATCGAATTCCGCGATCGCCCGCTCCAGACGGCGGGCCTTTACCGGCCTCTCCTCGACGCCATTCAGCAGATGCTGGTCGAGCAGATCGTGGGTCTGGCCCACGACCTGCCTGCCCCGCAGTATCCGGGCGGTCGCCACCATCCTTCCGCGGATCCGATCCCGCAGTTCCGCGGCGGCGTTTCTGGTGTAGGTGGCGACCAGAACGTTTCCGATCCGCAGCCCCTCCTCCGCCGCGATCGCATGCGTGACGTAGGCGGCGACAGAGTATGTCTTGCCCGTTCCGGCGCTCGCCTCGATCAGCGTGCCGTTTTTGAGCGGATGCTCGGCGAGACTGAAATCCTGGCTCATGCGAGGCGGTAGTCCTTGGAACGGTTGTTGTATTCGGGTTGGAGGAGCCGCTGGAATGCGTCGAGAAACAACAGTCTGGCGGGCTCCAGGGTGAACACGTCTCGATAATGCGGGCTCACGCCGAACATCACGGATTCGGACGACCGGGCATACCCATCGCTGCCGACCTGCTCCTCAAACACCTTCTCACGATTCTGGACCGTCGTGGTGGCCACTTTGCCGAATGCGGGCCGCGGCGCCGTCGAGGCCTCGTCGGCGAGCAGGGCGATCTCGTCGAGATGGCCCGCGGCGGCCGCCGCGGGCATCAGGCGCTCCTCCAGCCTGACGATCCGAACCTGCCAGGAATCGACCAGCGGCGGAACAGGACTTCGCTTCGACGGCTCCTTTCGTTTGTCGAGCTTCCAGCCGTCTCGGCGGCTGACAAGCGTCGCGGCCTCGACATCGATACCTGCAGCCCGCGCGACCAGCAGACGAAGCGCTGCCATGTGGAGCGGCCGGCCGAACGAGTCTTTGTCAGACTCGCCCGCCGTCACGAACACGAGCCGATTCGGCCCGCGATGCACTCCCGCGAGCGTGCCGACGAGGCGGTGACGGCCGAGAGCGACATCTGCAAGCGGCACACTGACGGTGGACGCAAGACAGAGCCCCTCCGAGTCGAGACCGGCCTTCAGGCCGTTTGCCAGGGTGATGATTTCCCGCAGCTGCCGATCGCCGTGCGGTCCGACCGGCAGGCGACCACTCTGCCGCACTGCAGCGACCCAGGATCCTTCTGCCGTCGCATCGGAAAAGAGCAGATGCAGCAGTTCCAGGGTCAGGTCGCGAATCTGCTTTCGTTCGAGTGTGAGTGGAAGCGTGGCCGGGGTGGCCTGCTCGTCATCCCGCCATGTGTCGATGCCGAGCGTCTCCTTCAGATAAAGCCCCAGTGGATCCTTCACCATTCGCTCGAGCCTTGAGAGATCTGCCGTCGCGCCCGATATCTCCACGGTCGCGGCGGGCGGCGGCTGCAGGACTGCCGCCGGACGGAGCGTCGCCCCGGACTCTGGATTGGCGGTATCGGATTCAGCAGCCGTGCATCCGGCAACCTTCGCCGCGGTTGCATCGTGGCTCCAGATCGTTCCCGGCTGTACCGCCTCTGGAAGGAAATTCTTCCGACTCAGGTGGTGCCGTGGATGCTCGATCTCGATTCCGCAGCGTTCGTCGACAGGATCGCGTCGGACGCCATGCCGCACCGCGAAGTCGACAAACTCGGCCAGCGGCGTCACCAGCGGCACCGGCTGATTTGTCTTCACACTCCTGCCGTTGCATGTGATCAGGAGCCGCTCCCCGGCCGCCAGCAGGCAGTCGAGCAGTGCCCGCCGCTCGTCGGCGCGAGGGTCGACATCACCGACGAACTGCTGCCGTGCGACCAGATCGTCAGCCTCGGCCTCCGAGGCACCGACGGCGCCATCGTCGTAGCCGACGACACAGATCACCTTGAATGGCACGCCACGCAGCGGCACCATCGACGTCGCCGTGATCGCGCCCGTGCGATATGGCTGGCGACCCGACTTCTCGTCGAACCAGGCGACGAGCAGCCGGCGAACGTCTTCAAACGGAACCGGGCTCAGCTCCGCGGCCGTTCCCGCGGCGGCCTGGCGGAGCCGGCGGAGGTAGGAGAGCGGCTCGGCAAACTGCGGGCACTCCTCGCCGCAGAGCCCGACGAGTGCCTGCTCGATCGCGTCGCACCAGTCCGCCACCGGCCGCGGCTCGACGGTCGCAGCTTCAAACTTCCGAATCACCTCGAGAATTCGCAGCAGTTTGCTGATCGAGATCAGATCGACAGGATCGAGGTCGGCAAGCGGGACGACGCCGCCGAGTTCGGGCTGCGGGTTTCCATCGGGCAGCATCGCCCCAAGCAGCATTCGCTCGAGGCCGAGCTTCCATGTGTGCACGTCCGAAGCGGCCGGCAGCGTCAGGCCGTGGCGGGTTCGGTGGCTTGCATCGAGCCCCCAGCGAACCGCGGTCCGCGCGGCGAAGTCGGCCCAGCTGGCCACGGTGTCGTCATCGACATCAAACTCTGCCTCGACAAGCCGATCTCCGGCCACTTCGAGAATGTCGTCGAGCGAGCATCGAGAACCGGGCAGTGCGAGCAGCGCGACGAGCAGTTCGACCCCTTCGTCGACCTGGCGAATTCCTCGATCGGCCACGACGAGTGGCAGCTTGATTCGCGACCGTTTGCCGGCCTTGTCACGGCCGTCGACAGTTCGCTGAAACACGGCCTCGAGGTGGGGTGCGGCTTTCTCGATGCAGGGGCTGACGATCGCGACGTCGTGCGGCTGAAGATCCTCGATCTCCTCGAAAGCCTGAAGCAGGGCGTCGTGCAGCACCTCCGCCTGACGGGAGAGGCTGTGGCAGCGATGGATCACGACAGAACGGTCGGTGGGCCGGTCATGCGGCTGAGGTTCCGCCTCGGCACCCGATGCCACGGTCCTCTGCATCCTCCCGAGCAGGGTATCGGAAAAGATCCGCCCGGCTGCCGGCCGATCGCAGATCGCCACGCCCTCTGCCGTCACCAGTTCCTGGAGATCTCGGGTGCCAGCCAGCCAGACTGGGAGCATCTGGTCGACGCCTTCGGGAAACTCCTGATCCTTGGTCTTCAGCAGCGGCCTGCCGAGTAGTTTTTCGGGCAAGGGCTGCTGTCCGATCGACGACCAGAGGGTCCGCAGGCCGGGCGAAGGATGGACGAGCAGAACCTCGACATCGCACACCCTGCCTAGCTGTTTCAGGCACTCGAGCTGCGGCAGCGTGAGCAGTTCGAGCCCGGCCACGAGCAGCGGATCGCGGCTCGGCAAGTGATCGACTGTCATCCGGGCCGGCGGCGAGGGCTGGTCGATCTGTCGGCGCACGGCCCTCCACAGTTCGAACTGCCACTGGTCGCTTTCGCGGAGCAGTCCGGGGACGGGGATGCCGTCCTGCTGCTCGTCGTTGGCCGTCGGGCTGAGGACCCGGTTCTCACCGCTCCGCTCCCACTCGAGAATCATTCCCGGCCGGCGAACATGGTAGTTGTCGAACAAGCCCGCGATCCGCCGGGCGGCGAGCAACGGTTCGCGTTTGTGATCGAAGGGAATGTCGAGATCGGCAACGGCCGGGCCAGTGATGACGTCGAGCACGGCGAACATCATTCGGTCGAATGACCATGGATCGGGCTCGCCTCCCCGGGCTGGCTGCAGGAGCGCCGTGATCATTCCCGGGAATCCCATCTCGACGTTGGCGAAGATGCCGTCTTCCCGGCCTGCGGCACCGAGCAATCGTGCCAGCCGCTCGCTCAGCCATGCCTTCGCTCCTGGCGTCGGCACCACGATCCGGGGCCTGGCAAACAGCCCGCCCTCGCGGCCGAGAAACCCGACCGCATGCACCAGCACATCCTCGAGACTCTCGACGTAGGAAACCTGCATGGGCATGGAATCGGTCTCGAGAACTTCGGGGGCTGTGGGGGGGGACGGTGGCTGACTGCCGCTCACTGACGGGTCACCGAAAGCACGTCCACCGAGTCTCCGTACTGGGCGATCACAAGCTGCTTCGCCTGACCGGCGGAGTTGGCGTTGACGGTGACGTGGGAGATCACCCCGTTGACTCGAATCTTCACACTGTAGGGATGCATTCGTAAACCCTCCTCGGTGGCCGGAACGATAACGGCTGGTGAGACTTCCGGAAGCACCACGACGGCCCTTTCAAGGCGGCCGCCGGACAGCCTCTTCCCGCCCGGGAGACTACTCACTCTCGTGGGGGGATCGTCAAGCCGTGGTCGATGTCGTCTCAGGAGTTGGAGCAGGACTGTGCCAGGATTGCTCCGGCGGCCACTCCGACAGCCATCGCAAAAAGCAGCCCGCTTCTCGCTCGCTCCCATTGGCAGACCCACCGGGCAGCCAAACCCGCCACAAGCCCGGTCGTCAACGAAACCACAGACTCGACGGCAGCCTGACGTCCGGGCATCGCCGCGGCTACGGCCAAGACACCCGAACCGACCGCAACGGCTCCCGGCAGAATCACGCCGGCGGCTCTTGCGGCTTTCTGCCGCAGGGGGATTTTGATCGGGCCAGGCGTCCAGCGAATGACGCTGCCGATCAGGCCCGCCACCAGACAGGCCAGAAGCACGGCTGGCATCCGGGATGCGAGCATGATCTCCAGCGGATTCCCGGTGAGCCTCAGGCTGAGCAGGCTCAGAATCGCCACCGCTGGCATGATCCAGGCCGTGGCGATGCGTGAGCGTCTGGGGATTCCGAATGCCATGGCTAGCCAGACCAGACCAATCCCCACTGCTGCGTCGAGAACCCACTGGTAAGGCACCGCTCCGACCCGTCCATTCACCCAGTCGAGCAGCGGTCCGACTGCCCTCCGGACAGGATCATCGGCGGGAACATCGACAAAAAAACCAGCGAAGACCCGGAGGCCGAACGCTCCAAAAGGGATCAGACCGGCAGCCAGTTCGAATCGTCGAAACCCAGCAGGCAGCGGCGCCACCCAGAGAGCTGTCCAGATGGCCGTAAAGATGAGAAGACGAAGGGCGTCCATCGCCCTCGAGTCTAGCCGCCCCGCATCATGCCCTGACCAGCGCCGGGGCCAACAGTTTTGTGAGTGCTCCGGGCGTGGGCAATATCGGGAGAGACAGGATGCCCGCCACCTGAATCGTCAGCGGGATGCCTGAGGCTCTCAGGAATCGCAGGACGGGCAAGAAACTCTCTCCATAGGCGCGGAGATTCCAGGCCGAGCGGAATGATCCGACATCAAACGTCACCCCGGCTGCATCGGCAGTGATCACGACCGGACGACCGTCGACGGAACCGGAAAGTCGCCCGGCCAGGATCATTTTGGGGGCGTACCCAGTTCCCGGGTTCGAATCTTCATCGTCCCGTTCAGCACCCACTCCGCATGCTGGGCCGACGGGCCGGTGCCGCTGGGGATCTTGATGTGCATGTTGTCAAACTCATAACTGATTTCCGCGCGGCGGCCGGTGAGATTGTCGTAGAGGCCGATCAAGAGATCGGGCCAGTTGTTCGTGTGGGCTTCTGACATGGTTCTGCTCCAGGATTGATGGAATCGAAGACACTATAGACGTGTGGCCGCGTTAGCCCAAGGCCGCAGCCGTGCGATATCCGTCGCCTGGCCCGAAGGGTCTCTGGCAAAGCGTTTTGGTTCGTCACATTGGAGGCAGAGCATGGCAAATATCCAGCCGGGACGTTACCGACACTACAAAGGCAGGGAATACACGGTGCTCGGCGTCGCCTGCCACAGCGAGACGCTCGAGAAACTCGTCGTCTACCGTCAGGAGTATGGCGACCATGGGCTCTGGGTCCGACCCGCGGCGATGTTCGTCGAAACCGTTGTGATCGACGGCAAGACGGTGCCGCGATTCACGATCCTTCAGGCGGAAAGGCCTCTCCGATAGCCATCGACACTCGGAGCAGTCGACAGCCTGTCATTGAATCACCAGAATCCCGACTCACCGCACGGCGCGATTGCGGGTCGGCGCGTGGTCGATCCACCTCGTCGAGACGAACGTCTTCGACCACCTCTGGTTCCTCTGGTTCCTCTGCTGGCTCGTCGCCATCTTCTCGCTGCTCGCCGTGACGGGCCTCCTGCCGTCGGGCCGCGGGCGGGTTTGGCTCGTGGCGGCCTCCTGCCTGCCGTATGCGGTGATGGGCATGTCGCTGGACGGGTTCTACGGGCCGGACACCTCGTACGGAATTCTGCCGAAGCCGCATGTGCTCGGGTATTACGCCTGCTTCTATTTCTTTGGCGTGGCGACCTTCGCGGCGGAGGGAATCGACACGCGGCTCGGCCGGCACTGGAAGTTTCTCCTGCCGGCGGCGGTAGCGCTCCTCGTGGCCGGACTCACAACGATGAACGACCGTACGCTTGCCACCGTGCTTCAGCCCGCCTATGCCTGGACAATGTCGCTGGCACTGATCGGCCTGTTCCATCGGCTCTTCGCGGTGCCGCATCCCGCGATGACCTGGCTGGCCGACGCGTCGTATTGGATGTATCTCGTCCACGTGCCGCTGGTGATGGCAGCCCAACTGCTCATCCGGCAGTGGCCGGTGCTCGCGGAAGTGAAGTTTGTCCTCATCATCGCGCTGGTGACGCCGCTGTTGCTCGCGAGCTACCGCTGGTGCGTGCGATACACCGCGATCGGCAGCCTGCTCAATGGGCCACGTGAGTTTCCCACGGTCAGCCCAGTTCGTCAGGCCCGCTAGTAGCGGTGGTCGTCGGGGTCGAAGTCGGGCGACAGAACGACGTTTCCCTGTGGATCGGCCACGTACTTGAACCGCTGATCCACCAGCCGCCGGAGCAGCCGCGACCGCACGATCGTGAAGTAGAACTTCTTGAATGTTTCGCCCTTGGCATCGAGCGGCTTCTCGGAGGTGAACATGAACATCGGCAGCAGCATCTCGTCGTTGATCGTCTCGTTGTGCCAGACGTTCTGCGGCGGATCGAACGGGTTTCGCGGGTTGGCGGAGGAGTTGTCGAAGGAACACTCTGCGTCAAACCGCGTGCCGGCCGGAAACCGATAGGGCTGCTTGAGTTTGTAGGGTGACTGCCAGTTGTAGTCCCACTGCGGCACCCGCAGGAGCAACTGCGGCTGCTTCTCATCCGGCAGGGTGACTCTGAGTTCGACCCAGCGGGCGAGCTGGTGGGTGTGGGGCACGACCCCCACGAAATCCGCATCCTGGGGAAGCGTGTAGCTGCCGCGGACGCGGAAGTCGGTGACGCCCGGCGGCACCACCGCAAAATCACCGCTCAGGTAGATCATGTTCATCACCTTGCGCGGCGGCTGCTTCTCGAGCCAGAGACCGAGCCGGCTCGAATCGGTCTCGAGTTTTCCGGTGCGGACGTAGTGCACCTGAGCCGACAGGTCACAGCCCGCCGGGATCACCACGGCCGCATCATCAGGGGCGACCGTCGCCCGCACCCCCGGCACGTAGCCGCTCACGAACGAGGCCCGCGGCTGACCATCTTCGCGAACGGGCGGCACGCGAAACCCGATGCCGTGCGAATCCTGAAAGCCGCCTGCCCGGTCGTCGGGATGGCTGAAGCCGTCGCGGCCGCCATGCTCGCGCATGGCTTGCTCGGCCGTCTCCCTCGGCAGGTGGCCGACCAGAGCGTGGTGCACCACCTTGCGGTTGCTTGGCAGGAACTGGATCGCGCGGACCCGCAGATCCTCGGGCCTGTTGAGCGGAAACATGATGTTGCGGTAGACATCGTTGCCGCGAGATCCCAGTTGGGTCATCTCGGGCTGCTCGATGACGATGTCGGGTGGGCCGAGATCCTCCTGGAAGACCGTGGAGTCGGGCAGCGGCGCGAGCTTCGGCATGTCGGCGGCATCGCCCTCCGGCTTGCCGGCTGCCACCCACTCCCGCAGCATGGCGACTTCGACGGCAGTCGGCGGCTTCGTTCCTGCAAACTCAAAGTCGCTCTCAATCTGCGCCGGCGGCATCCGCTTCGCGTCGATCTCCTCGAGGGCCAATTCAGCCCACTCGACGGCGTCGTCGTAGGTCAGCAGATTGAACGGACCTGCCTGATGTGGGCTGTGGCACTTCTGGCACTGGGTGTGCAGGAAGGGGAGTACGTCGCTGAAGAACGTCGGCGTATGTTTGCTCGTGGCGGGTGCAGCCGGCGACGACGACGGCCGCTCCGGCCGATCGATCGGACAGCCCGCAGCCTTGGTCCGTGGTTCGCGGATCTCGCGGCCGGCGAGCAGGTCCTGGATCGCATTGGCGAGTTCCGGCTCGGCATCGCCGGGCGACATCACGCCGCGGATCTTGTAGCGGTCGTCTATCCGGCCTGCGTAGCGGATCCTGTGATCACGATCGACGAGCACCACCTCGGGTGTGATCGTTGCGTTGAGAGCCTCGGCGAGCCTGAAGTCGGTGTCGAGATGGATCGGGAACGTGATCCCGTACTCCCTTCGGTATGCCTCGACCTCCTTGAGGTCGTCAGATTCGCAGATCAGGCCCACGAAGCGGATGCCCGCCTTGGCGAACCCGGCCGCCACGTGATCGAGCACGGGGGCATATTCCTGACAGAGCGGGCAGGAGGGATGGAGAAACGCAAAGCAGACGGCCCGGCCGTCGGGGCCGACAAGGTCGGAGAACGGAACGGTGCGGCCATCTGCCGCTTGTACCGAGAGGTGATCGACCGGGATCGGCTCCGCGGCATCCATGGGCGATGGGTACGCCGGATCGGTCGCCAGCAAAAGGCCGGAGACAAGGTACGACAACAGCCATAGCAAGGCACGTGACTTCACCATACCTGTCAGCATAACCGGTCGCATGGCGATCAAGGGTACGGCGTCGCGCCGATCAGTCGGTCCATCTGTCCCTGGCCGTCGCGGCGATCTCGTGCCAGGTGCCGGCATACCGCGCCGGGTCGACCTGCGGCACGGTCGGCAGCGGCTGTGCGGATACGGCCTCTGGCGAAAGCGTGTTGCCTCCACGCCCCAATCCCATTGGCCCACATACGCGATTATTCTCGGGCTCCGGTGGCGAGTACGATCGGAAGCCGGCGTTTCTGTTCACACATCTGTTTGCTCTTCAGGGGAATCGTGGGGAACTTCACCGATTCGTTGGCGCGAGCAGCAGGCTCGCGACCAGTTCGGGCACGCCCTCGCAGGCGGTCTTGGCAATGCATTCGCAGATATCCGCGGGCACGAGATCTGGCACCTTGGGATTGACGACGATCCGCCGGGCCCGGCGGGGTGCGGCGAAGATCAGCGAATTGGCCGGGTAGACCTCGAGCGACGTGCCGACGCACAGAAAGATGTCGGCCTGCGACACGATCCTGGCCGCCTCGTCCAGCGCCGGCACGTTTTCCCCGAACCAGACGATGTGCGGCCGCAGCTGGCTGCCAAGCGGGCATGTGTCACCGAGTGCGATGTCGCGATCGCCCAGATGTTGGGTGAGGCTCGGGTCCCGCGTGCTCCGGGAGTGGAGAATCTCGCCGTGCAGGTGAAGCACCTTCTTCGAGCCGGCCCGTTCGTGGAGGTCGTCGACGTTCTGGGTGACGATTCGCACGTCGTAGGCCCTCTCCAGATCGACGAGCGCACTGTGGGCGGCATTCGGCTGTGACGCCCGCACATGCCGCCGCCGCACGTTGTAGAACTCGAGCACGAGCGCCGGATCTCTGGCCCATGCCTCGGGCGTGGCCACGTCCTCCACACGGTGGCCTTCCCAGAGCCCGCCGTCGCCACGAAACGTCTGCAGGCCGCTTTCAGCGCTGATGCCTGCACCGGTGAACACGACAATGGTTTTCACGAGGATCCTCCTTCCGTTGTCGGCTTTCGCAACCGCGGCGGCAGCATGATGCCGCCGTTCTCCCGTCGTTTCGCAAGCCCCCGAGGACTCGCATGCTCGAGTCCTGCCCCCATGAATGACGCCAGTTTTTAAGTTAGGGTGTCGATCGCCACGGTGCTGCAGCTTTCGATCACGTGGATGAATCGAGCCTTGGGCTGAAGTCGTTCTACATGCTCCATAGGTATGCTAGGTGGAGGAGAAATCCCAATGCTGCTTTTCGCTGAAATCGTCTTCGAGTCCTTTCCCGGCGGCGGTCCCCTCAGCGTCGTTCGTGATGGCGTCGGCCTAGGCTCGGTGATCGCCGTGGTCTGTTCCTGGCAGCGGAACCGGTCGATCCTATGGGCCGTCCTGGCCGGCATCCTCAGCTGGTTCTACGTCGTCTATTTTGCGATCACACGACGGCCAGATGAGACTCGCTACGGCTGAGTGGCCATTGCGGCACCTCCTGTCCGCTCGCTCATGTACGTTGGGCCCGATCGACCGCCGCGATGCGTACCTCGGCCTTGGCGCCTCCGGCAGGATTCGGACCTTCATGCGGTTCTGGCACGCAGCCGCTCCTTTGCCTCATCCCAATCAACGAACTTGCTTCGGCCGTCACGTACAGCAGCGATACGCTCTGTAAGCACATCGCCATGCCACTTAGGCGACGGCACATCCGCCGGCCGTTGCGAAAGCGCCTCCCAGAGCCGTTCCATCAGGGCGAGTTTCTCGCTCGTATTCAGGGCGTCCACAGAGATGTCGATGCTCATGGGGTAGATCCTTTGTCGGTGATGATCGCCAACCGTAGCAAATATACAGGCGTACATTCCAGTGGTCAATCAAACGGGCAGCAGACTTATCCTGGGTAGGGATCGGCACATCGCAGTGTGCACCGAGTAAAACGCGTTCAAGGGATCGAACGCGGCGCAAACTCCGGTACTACACCGGATGGCTCAGCGGCAGACGCCGTATACCATGTCGCCGCGATCGAACACCATGAGCGAGCCCGGCCGGAAGTCCTGCCAGTCTTCGCCGTCGGTGAGTTGTCGCGAGGCGATGACGAAACCTTTTTGGTCTGGAGCTTTTTCCTCGCCGAGATCCGCCTCCCAATCTTCGTCGCGAAGTCTGACCTGGCAGAAGGGGGCCTCGCGGTGTGTCCAACAGAGGCCGTTGTAGCCGCCCTTGTCGTGGTAGCAGTAGAGCCGCTTGCCGTCAGAGAACAGCAGGTTCAGGTCGCCGGCGGTATTGAGATCCTTGAGGAAATCCTCGATGCGGGCGTAGTCGTGGTGGTCGACTTTGTTGCGGTTCATCCAGGAAAGCAGCACGCACATCGCGAGTTCGGAATCGGTGGAGCCCTCCACGGGCAAGTGGCCGGCGTCGTGGCCCTTCAACTGATCAATTGAGAGCGTGCCGTTGTGTGCGAAGACGAAGTCGCTGCCGT
>CAMDFJ010000200.1 GCA_945897435.1 Candidatus Kuenenia stuttgartensis | reverse complement strand
GGCGGTCATGAGATCTTGAAAGCCGACTCGAGCTAACGGTTTTTCAGCGTCTGAACGATGAACTTCTGGGCTTCAGTTATGGAATTGATGGAGACCGCTCCGATACCCTTGTTGGCAACACCTGTTCCTGCATTTTCAACGATCAGCGTCGTGGACGACCGCGGATCGAGAACAACCCAGAAGGTATCGGCCCGCTGGAGGTTGGAGCCGGGATTGTCTTCATCGGGCGTGGAGACGATCGCCTGGCCAACCTGATCCCGCATGCCGACGAGCAGGGCGATCGGCGTGCGGGCATCGAGTCGACGCTGAATCGGTATCGTCGATGAGACCGTCGTGTAGGTCGCGGTCCGGACCCGTCCGAGGGAGTCGAACGTCAGAATCAGAGGGCCGTCGTTGGTCAGCGTCGCCGCCGGGGTCGAGTATCCATAGACACCGACCGTCGAGAGCGGCAGATCGATGCAGGCATTGCCTCGGAGCGGAACCTTCGTGCCCTTCGAACCTGTCGGCGGTATCGAGATTGTATAACTCAGCGTGCCAGAGGTCTCGCTGACGAGAAGACCCGGCCAGGCCATGTTGCTCGTGGTCTGCATGACGCTGCTTCGCAGCGACACTGTTGATTGGCCCGTCAATTCATAGTCGTACGGAAACCCGACGAAACTCAGCAGGGACCCGCTGGGCACTGGGGGGGGAGTCAGGGATTTCGATGCCGTTACGGTCGTGTCGGTCTGGGCTGCGAGTGTGAACGTCGCGCTGCCGCTCGTCTGTGTCGTACCGGGGCAGAAGGCGAGTGCCGAAACCGGACTCGCGGCCGATGTCGTATCGGACTGGATCCAGACGCCATGGCCCGTCCGCGCCCCGATTGCCTTGGAGATCGCCTGATTGATGTGGCCATCGACCGTGGCCGCCGTCTCGCGGAGCAGGTTTTTCTTGCTGGAGCCGCCAAGCAGAGGAAAGACCGCGACCGCGAGCAGGCCGAGGATCGCCACGACCACCATCAATTCGACGAGGGTCATGCCGCGACGGTTGCGAGAGCGGAGGCGGGGCATCGGTTATCTGGCCGTCAGGCCGTGATTGGTGATGTTGTCGGCGGCCGAACTCGACGTCGTCTGACCAACATCCGGGAAGGACGTCACGGGATCATAGGTTGAGAGGGTCGAACGATTCCTGGGAATCGAATCGTCAGGACGCTTCAATGCGTATCCATCTGGACCATTCAGCGTGTCGTTCGCGGATTCATCAAGACCGCCTGAGTAGATCAGCGGGGTCAATGAAGCGATCTTTTCTCTATTTGTTGACCCGGAGACAACCTGAAAGGGGGACGTAAAACCAGGAGCCCAGCGCAGAAAAAAGATCGGCTTGCCCCAGCCGTCGAGGAATTCCTTGGCGCCGTCGCCATCCAAGTCGCCGACCTCGTCGGGGCGAAATGCCTCCAACGCATCTGGTTCATAGCCACTTCGAGTGACGCAGAGATACAGGCATTCCGCGTTGGTCAGTTTCTGGGCGAGTTTTGTTCTCGTCGCATCATCTTTGGCAATCCGGGAATAGCCGCGAATCGCTCCGGTACGAAGGGATTGATCGACCGCCATGGTGGAACTTGTGATCGCGGTGAATTCGGGTTCCGTAATCACGTCCCGCCAGCGATCGGGCATCTCATGGGCCATCAGCACGGGCAGGAAATCCTCCGGCACTGAACGATCGAGATAGTCCTCATACATCGGCTGGATGACAGCGTCGATCTTGCGGATCGTTGCCTTCGTTCGGTCGATCTTGGCGCGATGTCTGCCGACGTTGAGGCCGGAGAGCGTCAGAGAGGCGAGGATCGACAGGATGACGATCACCACCAGGAGTTCCACGAGCGTGAAGCCGTCGCGGTCGGCGCGATCGCATGCAGCAGGATGAAAACGGCCTTGGGTTTCGCGCATGGCAGCACCGGTCACTTGGACTCGGAATATTCCTTGCGGGTGCCCGGCCAGAAATTCGAGAGATCGTCTTCGTTCCCGAACACCTCATCACGGCCCGCGCAGAGGATCTGGAACGTGTCGGGATTGAAGAACGATGTGCCGGAGGCGGTGACCTGAATTTGCGGGCTGTAGGTCTGACCCTCAACGTTGTACGTGGCGACGCCGCCGATCGCTCCGTAGCCTCCAGAGGCAGCAGTGCCGGATCGAATATAGATGTACGGGCTGTTCGGCTTACCAGACGGATGATAGAGGCCGTCTGAGGTCACACGGGCGAGGTCGAAGTCATAAAGTTTCTTCCTCGCGCCAGGCCACAGTGGGGCCACGGGATCGTCGGTGTAGCCGGATAGCCAAAAAGAAATGGAATTTCCGGGGTAGATGTTGGGCGGAGTCTTGGATGAAAGAAGTTGTGTGAACTGGACTGCGGCACTTCCTGATGTGCATCGCGGAAAGGCCCGTAAGACATGTTTCCCCGCAGCACCGGTTCCGGAAAGAGTCACGAGATCCAGGCACGGAGGAGCCGCTCCATACTCGTTCTTGTAGTTCATGATCGCCATGTGGAGCATGTCGATTTCGGCCTTGATCGCGGAGTTGCGGGCCTTCGTGAGCGATTGCAGCACCACGGGCGTGATGATCGCGGCCAGCATGCCGATGATGCCGATGACCACCAGCAGTTCGACGAGCGTGAAGCCGCGGGGCGGGTGCGAGGCGGGGGCATGACAGGCTGAAGCCTGTCCCACTTCGGCGGGGGGATGGCAGGCTGAGGCTTTTGCTGCGTTCGTCTTCATGAAAGATCCTGGATCAGTTTGATCAGCGGCAGGAAGAGGGCGATCACGATGAAGCCCACGGCACCGCCGAGGAAGATGATCAGCAGCGGCTCCATCAGGCTCGTCAGGCTCTCCGTGAGCACGGCGCACTCCTCGTCGTAGGTGTCGGCCACCTTGTAGAGCATCGTGTCGAGTTCGCCCGACTCCTCGCCCACGTCCACCATGTTGATCACGAGGTCGTCGACGACCGGCTGCTTGTACTTGAGCAGATACATGAGCGCCCCGGCCCCCGGCACGAACGTCGTCCAGAAGAGCAGGGCCACGAGGTTGAACGGAGGATTCGAGAACTCCTTCAGCGGCTTGGCGATCGCATTTCCGTCGCGGATCGACTCCGACACCTTCTGGAAGAGCTTCTCGAACATCATGTTGCCCGAGGTCTCCTTGGTGATGTTGAGCGCCTCGAGGATCGGCACGCCGCTGGCCAGCAGGGTGCCGAGCGTGCGGGTCGAGCGGGAGAGGATGTTCTTCTCGACCAGCTGGCCGAAGACCGGCACCTTGAGGACGAACAGATCCCAGCCGAAGCGGCCGTAGGGCACGAGCTTGATCGCCTTGATGATCAGGTTGATGCCGAAGGGGATCGCCGGGATCAGATACCAGTAGTTGGCCACCCAGTTGGAGACGTCGATCAGAAACTGGGTCATCGGCGGCAGTTCGCTGCCGAAGTCGTCGAAGATCTTTTTGAATTGTGGCACGATCTTCATCATGATGAAGGT
>CAMDFJ010000199.1 GCA_945897435.1 Candidatus Kuenenia stuttgartensis | reverse complement strand
TCCGCCAGCGATACCCCGAGCGTCTCCGCCCGGGGCCTGATCTTCATCTGGTATTCCCACTTGCCCGGCCGCGAGTCGTCGTCGATGTCGATCACGCCCGGATAGTCGGCCAGCCACGACTTCGACCGCTCCACCGCCGCCTCGAGCTGCCGGATCGACTCGGGGTCTGAGGACGCCAGCAGTTTGAACTCGATCGCCTTGCCTGCCGGGCCGATGTTCTCGCTCTGGAAGACGACGCTGTCGGCCCCGGGCAGGTCGCCCGCCGCCTTCCGCCACTCGCTCACGAAGGTCTCGCTGTCGATCGTCCTGTTGATGGCATCCTCGAGCTCGACGCTCACCGCCCCGAGATGGCTGCCGGCAAACTTCTGCTCGGCCCCCGGCTTGCCCTGGGTCTCGAAGGAGCCCACCGAACTGTGGACGAAGGTGACGAGCGGGCGGCCGCCGGCCGCGAGTCGCTTCGCAGTCTCATCGAGCGACCGCTCGACCTGGGCGATTCCCTCCTCGGTCACGCTGGCGGGCGTGCCGTCTGGATAGACGATCTTGGCCTGCAGCCGCTTGGCATCGACCTTGGGGAAGAGCTTGAAGGGCGTGGTGCCGCTGCGGATCAGTCCGACCGCCAATATGAGTATGGCTGCGGCGCCGGCGAGCACCGCCCAGCGGTTGTCGATCGACCACTCGAGCGCCGGTGCGTAGGCCCGCTTCACGAACCACTTCAGGCCGTTGTCGCAGGACCGCTGCAGAAACTTCAGCAGCGGTGCCAGCGGCCTGAGCGGCGTGCAGAGAAAGCCGAAGACCCGGAGGACGAAACTATCCTCGTGGGCCAGATGACCCGGCAGCACGAAGATCGCCTCGGAGAGAGAGACCAGCAGCGTGGCGATGAATGCGAAGGGCATGACGGCGATGAACTTGCCCATCACACCCGAGACGAAAAGCAGCGGCATGAACGTGATCACGGTCGTCATCACTCCCGAAACCACCGAAGGCACCACTTCGGCCGTACCCTCGATCGCCGCCTGGATCGGTCCCTTGCCCATCTTGCGGTGCCGCTCGACGTTGTCGCTGACGACGATCGCATCATCGACGTCGATGCCCACCGCCATCAGGAAGGCGAACATCGAGAGCATGTTGAGCGTCTGATCGGCGGCGTACATCAACGCTCCCGTGCCGAGCATCGAGACCGGCACACCCATCGCCACCCAGAAGCCGATCTTGAGGTCGAAGAACAGGGCCAGAATCACGAACACGATCAAAAGGCCCTGGGTGCCGTTCGACATCAGCATCTCGAGCCGCTCGCGGACGTCGACGGAGGCGTCGGCCCAGGTGACCATTTCATAGCCCGGCGGAAGTTGCGTTTCCCCCACGTACTGCTTGACCGCGGCCACCATGGCCAGCAGATCCTCGCCGGAACTGCGGTCGACCGAGACGGCCAGCCCCTGCCGGCCGTTGATCCTGTTCGTGCCCGCGACATCGACGAAGCCGTCGCGGACGGTGCCCATATCGCCGACGGTGAGCACGAGGCCGTCGGGCAGCGTGACGAGTGGAATCTTGGCGATCTCACCGCCGACATACTTCTTGTTCTTGCCACGCAGGAGCACCTCGCCTCCCTCGCTGCGGATCGTGCCGCCGGGGAGTTCGAGGTTTTCGCGGCGGACGATGTCGGCCACGGCCTTGAGCGTGAGACCGTACTTCCGCAGCGTGGCCTCGGAAATCTCGATCGTGATCTCGTAATCCTTGCCGCCGGCGATGTTCACCGCCGACACCGTGGGCAATGCGAGGAGATCGTCCCGGACCCGCTCCGCGACCTCGCGGAGTTCGAGATCTGACCGCTCGCCGCCCATCGATTCCGGCGGCCCGAGCACTCCCACCTTGATCGCCGGGGTGCGGAGCGTGACCTGCTCGACCTTGGCGTCCTCGGCCAGTTCCGGGAAGCTCGGAATCCGCTCGACCTCGGAGCGGATCTCACCCACGACCCGCTGCGGGTCGTCGACGTCATCGGCCATCTCGAAGACGCAGAACCCCAATCCCTCGCGGGCGACGCTCGTGATCTTCTTGATTCCGACGACGCTCCGGCAGGCCTCCTCGACCTTCTGGCAGATCCCCTCCTCGACCTCCTCGGGCGTGGCTCCGGGATAGCTCACGGTGACGAGCGCCATCTCGAGGTCGAACTCGGGAAACACCTCTCGCCGCATCGAGGAGAAGCTGATCCAGCCGACCACCATGACGGAGACCACCAGCACATTCATGGCCGGCGTGTTGCGGACCGTCCAGGCGATGAGGGACTTCATTTCGAGGCCTCCGTGAGCTCCATGCCTTCGCGGGGATTGGAGATCTGGCTGACCACGACGCGGTCCCCGGCAAGCAGGCCGCTTTCCTGCTCGTCGAAGGCGATCCGGCCTGATGCCGCGTGAAATGGCCGCGGTCGGAGAATCGTCAGCCTGCCGTCACGCATCACGAACAGATCCCCCGTCGGCCGTACCGATTCCTGCGGGACCGAGAGCAGGGGCTGCTCGACGTCGACATGCAGCCAGACCTCAACGAACATGCCGCGGAGCAGCGACCGCGGCGCCTCCGGCGGCAGGGAGGGCAGGACGGCGCCATAGCGGTCGAACGCCCGGAGTTTCGTCGGCTCGGGCACGCGAACGAGACAGGACAGCGTCCGCGTCTTCTCGTCGAGCCCGCGGCCCTCCTGGCGTGACAAGACCCCATCCCACTCGTAGCGCCGGTCGCCGAGCACGAACACGACCTTGGCAGGCACCTCGGGAAAACCATGGGCCCCGTCCGTGCCGTTGCGACCGGCCCATGCCCGGGCCACCTCGTCCATCCGCAGACTGGTCTTCACCTCCGTGGCCGACGTGTCTTCGATCGTCACCAGCGGAGCACCCTTTGCGACAAATGAGTCCTGCTCGACGTTGTCCTCGACCACGATACCGTCGACCGGAGAGCTGATCTTCGTCCGTGAGAGATCGAGTTTCGCCTTTTCGAGCATGGTTTCAGCGAGCGACTGGGCCTCGAGCAGCCTGGTCCTGCGCTTGGAGAGCACCC
>CAMDFJ010000198.1 GCA_945897435.1 Candidatus Kuenenia stuttgartensis | reverse complement strand
GACCTGCTCGTCGTCTGCGATGCCGACCTCACCGTGGCCGGTCTCGAGATCCTCTCCAGCGCCGACACCCGCGACCATGTCCGCGCGATCGAGCGGGACGCCAGCTTCCTGGCCTCGTTTCGCGGCCGCAGGCTCGCAGATCTCGCCGCCGCGAGTGCCGGCAAGGCCGACGCCGTCGCCGGTGGCCGCGACCTGCTCGACGCGGCCGGCGGTCGGGTGGGCACGATCCTGCGCACGAGTCCGGCCGGCGATGCGGCAATCGGGTTTTCGGGACCGACCGACCTGCTCATCGTCTGCGATGCCGACCTCACCGTGGCCGGTCTTGAGATTCTCTCCAGCGGCGACACCCGCGACCATGTCCGCGCGATCGAGCGGGACGCCAGCTTCCTGGCCTCGTTTCGCGGCCGCAGGCTCGCCGATCTCGCCGCCGCGAGGCCCGGCAAGGCCGACGCCGTCGCCGGTTCGACACTCACCAGCCTCGCGATCGCCGAGTCGCTCCTGCTTCGGCTCGGTGGCTCGGCCGCGACGAGCCGCTTTGAAACCTCGCCGACCCTCGCCGACCTCGCAAGGATCTTTCCCGGAGCGGTGGCGATCGAGCCCGATGCTGGCGATCCGGCCGTGATCCGGGTGCTGGCCGCCGAGCGGATTCCACTCGGCTGGGGCCTGCGGACGAGCCCGGCCGCCGACCGTGTGATCGGCTACCAGGGGCCGACCGATGCGGTCGTGGGATTCGACGCCGCCGGCAAGGTCTGCGGCGTCATCGTCGTCGCGAGCTACGACAACGAGCCCTACGTGGGCTACGTCCGCGACGATCGGGCGTTTCGCCGGATCTACAGGGGGATGACGATCGAGGAACTTTCCGGCCTCGATCCCGATTCGACCGGCATCGAGGGGGTGAGCGGGGCCACGATGACGAGCCAGGCCGTGGCGGAGGGGATCGTGCGGGCAGCAGCCGCCCAGAGAGCGGCGCCAGAGGCAGCGGGCCGGACTTCGCTCGCGGGTCTGCTGCTCCGGATCGACGGCCCGCAGTGGGGGGCCCTCGGCGTGATCGCGACGGGGATCGCGACGGCCTTCACGCGGCTGCGGGGATCCTGGTTCGGCCGGATCGCGATGCCGATTGCCGTGCTCGCCTATCTCGGATTCGGTGCGGGCGCGGTCCTCTCGCAGGCCCAGCTGCTGGGCTGGGCGCAGGCGGGAGTGCCGCGGGCGGCCACGGTGCTCGTCGCGCTCGCCGCGGCGGCCCTGGCGCTACCGATCACGACCCGGAAAAACGTCTACTGCTCGCACCTCTGCGCCCATGGAGCGGCCCAGCAGCTGCTCGTGCGGTTTGCAAAGCCGCGACGGAGCCTGCCTGTCGGCCTGCGGCCCTGGCTCGTTCCGCTGCCCTCGATCCTGCTCGCGGTCGCCATCCTCACGGCCCTGTTTCGGCTGCCGCTCAACCTCGTCGATCTCGAGCCGTTCGACGCCTATCTGCCGACGATCGCGGGCGGAGCGGCGCTCGCGATCTTTGCCCTGGGCCTCCTGGCCAGTGCCTTCTTTCCGATGGCCTACTGCCGCCACGCCTGCCCGACCGGTGCCCTGCTCGACCAGCTCCGGCTCAACGGCCGTTCCGACAGGCTCACCTGGCGGGATGGCCTGATGCTCGGCTGTCTCGCCGCCGCCGCCCTCGCCCACTGGTGGCCCCGATGAAACGACTGCTCGTGAAACGCCAGCTGGCCCTGGCTTCTCTGCTGCTCCTCGCCGCCCTGCCGGCCGCCGCCGCCGACCTGCCCACGCTCGCGGGGCCGGCGATGGGCACGACCTATCGGATCAGGTTCGCCCGCGACCTACCCGGTATGACCCGCGGCCAGGTGCACCGCGAGATCGAACTGGTACTCGCCCGGCTCGACCGGCAGCTGAGCACCTGGCGGGAGGATTCCGACGCCAGCCGATTCAACCGGGCCCGGGCCGGCGAGTGGGTCGATGCCGGGCCCGACCTGGTCGCGATCCTGTCGATCGCCCGTCGCGTGCACGACGACACGGGCGGAGCGTTTGACGTCACGGTGGCGGCCGCGGAGCAGGGGGGCTCGATCGGCATGCAGCAGATCGAGACCCGTGAGCATCCGCCGGCTCTGCGCAAGGCCCGTGGTCGTGTCGCCCTCGATCTGGGCGGGATCGGTCCCGGCTATGCCGTCGACTGCCTGGGCGGGCGGCTCGTCGAACTTGGCTCGGTCGATCATCTCGTCGAACTCGGAGGTGAGGTGCGGGCCTGGGGATCGCATCCTTCGGGCACGGCCTGGAGGGTCAGCCTTCGCGGCAGTGGAGAGGTCGTGGAGCTCTCGGCCGGCGAGGCACTGGCCACGAGCACGGCCCGGCCCGGCCGATCGCCAGTCGATCCCCGCACCGGCCGGGTCGTCGAGGTCGCAGCCCCGTCGGTCACCGTCCGCGGCCGATCCTGCGCCGATGCCGACGCACGGGCCGTGGTCGAACTCCTGATCTCAAACAGGGCCGTAGGCCGCCCCCGGCTACGGGAATAAAGGCAGGGAGTCGGTGACGGAGGCAGCCATGGGCAGCATCAGCCGTCGGGGTCGTCTTCCCGGCCGATAGGGTGCTGCGGCGAATCACCTCAAAGAAAAGATGCCCGCCATCCCAAGCCAGCCTCAGACCCGCGGGATTTCGAAGCCCTCGCGGGGTTTTCGTGAGGTGAATGCTGCGGCCTGCTCGTCGCCGACGATGGTTTCCGTGGCGGGGTCCCACCTGATCGAACGGCCCAGACGGGCCGCGATCGCCGCCAGATGGCAGGTGTTCATCGCGATGATGTGGCTGTAGACGTCCGAGAGAGGCAGGCCGCCCTCGCGGATGCAGCGGTAGAAGTTGGCCTTGTGCCCCTCGAACGGCTTGCCCTTGGCGAGAGCCTTGAGGTCGTCGTCGCCGAACATGTCCTTGTCCCAGCCCTCCTCGATCGGAGTGCCAGTGATCTTGGAACGGTTGACGAACAGCCGCCCCTTGGTGCCTTCGAAGAGGAGTCCGTTGTCGCCCCGGCTGGTCACGATCAGTTCGGTGCCGCTGGCAAA
>CAMDFJ010000197.1 GCA_945897435.1 Candidatus Kuenenia stuttgartensis | reverse complement strand
GGAGGAGAGTTCCTTCTTCGCCTTCTCGCAGGCCTCCTGCAGCCGCTGCAGGGCCATCGTGTCTTTCCGCAGGTCGATCCCCTGCTCCTTCTTGAACTGGTCGGCGACGTAGTTGATCAGCGTCTGGTCGAAGTCGTCGCCACCGAGGTGGGTGTCGCCGTTGGTGCTGATCACGCGAAACACGCCGTCGGCCACCTCCAGCACCGAAACGTCGAAGGTTCCGCCGCCGAGATCGAAGACCACGATCTTTTCCTGGGCCTTCTTTTCAAGACCGTAGGCGAGGGCGGCCGCGGTGGGCTCGTTGATGATCCGCATCACCTCGAGGCCGGCGATCTGGCCGGCGTCCTTGGTGGCCTGCCGCTGGGCGTCGTTGAAGTAGGCCGGAACGGTGATCACCGCCTTGTTGACCTTGTGTCCGAGATAGCTCTCGGCCGATTCCTTGAGCGCCCGCAGCACCTTGGCCGAAACCTCGGGAGGCGTGAAGGTCTGGTCGCCGGCCTTGACCTTGACGTAGTCCTCGGGGCCGCCGACGACCTCGTAGGGCACCATCTTCTCCTCGCCCGCCACCTCGTTGTGCCGTCGGCCCATGAACCGCTTGATCGAGTACATCGTCCGCTTGGGGTTGGTGACGGCCTGGCGGCGGGCGTGATCGCCCACGAGCGTCTCCCCCTTGTCGTTGAAGGCCACCACGCTGGGCGTCAGACGGTTGCCTTCCTTGTTGGCGATGACCTTGGGCTCCTTGCCCTCCATGACGGCGACCACCGAGTTCGTGGTGCCGAGGTCGATGCCGATGATCTTCTCGCCCTGCTTGGTTGCCATGATCTGCGTCTCCTGGTCAGAATTGTCGGTCGTCGTCGTCGCTAAGAAGGAAAGCAAAGGCCGTGCCAGCGGCCCCGGGAACGGGTTTTTCAGCAGCGGCAGCGTATTTACCCGGCCGTTGTTCGGAGTACAGTTGAAGCCTGTGGCGACCGGACATTCGGACCGCACGGCAATCGCCTGCCATTTTGGCCGTCGCCTTTTCCCGCTCTGGCTTCCTCTGGGTATTCCATGGCCAAGTCGTCTTCAAAGTCGGGCTCGGATGGCAGCACGAGCTCCGGGCTCGCGGGACTGCGTTCCCAGATTGACACCATCGACCGCGACCTGGTCGGCCTGATGAACGCCCGGGCCGAACTCGCCCGCCAGATCGGCCACCTCAAGGCCTCAAACGGTCAGCAGACCTACGACCCGGCCAGGGAGGAGATGGTGCTCGAACGGGTCGCCTCGTCCAACGCCGGCCCACTCTCGAACGAAAGCCTCAAGGCGATCTATCGCGAGCTCATCTCGGGGTCGCGGGCGATCGAGCAGCACATCCGCGTCGCCCATCTCGGCCCCGCCTGGACCTACAGCCATCTGGCGGCCCTGCACAGGTTTGGGAGCTCCGTCGAATTCGTTCCCGTGGCCAGCATCTCGGCTGCCTTCGAGGAGGTGCACGCCGGCCATTCGCACTACGGCGTGGTGCCGCTCGAAAACTCGACCGACGGCCGGATCGCCGACACGCTCGACAACTTCTCCCGGCTGCCCGTCAAGATCTGCGCCGAGGTGCCGCTGCGAATCCACCACACGCTCCTCGCCGCCGGCGATCGGGCGGCGATCCGCGAGGTCTACAGCCGCCCGCAGGCCCTCTCGCAGTGCCGCAACTGGCTGGCCCGGCACCTCCCGAACGCCCGGCTGATCGAGGTCACGAGCACGAGCGCCGCGGCCGAGACCGCGAGCAAGACGCCGCATGCCGCTGCGATCGCCAGCCGTCAGGCCGGCGTGCATTACGGGCTCAACGTGCTCGCGGAAGACATCGAGGACGTCGCCGACAACACCACCCGCTTCGCCGTCATCGGCCATGCCGACGCCAGGCGGACCGGCCGCGACAAGACCTCGCTGATGTTCGAGATCGAGCACAAGCCGGGCGGCCTGGCCGACGCCCTCTCGGTGCCCAAGAAGCAGAAGCTCAACCTCACCTGGATCGAGTCCTTCCCGATGCCCGGCAAGGAGCGGGGCTACATCTTCTTCGTGGAGCTCGAGGGCCACCGCGACGACCTCCGCGTCCGCCGGGCGATCGCCGCGCTCGAGAAACGCTGCAAACGCGTCGTCGTGCTGGGCTCCTACGCGACCGCCGCCGCGGTCGGCTAGCCCTCGACGACGGGCAGGACGGGTTCCTTCCCGCGGGCTCACGGTTTATGATCCCCGGCCACACCCGAGGAGAACCGTATGTCCCGCAGGAAGATCGTCGCCGGTAATTGGAAGATGAACCTCGATCGTGCCAAGGGCCGCGACCTGGCCCTGGCCGTGGCGGCCCGATCGGCCGAGGCTGCCGGGGTGGACCTCGTGCTCTGCCCGCCCGCCGCCTATCTCGAAACGGTCGGCTCGGCACTCGGCCTTTCCGGCTCGACGAGCCCCTCGGGCGTGACGCTCGGCGGCCAGACTATGCACGACAAGGCAGGCGGCGCCTTCACCGGCGAGGTGGCCCCGCCGATGCTCGTCGACCTCGGCTGCCGGTACGTGATCCTCGGCCACTCCGAGCGGCGGACGCTCTTTGGCGAGACCGACGCGATCGTCAACGCCAAGACGAAATCGGCCCTCGCGGCCGGTCTGACACCGATCGTCTGCGTCGGTGAGACGCTCGAGGAACGCGAAGCGGGGCGGACCGACGCCGTCGTCACGGCCCAGATTCGCGGCTCGCTCGCGGGTCTCTCCGCGGTCGAGCTGGAGAAGGTCGTCGTTGCCTACGAGCCGGTCTGGGCGATCGGCACCGGCAAGGTGGCCTCGCCCCAGCAGGCCCAGGAGGTGCATGCCCTGATCCGCTCGCTGCTCGGATCGCTGGCGTCGGCGGAGGTGGCGGGCAAGATTCGGATCCAGTACGGCGGCAGCGTGAAGCCCGACAACGCCGCCGACCTCGCCGTCCAGCCGGACATCGACGGTGCCTTGGTCGGCGGTGCCAGTCTCAAGGCCGACGACTTCCTCGGTATTGCGAGGGCGTTTTCAGGCTGACCAGACAGGCCGGGATCGCAGGCCAGAGGGAGTTTCG
>CAMDFJ010000196.1 GCA_945897435.1 Candidatus Kuenenia stuttgartensis | reverse complement strand
CGCCAGCAGCAGCGGCAGGCTCTCATGGTCGTGGCGGTTGCTGTCACCCATGCCGCTGCCGTAGACGATCATGCAGCGGTCGAGCAGCGGCCCGTTGGCCTCCTTGACGTCCTGCAGCCGTTTGAGCAGATAGGCCAGTTGCTCGACGTGGAAGCGGTTGATCTTTCGCAGCTTCTCATGCTTCACGGGGTCGTTGCCGTGGTGCGAGAGTTCGTGATGTCCCTCGGGCACTCCGATGAACGAGTAGTTCTTGTTGCTCCCCTCGTTGGCGA
Organism: Candidatus Kuenenia stuttgartensis; assembly: GCA_945897435.1. GTDB lineage: Bacteria > Planctomycetota > Planctomycetia > Pirellulales > UBA1268 > RGVT01. The sequence continues at coordinate 2,792 of CAMDFJ010000196.1, read as the reverse complement.
AGACGAAGGTCGCCAGCCGGGTCTGATCGGTCTGGAATGCCACGACCATCAGATCGGCCAGCAGCCGGAGATGATCCTCGTAGACCTCGGGCACCTCCTCGGGCTTCGAGATCCCGATGTTGTTGGTCTTCTTGCTCGTCCGCGCGATTCGCAGTTCCAGTTCGCGGACGGAGGAGAGGTATTCCTCGAGCTTCCGTTGATCGGCCACGCCGAGCGCACGGTTGAGCCGGTTGGCGTCTTCCAGCACGAAGTCGAGGACGCTGCGGCTGACGAAGGCCCGCCGGGCACGCGCCGCCTCCGACTCGTCGGGCCGGCCATTCTCGAAGAGCCGCTCGAAGATCAGCCGGGGATCGGTCTCCTTCGGCACCGGCTGGGTCTCGCTCCTCCAGGAGATGGTCGAAGAGTAGGCACAGCTGTAGCCAGAATCGCAGGAGCCCGACTGGGCTCCTGCGTCGGCACCGATCTCGAGGGAGGGCAATCGCGTCCGCCTGCCGATCGCCTTGGCGGCGATCTGGTCGGCCGACGCCCCGGCCTGGATGTCGGCGCCCGACGTCTTGCGGGCCTGAACTCCGGTCAGAAACGTGGTCATCGCCCGGGCATGATCGCCGCCGCCGTCACCGTTGGCATTCGCCTTGCGGTGGGCCAGGCCACTGAGCACGCTCCACTGGTCCCGCAGATCGGCGAGCGGTTCGAGAATCCAGGGAACCTTGAAATCGGCCCCCTCCGAGGTCGGCGTCCAGTCGGGCATGTGCATGCCGTTGGGCGAATAGACGAAGGCCATCCGCAGGGGAAGCTTTCCAGAGGCTTTTTTCGGAGCCGCGAAGGCGGTCGCGGGAAGCATCGCCTCCAAGACCGGCAGCGCCATCGTCGTGCCCAGACCGCGGAGTACCGTCCGCCGCGACAGATTCATCCCCATGTTCATCCCCTTGTTCATCCCCTCGAGAGGTTGATCCCCTTCAGTCAGTCAGGTCTCACCGGGAGATTGATTCCCCCGAAACCGATCCGAACTCCTTACGCACGAACCACCATCTGGTTCATCGGGCCGAAGTCGACTCCCGCTTGCGGAAAGCCGGGCTTTTCACGATCTCCGCCACAAAAACGGAAAACCTGTCGCCCTCGGCGGCCGACCGCTCAGCGATCCGCTCAACCGCACAGGCATCATACCATTCCAGGCCCCGGCCGAGCGCGTAGGTGAGCAGCTTTTCGGCCAGACAACGGCGAAATTCGTCCCGCCGATCGAGGAGCACTTGACGCAATTCCTTGGGCCCGCGGAAGTTGCGGCCGCCCGGCAGTTCGCCTCCCGCGTCGACCTCAAACTCGCCGTCCTTGGTTCGCCAGGCTCCCACGGCATCGTAGTTTTCGAGGCCGAATCCCAGCGGATCCATCAGCTGGTGGCAGGCGGCGCAGGACGGGTTTTCCCGATGCTGCTCCATCCGTTGCCGGAGCCCGCCGGTGAGCTTCTCGCCGCCCCCCTCCGCCAATTCCGGGACGTCCGGCGGCGGCGGCGGCGGCGGCGCCGCGAACAGGTTTTCCAGGATCCACTTGCCCCGCTTGACCGGGCTCGTCCGGGTCGGATTGCTCGTCACGGTGAGCACGCTGGCCTGGCCCAGAAGGCCGCCCCGCTTCTCCGGATCGACCGAAACGCGGACAAACTCATCGCCCGAGATCTCGGGAATGCCGTAGTGCTTCGCCAGTCGCCCGTTGACGTAGGTGTAGTCGGCATCGAGGAATTCGAGCACGCTGCGGTCGTTCCGCACGATCGCCCAGAAAAATTCCTCCGTCTCGCGCCGCATGGCCGCCCGGAGATCGTCGTCGAATTCCTTGAACTGGCCGCGGTCGGGCGTGATCTCCTCCAGGCTGCGGAGCTGGAGCCACTGGCCGGCGAAGTTTTCCACCAGCGCCCGCGACCTGTCGTCCTCGAGCATCCGCATCGCCTGTGCCACCACCTGCTCGTCGGTGCGGAGTTCCCCACGGGCGGCGGCACGAAAGAGCTGATCGTCGGGCATCGTGCTCCAGAGGAAATAGGAGAGCCTCGACGCCACCTCGAAGTCGTCGAGCCTGCGGATCTTTCCTGGCGAGGCCTCCTGCTCGACGCGGAACAGAAACGATGGGGCCACCAGCAGCGCCGTGACGGAGGCCTGCATCGCCCGTTCGATCGACTGGCCCTCGTAGCGGGCCGCCTCGAAGACCTGACCGAGCGCCTCGATCTCGGCATCGGTCGCCCGGCGGCGGAAGGCCCGCGAGGCCAGCGGACGGAGAATATCCTTCGCCTGCTCGTACTGCTGCTCCCGCTCCGCCTTGGGGTCGATCGGCTTCTTGAAAAACCGCTGGTGTGGCTCGGGAAGCGGATCGGGCATGACGCCGATCGGCCCCACCACGAGGATCCGCTCGACGGCGAGGTTGCGGTCGACCTTCTTTTTTGTCCGCGGGTCGGTGCCGCTGAAATCGTTGAGGAATCCGATGTCGATGCGGTGCTTGCCTGCCGAGGCGGTCGTCCGGATCTCGAAATCGCGGAACATCGGCTTCGGGTTCCCGACGTCGAACTTCTTCCGCACCTTGCCGTCGAAGGCGACCGCCATCTCGGGCGGATCGGTGCCGGCGAGTTCGCCGGCGGCCTTCACCCGGATGATGTAGTTGCCCGCCGTGGGAAACTCCACGTCGTGTCCGAAGTTACCGGTGCGTCCAAGCGTCTTTCCATCGAGCTTCTGGGTGGGGGCGGTTTCCGCATCGGCGGCATGGATCACGGCCTGCGCCACATCCTCGGCAGCCTGCAGATACCGCTCGAGCAGCAC
>CAMDFJ010000195.1 GCA_945897435.1 Candidatus Kuenenia stuttgartensis | reverse complement strand
AGGGTCTGGTAAAGATCCATCTCCTCCATGTAGGGAAGGATGAACGTCGCCCAGCCCCAGCACCGCTCGTTGGTCCCGAAATAGCTGTAGCCGGCCGGATAGGCTTTTTTGGCACTTTCGTGCGAGAGGATCGCCAGGCCGATCTGCTTGAGATTGTTCTGGCAGTTGCTCCGCCGCGCCGCTTCGCGGGCCGCCTGTACCGCCGGCAGGAGGAGGCCGACCAGCACCCCGATGATCGCGATCACCACGAGCAGTTCAACCAGCGTGAAGGCAGCCCTTCGGCTGCGAATCCCCATGATCCCAGACGGCTCTTGTGTGCACATCGCTGACCCCTCGCTCATGTTTTCTCGCTGATCGAAAAGACCCCCTTTGGAAGAATACCTCAACCAGCGGTAGTTTCGCAAGTTTTGGCCGGGCATGGGCTGCTCGTCCTCGGCGAGCCAGTCGGATCGAGTGGCCTGTTTGGGCGGCGGGCGGCATACCTCCGGAGTGGGGTTGGTCGTGTCGCTCGAGAGCTACGCGACGAGTTGGCCGTTGACCTTCTTGTTCGTCGGCAGTTCGCCGGCGATGCCGTCGGCCTGGAAGCCGAACGAGATCTCGGCACCGGCGGCGATATTGCCGTTCCAGGCTGCATTTCGAATCACGTAGCGGGTGCCGACATGGCTGACGATCTCGGCGTTCCAGATGTTGACGATGTTCGCCGTCATGTCGAATTCCATCGTCCAGCCGTTGGTCGGCGTCGTGCCGCTGTTCTTGATCTTCAGGTCGCCGTTGAAGCCCGTGCCCCAGCCGCTTGTCTGGGAGTAGGTCACGGCGATGCCACCAGTTGGCGTTGGAGCCGGCGTGGGGGTCGGGGTCGGGACGGGTGTCGGCGCGGGCGTCGGGATCGGCGCGGGCGTCGGCGTCGGGGTCAGTGAGCCGGTCGGCGTCTGGCCAAACACCAGCTTGCCGGCATCGTAGACGGGGATTGAGGCCGTCCTGGCTGGAGCATTCCGGTCGGTCGCGATGCCCTGATACGACCAGTCGTTGAGTGCGCTCCAGGCGGAGGCCGGCAGTCCGCTCCGCAGGCCGACCCGGAACTGCGCCTCACGCCAGTAGGAACTGCCCGTGCCTGGACCGATCGCAGTTCCAGTGAAGTCGACCGTGACCGCGTAGATGCCCTTCGCCGCATCCCATGCCTGCAGGCCGCTGACGGTGCCGCCCTGCGTGTAGTTGCTCGTCACCTGCACGTCGGCGGCCGTATAGCCCGCCGCCGTCACCTCCGAGATGTCCAGAAAATAGCGGAACGAGAGGTTGGAAGACATCCGTGCCGGCCAGGCCGACTGGTTGTTGATCAGCGCCCTGATCTCGGTGTAGCCGCTGCCCACCGTGTTGACCGCCGCCTGCACGAAGAACTCGTTGGTCGGCGTCTCCGCCGGCGGCATGGCTGCCACGACCTTTCCGCCATATTCCGTGTAAAGCCGGGCCACGGCGCCCTGGAAGGCGGCGTTGTAGTCGAGGGCCACCTCGTTACCGATGTAGTTGCTCCGCGTGTCGACGTAGTCGCTGTCGCTGGCGGTCTGCGGGCCGCCGACGAGTGCGCCGTAGAGAACGTGGCGGTTGTCGTAGGCCGCGTTGACGTTGCCGTCATACACGCCGCTGGCACCGCGATGGTGCGGATTCAGCGGCGGATTGTTGCCGAAGCCGACCACGTAGCTCCGCCCCTGCGGATTGTCGCCCAGCATGTAGTTGATCTGCCGGACCGCGAAGTCGTGGTAGCGGCCACCCTTGTCGCCCACGGTGTCGCTGTAGACGAGCGCGAGGAACGATGTGTTGGCCGAATACCGCAGCGACCCCCAGGTGTCGAGGAAGGCCAGGCCACCGGCTGTGGTCTTGATTCGTCCGCTGGAGTTGCCGACGGTCCAGTAGTCGAGCCAGCGTTCGGCATCGGCCTTGTAGACAGCCTTGCCCGTCACCTGCGCCAGCAGCACGGCGGTGCCGTATGTCTTGTCGTCCCAGGAATGGGTCCACTGCAGCTGCTGGCCGGCGAGGCTCGCGGCATAGATCGTCTCCGCCTTGGCCAGATAGGCCTGTTCGCCGGTGGCCTTGTGGAGCCAGGTCGCGGCCCAGGCCAGTTCGTCGTTGTAGCCGCTGAACGAGTTGTAGTAGGAGGCTGCGTCGGGAATGCTGTCGGAATACTTGCCGCGATAGGTGTCGGCGAAGCTGAACAGTTCGCGGGCATGCTTCAGGAGCAGGTCGGCATAGACCGCGTCGGTCGGCCGAAACGCGATCGAGGCCGCCGCCAGGGCCGCCGCCGCCTCGCCGGCCGCATCCGAGCCAGGTCTCGTGGCATCGAGCCTGTAGGCGGGACGACCCATGGTCATGACCTCGGGTGCGCCCCAGAAGGCATGATCGGCGCTGCCGTTGCCAACCTGGGCGTAAAACACGTTGGCCGACGGATGGGCCTTGATGAGCCAGTCGGTGCCCCACTTGAGCGACTCGAGCATCTGCGGCAGCAGGCCGCTGGTGGCATAGGCGTCGCGGTACTGCACGACACCGAGGCCGAGGAGCGTCATCGAGGACGCCATCGGCAGGGCAAACTTCACATGATCGCCGGCATCGTAATAGCCGCCGCTGAGATCGACGCCCACGTCCGCACCGTCGGTGAGCGCCGAGTCGCCCCGCCAATTGACCGGGAAGTTCGCGGGCAGGTCGCCGGACCGCTGCGCGTCGTAGAACAGCAGCGACTTCTGCAGCACGTCGGCGTAGTTGTAGCTGCCAGGGGTCGCGGCATCATCGTTGACGATCGTGCCGGTGCCCGTACCCGAGAGGATCGTCGCGGCGAGGGCCGTACCGAGCCTCAGGATCAGCGTCTCGTCCGACTCGACTGCGGCGTCGCCGGTGACGGCAACGGAGACCGTCTTCGTGAGTTCGCCGGGGGCGAAGGTGAGCGTGCCGCTGGTTGCGGTGTAATCGCTGGCGGCGGTCGCCGTGCCATCAGCGGTGGAATACTGCACCGAGACCGCCTGGGCCGAGGCCGAGGAAAGCGAGACCGTGAACTGCATCGGCGCCGTGCCGATCGTGC
>CAMDFJ010000194.1 GCA_945897435.1 Candidatus Kuenenia stuttgartensis | reverse complement strand
GAGCAGCGAGCCCGGTGCAGGCAGGACGCCCGGCGGGATCAGCCAGCCGGTGCCCCGCTCGAGCCGGTAGGCCTTGGCGAGATCGATGATGCCGTTGTCCCCCCGGTTCCAGTTTTCCAGGCAGCGGCGGACATCCTCCTTCGTGGTGCCCGGCTCGAGCCCCATGAAGGTGTAGGGGAAGTGGTTGTCGCAGTTGTTGTACTGCGGCGGAAAGTAATAACTCTCGGGCTTTCCTTCCTGGCCGACGAGTTTGGCGTCCTCGAACGACTGGTGCATGTGATGGGGAATCGGCCCCATGTTGTCGAAGAACTTCGAATAGACAGGCCACTTCTTGTAGCGATCCCAGATCTGCTTGCCGACGAGCCTCGGGCCCCCTTCGGCGACGGCGTCCCGCAGCAGGAACCGCTCGCCGTCGAAGACGCACCAGGAAAGCCCCTCGTCGGGCACGCGGCCCTCGTTGGCGGCCTCCGTCGTGCTCGCGAACCAACGTTCGTCGATGCCACCCCGGTCGAGGCCGTAGGAGTAGTAGTCGTCGGGATGGAGACGAACCCGCTTTCCGGGATGGAGAAAGCTCCGCGGCACCCAGGTTGGCGAGAGCCGGAGGATTCCCTTGCCGGCGTCGAGCGCCTTGCCGAGGGCGGAGCCGACGTTCTTCGATTCGGGAAGCGTTGCAGACTTCTGCGCTGCGGTGGCCTTGGCCATGGCGGAAAACCCCTCGTGGAGACTCGGTGCGTGAGTCACGTGTTGTACGGATCGGCGAAAAGACCCGCAAGAAGACGCGGCCCGGACCCCCCACTGCGACCACGAGAGCGATTTCGGCCGCTGGGCTGATCGATTTCAGTCGACTTCAGTCGATGGAGAAGGGGGACGACTGTCGGCGCGGCGTGGCCCGGCACCGGGCAGGTAATACTCGACGTATCCCAGATGCATCTCGTCGAACGTCTGCGGCCCCCAGCGGACCGTCTTTGTCGGATCGGGGTTCGCCGGATTCCCAGCGCTGTTGTCATACCAGGCTGTGAACTTCAGCCTCTCGCCCGCCTCCAGTGCGATCGGTTCGTGGAGCCGGTAGAGCAACTGCCAGTTGAAGTCGTAGCGAGGAATATCGAGCAGGGTGGCGGTCGTGCCGTCGCTGTGGATGCATTCGTAGCGGCAGGCCTTGCCCCGGACGTGGAGGTGCGGCAGGAATCCCATGATCGTGGCGTCGAAGGGGAGTTTCAGCGACGCCTCCTCACGGTGATCGGCCGCGCCCGGCGGGATCGAGATCCGGGCGTTGACGATCCCTGCCACCTTGACCTCGTGGATGGGCGGCTCCTTCGCATAGATCACCCCCACCCGCGTGCTGTCGGTCGTGGCGGTGCCGTTGGGCGTGTAGTGCATCTGGAACCGGAGTCTGGCTCCCTTCGGCAGGAGTTTGGCGAATCCAGCGGGATAGACGAGTGTGTTCTGCCCGGGCACGTACTCACCCCAGAAGCCACCCCTCTCCTCGGCCTCGGCGCCGCGCGGACGGACGGCGTCTTCCCCGACACCTGCCAGATGAATGAGGGCGTGGTGGACAACGTTTCGGTCGCCCGGCTGGACCTCGATCGCCTGGACCCAGCGGTCCTCGGGCAGGTTCGTCTCTACAATCACGGTCTGATATGGCATCACGCCCGTCGCCTTCACGGCCACAGGCTCGGCGAACTCGAACACCTCGTCAGGACTGCCAATCTGCCATTCCTTGGGATAGCTGCCGGGGGCGGGTGCGTCGGCGGGATCGCCCTCCGGACGGCCTCCGTCGATCCAGGCGAGCATGTCCCGCTTCTCTGACTCGGCCAGCGAGCGGTCGTTTGCCCATGGTGAGTGGTGGGGCGAGCGGCCGTCGGCTTCCGCAGGGGCGATCGGGGCTGCGAACCAGGGGGGCATCGTGCCCCGGTCGATCACCGTTCTGATCATCGCTGCATGACCGACGGCATCGTCGAGGGTGTCGAGGGGAAAGGGGCCCGCCCCGCCGTCGCGATGGCATTCGACACAGTGTCGCTGCAGGATCCTGGAGATGCGGCCGTGGTATGTCAGGGTGGTGGCCACCGAGACCGCCTCCAGATCGAGATCGCAGCCTGGGGCGTCGGTCGCGGCCAGCGGAGGCTTGCCACCGGCAGAGAGTGCCGAGATCGCCTCCGCCAGATAGCGTCGCCGCGGCGCATCGAGCGCATAGCCGAAGCCGTATTGATCGTCGATCGCACCGTGATACTCGACCGTTCGCCGGGCATCGATCACGACCACATCGGTGGTACTGGTCGCACCCAGCGAGCGGGCCAGAGCCGCCTCTCGGTCATGCACGTAGATCGTGCCCTCCTTGAGCCGTGCGGCCGTCTCCCGCATCGCGGCCGGATCATCGGATGAGCCGGCATTCACGAGCACGAACCGCACCCCATGCGGCGCGGTTGCGGCCAGATCAATGAGCGTGGGCAGGTATTTCCTGCTCAGGGGGCAGGACGTGCTCGTCATCGCGAAGACGGTGTAGCGCTCGTCTCCTCCGCCCACCGAATGCGACCGGCCATCGAGATCGGCGTACTGCACGGCCGCCACGAGCCGACCGACGCCATGGTCGCCGGGCAGGATCGGCTGCGGTCCCTGCCGCAGCGGAGGTTCCGACGCAGCAGCCTCGCCCGCGGGAGCCTTGGTTGCCCCGCTGCCAGATCGGACCTTCTCCTGCACCACCTTCAAGGCCCCGTTTGCGATCGCCTTGCGGGCCTCGGGTTTCGTCACCTCGCTGTCACGGTCGAGGTCGAGCGCCTCAAAAAACCGGCGCTGGGGGAGTTCGTCCGGTGTCAGGCGACCGTCACCATCCGCGTCGAGTTCATCGAACCGCCGCTCGAGGCTCGATTGCCCGAGGCCGCTGCGGGCGAGGAGCAGGAAGCCGCCGATGACGGAGCATGAGGCGAGGGTGATCAGCGTCCAGCGGATCGGGCGAAGGAATGTCATCATAGTGCTGCCCGCGATCGGACGTGCCCTCAGGCCATGATGCCTTTCACGACGTGCCCCGCGATCCCCGTGAGCCGCACGTCGAGGCCCTGGAACTTCGTCGTCAGACGGTGGTGGTCGATGCCCA
>CAMDFJ010000193.1 GCA_945897435.1 Candidatus Kuenenia stuttgartensis | reverse complement strand
AGCGATACCAGCGGACAGGCGACCTGCGGCGCGAGTAGCAGACCGTGCGTTCCGTCGTCTGGCCAGGCGTGCACCGGCTGGTGTTGACCCGGCCCTCCGGGCCTGACGCTGCCCGACGTGGGACAGGCTTCAGCCTGTCATGGCGGCAGGGAATGCCTTGCCGAACAGGATTGCCAGGATGGCTCTGCATCCGCTCAATCGAGCTCGTCCAGCCAGGCCCGGATCTCGTTTTCGTATTCGCTCGCCAGACCGCCGACGATGAGCTGGCGATGAAAGCTCGCCGCTCCCTCCTTGACGAGGTCGGCGGCCTCGGCACTCGGGAACCTCTTCGAAGGATCGGCCGCGATCATGCCTCGGCAGAAGTTCATCAGGAGTTCGTTGCAGGTCACCTCCGACGGCAGAAGCTGCGGCAGCCTGTGGACGAGCGACCGCTTCGCCTCGAGCAGGTCCCGATACGACTGCAGGCCGGCAAACGGCGGCTGGCCGGAAAGCATTTCGATGAGCACGTAGCCGAGGCTCGCAAGGTCGGAGCGGGGAGTGTTCTCCCGGCCTTCCAGCACCTCGGGTGCTGCATAGGAAGGCGTGCAGGTGCGGTTTGCGGGGATGTTGTCGAGGGCGAGGGCCGAGCCGATGTCGATGATCTTCGCGTTGCCGGTCCGCTTGACCATGATGTTGGAGCTCTTGATGTCGCCGTGCACGATCCCGTCGCGGTGCAGCGCCGCCAGGGCTGCCAGACATTCCCGCACGATCGAGATCGCCACCCCGGGCTTGAGCCGCGACTGTTGCGGCCCGGCCGTGACGATCACGTTGTTGAGATACTTCCAACGCTCGTCGCGGACGCTGGCCCGGGTCCGTTGCAGCAGTTCGGGGGCCAGCAGCCTCGACAGATCGTAGCCGTCGATCCACTCCATCTCCATGATCCGGATCCGGCGCTGCTCGACGAAGTTCTGCACGTCGAGCAGGTTGTCGTGCTGGATCTGGGCGACCCGTGAGGAGACGAGCGCGATCCGTTCCATCGCCTCGTCGTAGAGCGCCTCGGATTCGTAGCGTTCCGGAGAGAAGATCTTGAGTGCGACCGGCAGCGTGAATCCGTCCGAGCCGCGGCGGGTCGTGAGAAACACGATCCCCTGGCCACCGGCTCCGAGCCGCTTGGTGAGGTTGTGGTATTCCGTCCAGTTGAGCCGCCCGCCCTCGATGATCTCGCCGTAGCGGGCAAGCAATTGCTCGGGGCAACGGGTTCCAACCTCCCCGGAAACGGAGATCGTCGGCCTGCCCTCCTGGTAGATCGTCGTCGTCATTCGGTGCCTGCGGCTGTCTGGTCGTGGCGAGCGGTCATGCGTCGGCATCCGACGGCTGCGGAAATCCAAGCTGCTTGTCGACCAGATTTCGCAGCGGGCGACCCTCCACGTACCTCCGGAGATTGTCGCAGAAAAAGTCGGTCATTGCATCGATTCGGCGGGCCGATTGTCCGGCCACGTGCGGCGTGATGATCAATCGCGGTGCCGTCCAGAGCCGGCTTGTCGGTGCGGGCGGTTCCTGGGGAGTGACATCGAGGGCGGCGGAATCGAGCTGCCCACTCTCGAGTGCATCGACGAGGGCGTCCTCGACGACGAGCTGCCCGCGGGCCATGTTCACGAGAATCGATCCGGGTTTCATCCGACCGATCGCCCCGGCATCGATCATGCCGCGGGTGCGAGGGGTCAAGGGGGCGCAAAGAAAGAGCAGATCCGCCTCCGAGAGAACCCGTGGCAGATCGTCGGGGCCGCCGAGAAATTCCACGGCGGGCGGCTTGCGAACCGGAAAAAAGTCGGTGGCCAGAATCCGCGGCCGAAATGGGGTCAGCACATCCACGAGTCTGCGGCCCACGCCGCCGAGACCGACGATCCCGACCGTGGAGCCGGTCAGATCCCGAGTCGGCCGCCGGACAAACTCCCGATTCCGCTGCTGGTCGAGAAACAGCGGCAGCCGCCTGGTGCAGGCGATTGCCAGGCCGAGCCCGTGTTCTGCAACCTGGTCGGCGAGTACGCCCGAGGCGCTCGTGACCGTGATCCCGGAGCCGACCACGGCGGGGACGAGGCAGTGGTCGAGGCCGGCCGCAGACGACTGGATCCAGCCCAGCCTCCCCTCCGCCACCACCCGGTCCCAGGGCAGGGGTACCTTTGCATGCCCGCAGAAGATGTCGGCGGCCAGGACTTCCTCCGACACCCGTTCCTGCCCTGCGTCGCAGACCGTCGCCTCGGGCACGGTTTCCTGAATCTGGCGGCAATGCCGCGGTTCGACTGGGTAGCAGAGCACGATTCGCATGGCCCGGTTTTCGCAGGAAGTCGGCTGGGCTGACAAGTCATCCCCCCGCTCCGGATTGCAGGAAAGGAACGGCCGGGGGCCGATCGTCAAATTCCCGTTGCCTTCGCTCCGATCTGTGATTGAATAGAGTTGGGTGTGCTTTCCGTGGGACCGCAGGCTGCGATATGAACTGCAAGACCTCAACTCTGCTGGCGTTGGCGGCGGTGGCGTTTCTCCGCATCGTCATCGGGCTGCACTTCTTCCTCGAGGGGATGAGTCACCTCCGCGATCCGAATTGGTCGAGCGCCCCGTTTCGGAAGGCGGCCGTCGGGCCATTGGCGGAATCGTTTCGAAAGGGACTTCCCGAGACGGGCGATTGGAGCGGCACCCTCGGGGCGATGGATACGGCCGATGCGGCCGATGCAACCGTCCGCTGGAAGGCGTCGCTGGTCGAATCCTGGAAAAAGCTCCTCCGCGACCGACGGGCCAAACTGACGCTCGATCCCAACGGCCTCGCCGCGGCCGAGCGTCAGCTCGAGGATGCCGCCTCGGAACTCGATTCCTACGCCGCAGGCATCGCCGACGATCTCGTCGCCTACCGTCTCGAACTGCAGAGGCTCCGCGACGCCGAACGCGGCCGGGCCGCCAGCGAGATTCCCTTCGCCCGAGACCGGATCGCCAAGAAGCGACGGGAATTGGCAGGCCAGGCCGCTGGCTGGATGAAGGAGGCGGCCGCCATCGGCACGCGACTCGTCGCCACATGGGACGAGCCACTTTCGGCGGCCGATCGGATCGCCGTGGCCGACGCGGCGGGGCCGACGTCC
>CAMDFJ010000192.1 GCA_945897435.1 Candidatus Kuenenia stuttgartensis | reverse complement strand
GGAAAAGACTCTGGATGCTCGTTCACTGCGGCTCGATCCGGTGCAGCCGGGGTGGCACAGCCTTGCAGTTTTGCCCCCCGACGATGGCCGCAGCGATGAGCCGCAGCCGATCTGCCGGGATTTCTTCGTCCCACCGGCAACTTTGGAGCGGCCCGGCCTGACCGCAGACACGCTCGGCATGGAGGCTGCAGCGATCGCCAGTGGCGGCGCCGTCGTAAGGCTCGATGCAATTTCCTCGCTGGCCCAAACGCTTGCCCGTCTGGCCCGCGTCGATCAATCCGCCATCGATCCGGCAGGCCGGCGGACATGGCTCATCGGGCTGCTTGTTGCGGCGATTGTCGCCGGATGCTCGATCGACTGGGCGCTGCGGGCCCGAAGGGGGTTGCCGTGAACATGATTCGCCCCGGCCTCGACATGCTCGACATGACCGCTGTCCGAAGATTGCGAACGAGGCTCGACCGCCGCGTTCTCCAGTCCCGCTGCCTGCTCATGTCCGGTGCCGCAGGCCAGATCGGCCTCGCGGCCGCGGCCGCCTGGGCCGTCAGTGGCATCGTACCCCGACTCGCCACGGCTGTCGGACTGCCACTCGAAATCGAACCACTCCGCCGGCTGGTCGTCCCGGCGGTGGTGATCGCCATGACATGGTGGACGGCCTCTCGGCTCGCCCGGCAGTGGCCCTCGCGGCTCACGGTCACCCTCGCAGCGGAGGCGAACGACCACCGTCTCGGCGAACGGATCTCGAGCGCGATCGATTTTCTCGATGATCCGGTCTCTGCCTGCGGCGACGGGACCGCTGCCCGTCCGTACGAGGAAGGATCGCCGCTGCTGCGGCAGCTGGCCGTCCTCGTAGCGGCTGAAGCGAGTGAGTCGATCGCTCGGGTTCCCCTGCCGGATGCCGGGCGGCATCTGCTGCTTTCTGTGGCCGGACTGGCGGCCGTTGCCACAGTCCTGACCGGGGGACGGATTCCAGGCACCTCCCCGGCCACCGATCGGCAGACAGCGCCGACCGGAGCCGTCGAAAGCGAATCGTCGGCTGCCGATCCCGCCAGGCAAACGGCGGCGGTCTGGCAGCGGATCGAACTGCTGCGATCCCGTCTCGATCCGGCGGCATCGTCGCCGCTCGATGAAGCCACCATGCGGACCATCGGCGAACTCGCCGACGAGGCCAGCCGTGCTGCGGCGGTCGCCCCGAAGCGAGGAGCCGCGGTGCTTGTCGGGTTTGCCGAAGGTCTCGGCGCCCTGGCCGCTGATCTCCAAGAGCCCGGGACCGTGAAGGAAGGCGAAGGGACCGTCTCGCTCCGCGTCTGTCGGTCCCTCGACTCACTGCTCTCTCTGGCCCGCGCCGCCGCCGGGATCGCCGATGCCGCGGTCTTCGAGCGGCAATTGGCAGGGCTTGCGGCCGAATGGTTTCCGCTGACGGCCGGCGAACGAACGGCCAACCTCCCTGCGGTCGACCGCGACAGACTCTTGCGGACGGCCCTCTCTGAGGATGACTGCATGCTCTCGTTCACCCACGACCGCCGGATACTCGCCGCTGGAGCAGGCCTGCTGGCCGACGTCTCGAAGCAGCTTGAGCCGGTCGAGGCCGGGGCCGGAGCCACTGCCGACGCCATCCGGTCGAATCAACTGGCACTCGCCGCGCAGCTGGCTGGCGATCAGGCGGCCAGCCTTGAACTGGCGGGGTCGATCCTCGGGGTCGAGCCGTTTCCCGAGGCGGCAAGAAGTGGCCTGCGACCAGCTGGCGGAACAACGACGGCCGAGCGGGGCTCAGGCCTGCTCGAACGGCTCGCCTCAGGAACTCGATCGGTCAGAGCGTCCGAACCGGAGGCGATCGAATCCCCGACCGATTCCAGGACGGATGACGTCGCGACCATGGCAGGCTCCGGTGGGACGGCCCCTTTGACGGTCGATCGCGAAATCGAGGCCGAGCCAACGACCGATCGCGTCGGCCGCCTCTGGTCGCTGTTGCCGCCGACCGGGTTCCCAGAGCGGCCGCCGGCCGGAGAGAGCCGGGCGTTTCCCTCGCACCGCACCGCGATCGACGCCTATTATCTGTCTCTCTTCGAATCCCTCGGTCGGCCGCCCGCCAATCGGACAATTGAGCCATGACGCCATGACGCCACGCCGCCGTGAACGCATGCCAGACGTTCCCCGCTTTCTGCGGAACGTCTTTCTCGTGACCGCGGTCTGGGCGGCATGGTCCATCGGTCAGCAGCCCCAAGCCGCGGAGCCGGATGGAACACCGGCCGCTGAAGCCGTCGCTGCTGCCATCGATCGCGGACTCGACTGGCTCGAATCCCACCAGCAGGCGGACGGATCCTGGGGCTCGGGTGGTTTCCGAGGGAGTGCCGCAGTGACCGCGAGTTGCACGATGGCCTTCGTGGGTTCGGGCAGCACCGCCACCTCCGGATCCCGTGCGCCGGCCGTCGCCCGAAGCGTGCGGTATCTGCTCGGATGCGCCGGTGGCAGCGGCCTGATCGCAGGCCGCGAGCAGGCCGCCCACGGGCCGATGTATGGCCATGCCTTCGCCACGACGGTGCTTGCGGACCTCTATGGAGAAACCGTCGAGGACGAGTCGATCGTGGCAGTGCTCGACCGTGCGGCACGACTCATCGAGCGAACGCAAAACGACGAAGGCGGCTGGCGGTATCAGCCGCTGCGTCGCGATGCCGACCTGTCGGTGACCGCCGGCATGCTCGGCGCCCTGAGGGCACTGCGAAATGCAGGGATCGACGTTTCCGAGACCACGGTCGAGCGGGCGGTCGATTATGTGCGCAGCCTGCAAAACGGCGACGGTGGATTCCGCTACCTCACCGCGGCCGGACCGAGCGCCGGCCCGCGGACGGCGGCGGCACTGCTTTCGCTGCTGGCGGCAGCGGTCGATGGCCCGCTGATCGACCGCGGCTTCGAATGGCTCGACGCCCATCCGATCCGTCTCGACGAGCAGATTCGATTGGAATCGGGGGACGGCTACGCGCTCTACGGCCTGTTTTATTCGGCGGCCGCTCGCCGTCGACGAGGGGGCGCGGTCTGGGAAGACTGGTATCCGCGGACGGCAGCGATACTGCTCGAGGCCCAGCGTGCCGATGGCTCATGGCACGATCCGTCATGCCCCGAATACGGCACG
>CAMDFJ010000191.1 GCA_945897435.1 Candidatus Kuenenia stuttgartensis | reverse complement strand
CCCGCTGGCCGACAGCACTCCGCTCGGCGATAGGCACTGCATGGTCCACGCCGGCACCACCGTCGCCTCGGGCCGGGGCTCGGCCATCGTCGTCGCCACCGGAATGCGAACCGAACTCGGCCGGATCGCCCGACTCCTCGACCGCGGCGGGCCCGAATCGACTCCCCTGCAGCGGCGGCTGGCCGAACTTGGCCGGCTGATCGTCGTCATCTGTCTTTCGATCGTGGCGCTGATCATGGTTCTCGAAATCGCCCGGGGGGGCGGGCCGGCGGCGATGTGGCGGTCGGGCGGGATCACCGACGTCCTGCTGCGGGCGGTGAGCCTCGCAGTGGCCGCGGTGCCGGAGGGCCTGCCCGCGGTGGTCACGCTCGTGCTCGCCATGGGACTGCAGCGGATGGTCCGTCGCAACGCTCTGGTGAGACGGCTGCCGAGCGTGGAGACCCTCGGCTCGGTGACCGTGATCTGTTCCGACAAGACGGGCACGCTGACCCGCAATGAGATGACCGTGCGGGAGATCCTCACCGCCGGCGACTGCTATCGGGTCAGCGGCGGCGGCTACCTGCCCCAGGGAGATTTTCACCGCCTCGGCAGCGAGGCTCCGATCGACGTCTCCGACGAGATCGACCTTCTCGCCCTGCTCTCGACGGCGGCCCGCTGCACGAATGCCACGCTCCAGCCGACCGCCGACCGCGACGGCTGGCGGGTGGTGGGCGATCCGACCGAAGGGGCGCTCGTGGTGGCCGCACTGAAGGCCGGCATGGCCGCCAATCGCGAGGGGGAGCGGGTCGAGTTCGAGATCCCGTTCGATGCCAACCGCAGGCGGATGAGCGTCGCGACCAGGCTTCCAGACGGCAGTCGCAGCCTCGCCGTGAAGGGAGCCCCTGAAGCCGTTCTGCCGCGGTGCACGGCCGAACTTCGGAACGGTGCGGCCGTGCCGCTCACGGAAGAGCGTCGCCTGGCGATTCTCAGCGCCGCCGCCAGCATGGCGGAACGGGCCCTGCGGGTTCTTTCGCTGGCATTTCGCGACCTGCCAGGCAACCAGGACGTTCCCGCGGATGACGTCGAAGGCGGTCTCGTGCATCTCGGACTTGCGGGCATGATCGATCCGCCGCGCGACGAGGCGGCAGCCGCGGTGGCACGCTGCCGTTCGGCCGGAATCCGACCCGTCATGATCACCGGCGATCATCCGGCGACCGCCCTGGCGATCGGCCGCGAACTCGGGCTTGCCGATCCGCTTCACGGCGGTGACCGGGTGGTCAGCGGCGCCGACCTCGATCGGATCGACGACGACACGCTCGCAGCCAGCATCGACCAGATCGCGATCTACGCCCGGGTGTCGGCGGAGCACAAACTGCGGATCGTCCGTGGCTGGCAGCGGCGCGGCGACGTCGTGGCGATGACCGGCGACGGGATCAACGACGCCCCCGCCGTGCGGGCCGCCGACATCGGGATCGCCATGGGCATCGCCGGCACCGATGTCACGAAGGAGGCCTCCGACATGGTGCTCACCGACGACAACTTCGCCTCGATCGTCGGCGCCGTGGAAGAGGGCCGCGGCCTGTATGACAACATCGCCAAGTTCATGCACTACCTCCTGGCATGCAATGCCGCCGAGGTGATGCTGATGCTGGTGGCGGCCGTCGCCGGCTGGCCTGCGCCGCTGGCCGCGATCCAGATCCTCTGGCTGAACCTCGTCACCGACGGCCTGCCCGCCCTGGCGCTGGGATTCGAGCCGCCGGAGCCCGACATCATGCGCCGGCCGCCACGGCCTCCCCGGGAGCCGCTGATCACGCCCCTCCGCGGGCTCATGATCCTGATCCACGGCCTGCTGATCGCCGCGGTGGTGATCGCCGTTTTTCGGTATCAGTGGCGGGGGGATGATTCGCGGCTGCCGCACGCCCGGGCGGTCACGTTCTGCACAGCCGCTTTGGCGCAACTCCTGTTTGCGATCGGCTGCCGGAGCGGCTCGGCGACCGCATGGCGGCTCGGACTCGCCTCAAATCCGCCGCTCCTCCTGGCTCTCCTGGTCTCGATGCTTTTGCAGGTGACGGCCGTCTCGCTGCCGGTCTTCCGGCCGATCTTCGAGGTGGGGACGACGATCGGGGCCGACTGGCTGGTCGTGCTGGCCGCGGCGGTCGTGCCGCTGGCCGTCGTGGAACTCAGCAAGTGCATCCGTCGCTGGGTATCATCCTTGCAGTCAATCCAGTCACCCACCAATTCCAGAGCCACGACTTCCGGATTTTGATGACCATGAAAATCCTCGTTACAGGCGGTGCCGGATTCATCGGCAGCCATATCGTCGACGGCCTCCGTGAGGCCGGACATGGCGTGGCCGTGATCGACGATCTCTCCAGCGGCGCCCGCGAAAACCTTCCGGCCGACGTTCCGCTCCATGTCGTCGACATCATCGACGGGCCGGCGGTCGCCGCGGTCTTCGCCCAGGAGCGGCCCGATGCCGTCTGCCATCAGGCGGCCCAGATGTCGGTGAGCCGGTCGGTGCGGGATCCGCTCTTCGACGCCCAGGTCAACTGCATCGGCCTGATCAACGTGCTCGAAGCCGCCGCCAAGACGGGCTGTCGACGGGTCGTGTTCGCATCGAGTGGCGGCGTGCTCTATGGCGAGGTCACCTCACCCGCACCCGAGACCACGCCGGCGAACCCGGTCAGTCCCTACGGGATCACGAAGTGGGTCGGCGAGCGGTATCTGAGGTTTTTTGCCGAGGAACACGGGCTCGCGACGGTCGCCCTGCGCTACTCCAACGTCTACGGTCCGCGCCAGAACCCGCACGGCGAGGCGGGCGTGGTGGCGATCTTCTGTCGCAAACTCCTCCAGGGGCAGCCTGCCACGATCAACGGCGATGGAAGGTATGTCCGCGACTACGTCTTCGGTGCCGACGTGGCCCGGGCCAACCTGATCGCGTTGACCCATGACCTGCCCCAGGTGCAGCCAAAGACGCTCACGAGCCTCAATATCGGCACCGGCATCGGCACCGACGTCAACGAACTGGAGGCGATGATCCGCGGGTCGGTGGCGGGCATCCGCTCCCGCAGCGGAGCAGCGGCGGCGCTGCCGGCGCCGCTGCATGGCCCGGCACGGCCCGGCGACCTGCGATCGAATCTGGTCGATGCCCGGCTCGCATCGACGCTGCTCGGCT
>CAMDFJ010000190.1 GCA_945897435.1 Candidatus Kuenenia stuttgartensis | reverse complement strand
AAACTGGGCCAGTCTGGCGACCAGTGAACGGCCAATCCCGCTGACGCGGCCGATCCTGATCGAGTGTGCTGTCGATGAGTTTCGGATCCTCGACGAATCGGGACGGCGGGTACAGGCCAGGGTTGCCATTCCCAACGACACCGCCGAGGCGATCGACCCGCTTGTCAAGGAAATTCATGCCCGCGTCGCCGGCTGGGGCCTGGCGGGCGATCGGATGTACTGGAAGCCGAAGCTCGTGCTCTCCGCGACGGCAGACGGCCGGTCGCGGCGCGACGACCTCGAGCGATTGCTTGCCGACAGCGGCATCGAAACCAAACCCCGGGGCGGCGAAGACGAGATCCGAAACCTGCCCCCGGTGCAGCGGGCCAGCTATCTGACGGCCCCTCGAACCCGAGATGAGGAGTCGAGATGAAACGACCCAAACCGGAAGAGATCAGTTCCGCCGGACAGGATTCGTTCCTCGACGTCGTCACCAACATCGTGGGCATCCTGATCATCCTCGTGATGATCGTCGGAGGCCGCGTCCAGAAGATCGTCCTCAGCAAAGACCCGCAGCCCGCCGGGGGCTCAGCCGCCCTGATGCGGGACGTGGAGGGTCTGGAGGCGAGGTCGGCGCAGGAGGAGAGCGAGATCGAGATTCTTGCCGAACAGACCCGGACGGTGGCAACGGCGGCCGCCTTCGCCGGCGAGGCCCGGGTGCACCTGGCCACGGCCGTGGCCGCCGCCAAGGCGGAGATCGAGCAACGCAGGAAGTCGATCGATGCCGACAAGGTCGCCGCGGCCGAGGCCGCCGCCCGCAGGCAGCAGCTGAAGATCGAAATCGAGAACTGCACGCTCGAGGCCGAGGGCATCGCCCACGCCCCCGCCACGACGAAGGAACTGCTCGCCTATCCCACGCCCATCGCCCGCACCGTCAGCGGCGACGAGATCCACTTCCGCATCGAGGCGGGCCGGGTCAGCTACATCCCGCTTGTGGAGCTGTTCGAACAGGCCAAGACCCAGACCCGGCGCAACTCCCGGGCGATCGCCGAGATGGCCAACCGGATCGAGTCGGTCGGACCGGTGCAGGACTATTCGCTCGACTACGTGATCGAGGCGAAGATCGACCAGTCCCGCGGGCAGGTGCTGATCCGCTCCCGCGAGTGGCTGGTGCGGCCGATGCGGCAGGGCATCGGCGAGACGGGCGAGCAGGCGCTCGGGCCGCAGTCACGATTTCGGCAGGTGCTCGCCGAGGTGACGCCGGAGACCACCGTCACCCTCTGGTGCTATCCCGACAGCTTCGAGGAGTTTCGCAAGCTCCGCGAGGAACTCCACCGGCTCGGCATCCCGACGGCCGGCCGGCCGATGCCCGAGGGCGCCCCGATCGGCGGCTCGACCGAGGGCAGCAAGTCGGTGGTGCAGTAGGCAGGGACAGGCTTCATTCTGTCATGCCGTCGCCATCCGAATGCCGGCCTCGGCGGCATTGGCGAGGAGATCGATCTCCTCGAGCGAGACGCAGAGTGGCGGCATGATCACGACCGTATCGCCGAGCTGCCGCAGCAGTGCCCCGTGGCCGCGGGCGGCGAGGCAGGCCCGCGTGCCCCGTTTCTCCTCCCAGGGATAGGCCCTTCCCGAGGCTGCGTCGGCCACGAGATCGAGGCCGAGCATCAGCCCGCACTGTCGCACGTCGCCGACATGATCGAGCCTTGCCAGCCTGGCAGCGTGCTCTCCGAGTCGGGCGATCTTCGGGGCCAGGCCTTCGAGCACCTGCTCGTCGAGAAAAATGTCGAGCGAGGCGATGCCGACCGCGGCGGCGAGCGGGTTGCCGCCGTAGGTGTGGCCGTGGAAGAACGTCCGCCGCTCGGCATGCGTGCCGAGAAAAGCCCGCCAGATTCGCTCCGTGGTCAGCGTTGCCGCCATCGGCAGGTAGCCCGCCGTGAGCCCCTTCGCGAGGCAGAGCAGATCGGGCACGACCTGCTCCTGCTCGCAGGCGAAGAGGGTGCCGGTGCGGCCGAAGCCGACGGCCACCTCGTCGAGCACGAGCAGCACGTCGTGTCGGGCCGTCAGTTCGCGAACGCCCCGCAGAAACCCGGGCGGATGGACGAGAATCCCGCCGGCAGCCTGCACGAGCGGCTCCATGATAAGGGCCGCGACCGTGCCCCGGTGCTCTTCAAGCATCCGTTCGAGGGCCGCCAGCGACTCTCCGAGCGTCGGCGCCGGCATGCCCTCGGACGGGCCGGAAAAGCCGGGCGGCGGCAGCCTGATCGCCTCGAACGTCAGCGGGGCGAACATCGCCGTGAACCGGTCGACGCCGCCGACACCGATGGCGCCGAGCGTGTCGCCGTGATAGGCCTCGCCGATGGCGATGAACCTCGTGCGTTTTGGCTGCGGCGTCTCGGCCTGCAGCCAGTATTGAAACGCCATCTTCAGGGCCGCCTCGATCGCGCTCGAGCCGTCGCCCGAGAAGAAGACCTTCTCCAGGCCATCGGGGGCGACCTCGACGAGCCGCCGGGCAAACTCGACCGTCGTCGGGTTCGAGAGCCCGAGGTTGGTCGTGTGGGCCACCC
The DNA here is from genome assembly GCA_945897435.1 of Candidatus Kuenenia stuttgartensis. GTDB lineage: Bacteria > Planctomycetota > Planctomycetia > Pirellulales > UBA1268 > RGVT01. Next base: position 712 of record CAMDFJ010000190.1, on the reverse strand, counting down.
GATCGAGCTGTCCCCTGATCGCGGCGTCGAGCCGCGGGTGCCGGTGGCCGTGGAGGTTGCACCACATGCTGGCCGAACCGTCGAGGTAGCGGCGGCCCTCGGTGTCGAAAAGCCAGGCCCCCTCCCCCGACTCGATCAGCAGCGGCTCGTACTCCTGCATCTGGGTGAAGGCGTGCCAGACGTGGTCGCGATCCCAGTGGAGCAGCCTGTCGGTCGCCGGTGCGGCTGCACGGTTTTCCTCTGAAACTGGCACGGAGGCGGCGCGGCTGGCGGACAGGGAAGGCGGCATGCCGCAAGTGTAGCGGCAGTCGCGGTGATCGCCCGCGGCCGGTTGGAACCCCGTCGAGCCCGGCCTCGACTCCCTGCGGGTGGTCAGCCGACGGAGACGGGCGTGCCGATGCCCGCAGCGAGCATCAGGTCGGCACGCCCCTCGACGACCGCCGCCTCGATGAAGCCCTGCGAACCGACGAGAACCACGACCGAGCCCGGCGGGGCGTCGCCGTAGGTGCGGACGAGCCTCGTGATCGGATGGGAGCCGACCGTGAGTCTGCCGGCGGCGGCGAGACGGGGCCAGAGGTTGGCCGGCAGGTTGGTGACGAGGTTGCCGAACGCGTCGACATGGATCACATCCCCCTCGATGCCCGACGCCGTCTCATGTGGTTCTGGCCAGGAGAGCTGCTCGAGTTCAGCGAGCGGCGGGCCCAGATCGGCT
>CAMDFJ010000189.1 GCA_945897435.1 Candidatus Kuenenia stuttgartensis | reverse complement strand
ACGGCCGCAAGGGTACGGTTCAATACACCATCAACGAGGATGGCACCGCGATATTCACGGCCACCGATCCGCAGGGAAACTCGACGACGCAGACCTATGAGCCGCGACGGGGCGGCCCGGGCGGCGGCCGTGGCCAGGAGGGCGGGCCGCCGCGGCGGCCTCGACCCGGCGAAGGCCGGCCGCCACCCCGCAGGATTTCAGGCTAGGCGGGCCTGCCGGGTTGCCTTGTGCCTGATCTTTTGCAGATTGACCCGCGGCGGGCATACCATATCGTCATCGTCAGCAGTCCATCCCTCTCTCTATTTCCGGAGTCATGCCATGCTCGTCCGCGCCATCTCGTGCCTCGCCCTGGTCTGCCTTGCTCTTTCGAGCCTTGTTGCATCGGCCGCCGTCAAAGAGCCGAAGGATGCGAAGTGCCCCGTTTCCGAACATGAATGCGATCCGGCGGCGAAGGCCGATCTCGACGGCGGCACGGTCTATTTCTGCTGCGACAAGTGCGTGGCGGCGTTCAAGAAAGACGGCGAGAAGTTTGCCGCCAAGGCCCACCAGCAGATGGTGAGCACAGGCCAACTCGTCCAGAAGGGCTGCCCGTTCAGCGGCGGTCCGGTGAAGCCCGGCACGCAGATCTCGATCGGCGACGCCGAGGTCGGCTTCTGCTGCCCGAACTGCAAGGGAAAGGTCGAGAAGGCCTCACCCGAAGAACAGGTGAAGATGGTCTTCGGAAGGATCGACAAGGGTTTCAAGCCCGCGGCCAAGTGAGCCGGCAACGGGCTGGCGACGCGATGATGAGGATGGCCGCAGGATCGTTGCGAGGGTGTCGGGGCTCCGCCTTGGGCGTCGTCCTCGGCATTCTCTCGATCTTCGGGGCAGGCGTGGTGCTGTCGGGAAACTGGCTGCCGTCCGCCTGCGCTGATCCGCCCGCGGCCGACCTTCTGCCGACCGTCGGCCGGCTTGAGCGGCTCGATCCACGTTTCGATACGCTCGTGCCGGCCGACGCTTCGATCGAAGTGCTGGCCTCGGGATTCGCCTGGGCCGAGGGGCCGGTCTGGGTCGCCGACGAGCGTGGCGGTCTGCCGGCGGGCAGCCTGCTTTTCAGCGACGTTCCCAACAACCGAGTGCACGCATGGGCCCCGTCCAGAGGGATGCGTCTGTTCCTCGAACCCTCGGGGTTCACCGGCCCGGCTGGCTACGGCAAGGAACGTGGCAGCAACGGGCTCACGCTCGACCGCGAGGGTCGGCTCCTCTCCTGCGAGCATGGCGACCGGCGGGTGAGCAGGCTCGAGCCCGGCGGGGGCAAGCGAACCGTCTGCGATTCCTGGCAGGGGCGGCGGTTCAACAGCCCGAACGATCTGGTCGTCCATTCCTCGGGCGGGATCTATTTCACCGATCCGCCCTACGGTCTTCCCGATGGCCCGAAAGACGCCCGGCGGGAGATCGATTGGTACGGCGTCTACAGGGTCGATCCGAAGGGGGACGTCGCCCTGCTCTGCCGCACGATGACACGGCCCAACGGGCTGGCATTCTCTCCCGATGAGAAATGGCTCTACGTCGCCAACTCCGACCCCAAACAGCCGGTCATCAACCGGTTCGCGGTGCTGCCCGACGGCAGCCTCGACGAAGGGGACCTGTTTTTCGATGCCGGTCCTCTCCTGCTCAAAGAGCGCAAGGGAATGCCGGACGGACTGCGGGTTCACCGGGACGGCACGCTGTTTGCCACAGGCCCAGGCGGCGTGCTCCTGATCGCGGCCGACGGCAGCCATCTGGGCAGCATTCTGACCGGCCAGGCGACGGCCAACTGCTGCTTCGGCGAGGATGGGCGAACACTCTTCATCACGGCCGATTCCCTGCTCTGCAGGCTGCGGATCGCCACGGCGGGCTACTAGTTCTTATGCCTGCGTCGAAAAGCGTTCCCTATTTCATCGACGTCAGCGTGCCGACGCTCGACGGACTCTACAGCGCCCTCGATCCCTCCCCATTCAGGCAGCGGGATCTGGATCCGCGGGCCGTGGAGCATATCGTCCAGTGGGCGGCCGATTCGCCGCCGGCCGCTCCGATCGTGCTTCGGGTCCATGTCTCGCCGGAAGAGGAATCAGACGCCACCCGTACCGAGACCGAGGACGCCGTGCGGAACTTCTTCGACTACGAGGTGGAACTCTTGGCTCGCAGACACGGCCGCAACCGCACCCGCATGATCCGCTGGCTCTCGGTGGGGCTGGTCATCATGACCCTCCTGCTCTCGCTCCATTCGCTCGTCGGCCGGCTCTATCCCGACAGCTGGTTCAATGACATCGTCGGCGAGGCGTTCGTGATCGCAGGCTGGGTGTCGCTCTGGGTGCCGATCGAGCGGCTTGGCTTCGACGGCTGGCTGCTTCGCGACCAGCTCCAGCTCTATCGCCGGCTCGCCGCGATGCAGGTCGAGGTCGTCGGAGATGGTACGGTGGCCGGCTGAGACGACGCCTGAGATGACGTTCCCACGATACGAAGGCCTTTCGAATGAGGCGGACCCGGTAGGTTCGCCCGAGACAGACACGCCCAGAAGCAGGTTTTCCCCATGACACAGACACAGGCCCCGGAAGAGTCATCGCAGCGACGCACGCGTCTTGCGATCGCCGGCGGATCGCTGACCGCGATCCTGCTCGGATTGATCTGGTGGTTTGGCTGGGCCGGCCCGACCGAAGACCCGCGACTGGCGGAGATCCGCCAGCTTCAGGAGTCGATGGCCGCGAAGTATCCCCCCGACAGGCCCGTCGCGTCGGCGATGGAGGCTGTCGAGCGTGCCGCAGCGGTCGCCTTGATCATGGGCAAGGTCCAGGCGCTTCCCGAAAACCTTCGACCCGAGGCGATGCGGGCCGGGCAGGGCGTGATGCGCAAGCGGATGCACGCCAAGGCCGACGCCTATTTTGCCATGCCGGCCGAGCGTCGCCGGGAGTTTCTCGACTCGGAAATTCGGCAGATGGAATTCATGCGGAAGGCCTTTGAATCGGGCCAGATGGCGCTTCGATTTTTCGGAGCCGGCGGGGCATCGTCGAGCGGAACCGCTACCGGGCAGTCGCCGGGCGGTCAGCCGCGACTTCCCTTCGGCCCGCAGGGAGGTTCGGAGGAGGATCGCAACCGCTGGCGAAAGGGGATGCTCGACAACACCACCGCGGACCAACGGGCCCGGATGTCGGAGTTCATCGGCGCGATCCAGAAGCGGCGGTCGGAACTGGGGCTGCCGGCCATGCCCGGCCCGCCCTGATCTCCGCTACCGATTTCCGGACCGGCGTGATTTGCGATTCCGATGGGCATACCATTTTACGTGTCGCCCCAACCGCCCATCT
>CAMDFJ010000188.1 GCA_945897435.1 Candidatus Kuenenia stuttgartensis | reverse complement strand
GACACCGACGATCGGAAGATCGGCCTCTCCAAGAAGCGTGTCGGCTGGTCGGCCGAGCGTGAGGCAGCCGAGGGGGCAGCAGAAGTCTGACTTCACGGAAAATCTCGGCATCGTGCCGAATTTTCCTTGGCGACCTCCGGTCGCTGGTGGGAACCCGGCCCTCCGGGCCTGGCGCTGGTGGTGGGTATGGTGTGGGACCGGCCCTGTCCGATCTGGGACAGGCTACCTGTCGGTCAGCGTTGCAATTGAATTGCAGTGACTGGGCCGAGCGACTCGGCAGCGGGTGATCCGTGGACGATGCCGATCGGCAGGAGCAGGATCTGGTCGGCAACGGCGATCTGCCTCGGATTCGTAGCCCCTGCGAATCGGACCCTCCTGCCGGCGATCTGAGCAACGTCGTCGTCCGTGTCTGTGAACACATGCCGGTGCTCGATCGCCTCACCTGAGGCCGGGTCGATCAGGTCGAAGGCGATGACCGCATGGCGGCCACCGCGGCCTCCGATCCAGACAAGCAGTCGATCACCGAGCCGGAGCGAGGAGGAGTCGATCCGTTCCAGCCCATCCGCCGGTGGGGCGGGATGGCTCACCCTCCGGCCGACCGGCGCGTCGAACGGGTCTGCCGTCGCTGCCGGCTGGGGGGCGGCCGATGGGACGGCTGCCGGAAGCGGCACTGCGGCGGCCGACTGATCGGCAGCCGCGGTCATCGCCGGCATCTGACCGGGTGGTTGGGTATTTGCGTGGGAGTGCCCGCCCTCAACCGGAGCCGTCGGCGACTCCTGCGGTATCGTCGTGGCGTTGAGCAGGTGCGTTCCCCGGGCCATGAGCCGGGACAGATCGCCAGTGATGGCAAACCCGCCGGCGATCAGGCCGACCGCCGCACATCGTGAAAGAAACGTCTTCATTGCCCCCAAGTATGCAGCCTGAAATCAGGCATGCGGCCGGCTGCCGGAAAAGCCCGGTATCCTGCCGGATTTCCCTTGGCGATCTCGATGCTCGTCCGACGCGGGAGGGGTCAGCCTCCCACGAAAAGCCTGTCAGGCATCGCCTTTCAGGCTCACGATCAGGTCGAAAACCTGTTCGGCGTGGCCCTCGGCCCGGACGGCCTTGAAGACCTTCGCCACCTTCCCAGCGGCGTCGATCACGAACGTGCTGCGGGCGATTCCCATCGACTTCTTGCCGTACATGTTTTTCTCCCGCCAGGCCCCGTACTTCTCGGCGACCACATGCCCTTCGTCGGCCAGGAGCGTGAACGGCAGCGAATATTTCTTCCGAAAGCTCTCATGGCTCTGCGGCGAATCGGGACTGATGCCGAGCACGACGGCCCCGTGCTTCGCCAGCTTTGCCTTCAGGTCGCGAAAGCCACAGGCCTCCTTCGTGCAGCCGGGGGTGTCGTCCTTGGGGTAGAAATAGAGAATGACGGTCGAGCCCTTCAGGCTCGAGAGTTTGAGCTGTGTGCCGTCGTGGGTTGGCAGCGTGAAGTCGGGCGCCTTCGAACCTTCCTCGATCCAGTCGGCCATGGGTGCAAACTCCTTGAAAATTGGACAGGCAAGCCTGGGTCGTGAAAACCTGGCAACTCCTCAACTCGTACAGGTCGGGGTTGCCCCCGCCATGTCGCCGGACGTTCGCTGCGCCCATCCTGGGCTTCGCTCACTCGAAGCTGCCCGCGCTCCGGCATCCATGCCTGCGCTGGTCAGCTACGCCGGCTCCCATGGCAGGGGCAACCCCTCGCCCATTTCTCCAGTGACAGGCTGACGCTTGTCCTCCCCTTCCTTTTTATGCATTCAGCCACCGTCCGAGTAGCCCTGCTCACGCCGCCCGGTCGCGGCGCGCTCGCTGTCGTGGGCGTGGCGGGGACCGCAGCGGTGGTAACCGTGTCGAAGCTGTTCTTTCCGCGGGGGAGCCTGCCGCTCGTCGACCGTCCGGATGGGGCGATCGTGTTCGGCCGCTGGGCCGACGCCGACCGCGGGGAGGAACTCGTGGTGGTGCGGCATTCAGTGGGGAGGCTGGAGGTCCACTGCCACGGCGGACTGGCGGCGAGCGAGGCCGTGCTCGAGAGCCTCGAGGTTCTGGGGGCCGTGCGGGAATCCTGGCAGGACTGGCTCGCCGCTGCCGGTGCATCGACGCTCGAACTGGAGGCCCGCGATGCTCTCGCCCGGGCCGGCGGGCCGAAGGCGGCGCAGATCCTGGCGAGGCAACTGGCTGGAGCCCTCGAGTTCGAACTGGCGAGAATCGCGGCCTTCGACGCAGCGGGTGACCGCGATGGGGTGGCCGCGGGCCGGGAACGCATGCGGCGGGCCGCCCGGATCGGTCTGCGACTCACGCGGCCCTGGCGGGTGGTCGTGGCCGGCAGGGTGAATGCGGGAAAGAGCAGCCTCGTCAACGCCCTTGCCGGCTACGCCAGAAGCATCGTCTCGGCGGAGCCGGGAACGACCCGCGATCTGCTGGAAACCCGGATCGTGCTCGATGGCTGGGAGATCGACCTCGTCGATACTGCCGGCCTGCGGGACGATCCGGCCGACGAGGTCGAACAGGAGGGCATGGCTCGTACGGTCTCCGCGGTTGCCGGTGCCGACCTCATTCTGCGGGTGCTGGATGGAGGACAGGCTTCAGCCTGTCTGCCGACAGGAATCCCCGAACTCCTCGTTCTCTCCAAGTGCGATCTGCATTTGGTATCCGATCCGGCGCCATTCAACGCCATCAGAACGTCGGCCGTTGCCGGCCTTGGGATCGAGGAACTCGCGGCGGCGATCATGCACCGGCTCGTGCCTGAGGAGCGGACTGATCCTGGCCTGCTCGCCGGTGCGGTGCCCTTTACAGAGAGGCAGATTGGGCTGTTGTCGGAAAGGCCGGGCCGGGTGTGAACCAGCGACCGGAGGTCGCCAAGGAAAATTCGGCAGGATGCCGAGATTTTCCGTGAGGCATCCATGACAGGCTGAAGCCTGTCCCACATCTGGCAGCGTCAGGCCTGGAGGGCCGGGTTTGAACCAGCGACCGGAGGTCGCCAAGGAAAATTCGGCAGGATGCCGAGATTTTCCGTGAAACTAGTACCGGGGCACGACAGTGTCGACGTCGGTGCTCCAGGCGTCGATCCCCCCCTGCATACTTTGGGCGAGCGAGAATCCCTGTTCGCGGAGCCATTTGGCAACCCGGAGGCTGCGCATGCCGTGGTGGCAGTGGACGATGATCGGCTTGTCGCGCCAGGCCTCGAGTTCGGCGAGCCGCTCGGAGATTTCCTGCATCGGGATCAGCACGGAGCCCTCGATCCGGGCCGTTGCATGCTCATCAGCGGTGCGGCAGTCGAGCAGCAGCGGCCATTCCTTCTGCAGGGAACGATCCGCAGGAGATTGTCGGTGCAGTCGCACCGCCGCGTCGCTGACTGAGATCTCAATTGGGGGAGGGGTTTCCATCGACGTATCGCACCAGAAAAGAAGGCGGCCGGCAAC
>CAMDFJ010000187.1 GCA_945897435.1 Candidatus Kuenenia stuttgartensis | reverse complement strand
AATCGCCTCGATCAGCCGGTCGCTGAAGTACATCGGATAGAGATACATCAGCCGGATCCATTCGATGCCATCGATCTTTTCCAGCTCGGCGAGCAGTTCGACGAGCCGTGGCTCGCCGTAGTGGTCCATGCCGTAGTAGGTGGTGTCCTGGGCGACGACGACGAGTTCCTTCATGCCGTCGGCGGCGAGTTCCCGGGCCTCGCGGACCACCTCCTCGATCGGCTTCGTCGCATGTTTGCCCCGCATCTTCGGGATCGCGCAGAACGTGCAGGTCCGGTCGCAGCCCTCGGAGATCTTGAGGTAGGCCATGTGCCGGGGCGTGACCCGCATCCGGCCCGAATCGTCGAGGGCCCGGGCCGGGGCGGGCCGGAAGATGCTCCGCTGCTCGCCGAGTCCGCCCACCAGCCGCTCTGCGGCCCGGGCGATCTCGTCACGCGAGAAGACACCGATCACGGCATCGACGCCTGGGAGTTCGTCGAGCAGTTTCTCCTTCTGCCGCTCTGCGAGGCAGCCAGACACCACCACGCCCCGCGTGCCCCCGGCCTTCTTCAGGGCCAGCATCTCGTTGACCGCGGCATACGACTCGGCCCGCGAGGCGTCGATGAAGGCGCAGGTGTTGACGATCACGAGATCGGAGCCCTCCGGCTCGCCGACAAACTGCCAGCCGTCGTCCCGCAGGAGGCCGAGCATCCGCTCGGTATCGACGAGGTTTTTGGGGCAGCCGAGGCTGATCATCGAGAACGTGCCACGCCGCCTGGCCGCATCGACCGGCTCGACGGCTGGAATGAGCGATGGCCCGGCTCCGCAGGACGCGGCCGAGGCCGTGGGATCGACGATCTGAAGCTGCTGCATGGTCTTGGGCCCGATGATCCTAGGCCCGCGCCGCGATCAGCCGGTCGAGCTCTTCGCGGAGTTTGGGCAGGATCGCGTCGTAGGGGAAGGCGCCGAGCTCGACGCTCCGCTTCTTAAGGTTGACGTGCGTCGGGCCGCACCAGAGGCCGAGGTCGGCGTCGTCGGTCTCGCCCGGACCGTTCACCCGGCAGCCCATCACGGCGATCGTGATCGCATGATCCCGGGCGTAGGCCGTCATTTCCTTGACCTGCTTGGCGAGCTCGATGAAGGCCTCGTTCTCGACCCGGGAGCAGCTCGGACAGGAGATGATGTTGAGCGAGGAGAGGCCGTAATCGACCACGCTCCGCACCCGGCCGGCGGCGATGTCGGCGAGGATCGCGTTGGCCGCGGCGATCTCCTGCGGCTTGTCGGCGTTGGGCACCGTCAGCGACACCCGGACGGTGTCACCGATGCCGCGGCTGATCAGCTGCTCGAAGGCGATCCGGGTCTTGATGATCCCGTCGGGCGGCATGCCCGCCTCGGTCACGCCCAGGTGGATCGGCACGTCGGGCCGGGCCTCGGCGAACCGACGGTTGACCTCGATCACCTTCTTGGGATCGGAGTCCTTGAGCGAGACGCAGTAGCGGGTGAAGCCGATCGAGTCGAGCAGTTCGCAGTGCTCGAAGGCGCTCGCCAGCATCGGGCCGATCGAGTCGTCCTCGGCGAATTTCTCCTTCTTCGCCGGGTCGACGCTGCCGCAGTTGACCCCGACCCGCAGGGCGCAGTCATTGGAGGCGGCCACATCGGCGATGAACCGCACCTTCTCCTGCCAGGGCTTGGTCGGCTCGTGGTGGTAGAGGTGGCCCGGGTTGTAGCGGAGTTTGTCGACATACGGGGCCACCTCGAGGGCGAGGCGGTAGTTTTCCTGCAGGTCGATGGCGAGGTTGGCCTCGGTGCCGGAGCGGATCGCCGGCAGAGCCGCCGCGTCCTTTTTCGAATCGACGGCGATCCGGACGACGCCTGCCCCAGCGGCATGGAGGTCGTTGACCTGGGCGAGCGTGGCCTCGACGTCCTGGGTGTGGGTGGCCGTCATGCTCTGCGGGGCGATCGGGTGGCCGGCACCGACCGTGATCCGGCCGATTCTCACAGCCCGCGTTGGATTTCGTGTTATCTCGACCAAACCGGCACCTCGTGTGACACTTTTCCCACCAAACGATAGCAGACCACGCCCTCCCGGCGATACCGCCATGCGCTACGATCCCGTCCTTCATATCGTCCTCCACGAGCCGGAAATCCCGCCCAATGCCGGCAACGTCGGCCGGACCTGCGTGGCGATCGGGGCCAAGATGTGGCTCGTCCGGCCGATCGGCTTCAAGCTCGACGACTACTACCTGCGCCGGGCCGGCCTCGATTACTGGGACGAACTCGAATGGGAGGTGGCCGACTCCTGGGACCATCTCCTCGCCGCCCTGCCGCCAACCGCCCGCAGCCCGGGCTGGTTTTTTTCGGCCCACGCGGACAGACCCTACACAGAAGCAGCCTACGAGCGGGGCGACGTGCTCGTCTTCGGCAGCGAATCGAAGGGACTGCCCAAGGATCTGTTGGCGGCCCATCCCGGGCGGACGCTGACGATTCCCTCCCGTCCGGAGGTCCGCAGCCTCAATCTTTCGAACTGCGCGGCGATCGTGGCCTACGAGGCGGTCCGCCAGTGGGGCGGACTCTCCTGATCTCGGCGCGAACATGCCGACGGCCCGCAACAAAGGCAGAGGCGTGCCCCATGGAGATCATGGGGCACGCCTCGCTGTGAAACTCATCGCCTGAACTGCGGAGAACCGCCGGGTGGATTAGCGGTTCCACTCTTTGCCCGGGAGTTTGGCTGGCCACTTGTCGTCTGTCAGCCAGACGATCGAGGTGGAAACCTCCGACAGGCCGTCCGCCGATGGGGGCTGCTGGACTGAGATCGTCGGCGACCGCTTCGCACCCACCTCAAATCGGACGTGGTGGAACTCGTTGTCGGACGTCACCAGGCTCTGGTGATGGCAGGGACGGAAGCCATCCGGCACCTTGCCGAGCACCGCCTTCAAACGCTTGCGGCTGCGGAGTCCTGAAATCGCAAACTCCACGGTGTTTCCGACACGCCGCAGGACGGCGTGCTCGATGCCGGCACCGGCAGGCGCATCGAGCAGCGCGGTGATCTGCCGAAAACCGGTCGATCGACTATCGCTGGATTCGCCGGCGGGGCCTGCGGGGCCGACTGGACCCGCCGGACCACGGTCACCCTTCACGCCGTCCTTGCCATTCTTGCCGTCTTTGCCATCGGCACCTGCCGGTCCACGTTCACCCTTCACACCAGATGGGCCCTGCGAACCGGGCTTGCCGTCCTTCCCGCTCTTTCCATCCTTCCCGGCAACTCCGGGCAGGCCGCGTTCGCCAGTCGGACCACGTTCACCCTTGGCTCCAGCCACACCCTGCGCACCGGGCTTGCCATCCTTTCCGTTGAGTCCGGGCTCACCCTTCGCACCGGGCTTGCCATCCTTCCCGGCGATGCCAGGCAGACCACGTTCACCCTTGGCTCCAGCCGCACCCTGCGCACCGGGCTTGCCATCCTTTCCGTTGAGTCC
>CAMDFJ010000186.1 GCA_945897435.1 Candidatus Kuenenia stuttgartensis | reverse complement strand
AGTTCGCGGACCGAGGTGAAATACTGGTCGAGCCGCTCCCGATCGCGGCCGCTCGTGGTCCGGTCGATTCGTCTGGCGCCCTGGGAGACGAAGTCGAGCACGCTGCGTCCCGCACGGAGCGACTCGACCCGTGCCGCCACCTCCTGCGGCGTTCCCTGCACGAAAAGCTGTCTGTAGAGGCGGGCCGGGCTCCGCTCGCCCGGGATCGCGACGCCGTTGCGCGTGAACGACAGGCTCGTCGTGCCATGGGCGGCGACGGTGAGGGCCAGCGAGGGGAGCCGAGTCGTTCCGCCGAGGGCCTCGGCCGCCACCTGGTCGAGCGAGATCGCGTTGCGAAAACTGCCGCTGGCCGGGTGGGCGGCCCCGGTCAGAAAGGCGATGTCGGCGGAGTGGCCGCCATCGACGAGCGGATGCGAGACGCCCGAGAACACCGTCAGCCGATCGCGAAACGGCTCGAGGTGTGCGAGGTATGGCGAGGCGTCGTAGTCGCGGCCGTTGCCCCGCGGAAAAAAATATTGCGGCAGAAGCCCCATCGTGGTCTCGATCGCCAGCAGCCGGACGGGCGGAGACTTCCCCTCCGCTGCCCCTGCCCTGCTCCGGCCCGCGAGGCCCTCCAGCCAGGGGAGCGCCACGGCGACCCCAGCTCCCCGCAGGATCGCCCGCCGCGGGAGCGGCTTCGACTGTGTCGGGGCCGAACCTGTGTCGTGGTTGGACATCTTCGTGTTCATCGACCTGTCCTCATTGTTGGAGCACCAGCCGGCTCGACACGACCTCATGGATCAGCGTGCGAACGCCGTAGTTCGAGTCGGCCGAGCGATCGACGATCCGGTCGAGTTCGCCCCGATCGGCCGGAGCGATGTCGGCGCCGGTGGCGTAGACGATGAGCTGCCGGGCGAGGCTGCGGGCGAGGCGACGCGGATCGGCGGCGAGCCAGCGACGGAGGCCCTCGCTGTCGGCGCACTCCGTGCCATCCTCAAGCCTCGCGAACGTGTCGACCGCGGGGCCCTCCCCGGCGCCCGTTCCCTCGATCCTGTCCGGGGCGAGCACACGGTAGTGGTCCCGCCAGCCGCCGATCACGTCGAAGCATTCAAGGGCGAATCCGGGCGGATCGATCGCATCGTGGCAGGCGGCGCAGGCGGCGTCGGCCGAGTGGGCGGCGAGCTGCTCGCGGATCGTGATCCGGCCGCGGACATCGGCATCGACCGCCGGAATGTTCGGCGGCGGCGGTTCCGGCGGGGAGTCGAGGATCTCGCGGAGCAGCCAGGCCCCGCGTTTCACCGGCGACGTGACCGTGCCGTTGCTCGTCACCTTGAGCACGCTCCCCTGGGCGAGCAGGCCGCCGCGGTGCGATCCGGCCGGCAGGGGCACCCGACGGATCGCCGAGCCGACGACCGGTTTCCCATCGGCCGTGGCCAGGCCCCTGCCGCCGGTCAGGCCATAGTGCTCGGCGAGCCTCTGATTGAGCATCGCGAAATCGGCATCGACGAGCGTCGTGACCGGGAGATCCTCGGCGATCAGTTCTCCGAAGAAAGCCCGCGTCTCGGCAAGCATCGAGTCGCGGAGGTAGGGGCTGTATTCGGGATAGAGCGTGCTGTCGGGCGTGGTGAGGTCGATCTCGCGGAGGTCGAGCCACTCGTCGAGGAAGTGGTCGATGAACCGCTGCGAGCGGGGATCGTCGAGCATCCGATCGACCTGGCTGTGGAGCACCTCGGGGTCGCGGAGACGGCCGCGGGCCGCGATCGCCAGAAGCGGGTCGTCGGGCATCGAATCCCAGAGGAAGTAGGAGAGCCGGGAGGCCAGGTTCCAATCGTCGAGCGGTCCCGGAGGGCCTCCGATGAAGAGAAACTCTGGCGAAGAGAGGGCCGCCTGTGCCGCGAGCCGCATCGCCTTGGGCAGCGGGTCGCCCTGCTTCTGTCGGCGGCTCACGAGCGCGGTTGAGCGGGCCACCTCGGCGGCGGTCGCGGGCCGGCGGAAGGCCCTGGCGAGGAACGTGGTCAGGGTCTGCTTCACGTCGACAGTCCGCGGTGCGGCCGCGCCGCCATGGATCCGGACATGACCGGCCGGTGGCCAGCGATCCTGGAGCGGCCCCTCGATCTCGAGGTGATCGAGGGCGACGCCGGGGCCGGTGTATTCCGCCGCCCGGCCCGGCCGTTGGTAGACGCGGGCCGGCGGGATCGAGGCGGCTGTGAAGAGCAGCTGATCGCCGAGGTTGAGCCAGGCGTCGATCTCGTGGGTCGTGGGCGTGAGCGACGGCGCATCGCAGGTGGCGATCAGACGGTCTCCAGCGTGAAGCGTGGCAACCTCAGGCTTGTCTTGCGGCAAGACCCGTCCCTTGTCCCAGAGGAAGCTCCAGATCGAGAGCCGCAGGCGATAGCGGCCCGGCTGGGCTGTCTTGAACTCGCTGAATTGCAGGGCGAAGTGGTCGTCGACTGCCTGACGGCGGAAGACGCCGACCGAATGGCGGTAGGGAAACAGCCCCGCCTGCTCGTAGTAGGAGAGCTTGTGGGGCAAGGCCTCGCGGATGATGGGCAGGGCCTGCGTGTCGTAGCTGCCGTCTCGGAGAAAGACGGCGTCGCCCTCGACGAGGGCGAGCTTGAAGAACTCCTGCCCGCCGGGAAGCAGGCGGATGCTTTCCGCGGCGGGCGGTGTGGCCGACGAGGCGGTGGCCATCGCGATCGCCGTCTCGGCGGCGGCTCGGCAGCCGGCGATATGGACGGCGGAGAGTTCGAGTCCGTCGGCCGATTTGTCGAAGCCATGAGCCCGGCCATCCTCCGGCAGCATCTCCCTGACATCGAGGCCGGGCAGATCGAGCAGGTCCCGGAGCGTGTGTTCATGTTCGCGACGGGAGAGTCTGCGGATCGCGGCACGGGGCTGCGATCGGGCCGGATCGGGAATCGATCGTTCGGCCGCGGGCAGATCGGCGGCCTGCAGCGCGATCGCGACTGCGATCCAGGCGATGCCCGCGATCGATTGGATCCGCGCCGGCCTGATGCATGGCACGTTCATCAGCCCGCGACGCCTGATCGCCCCCGTTCCGCCTCCGGCCTCCAGCCCCTTTCTCGTATCGGCGTTTTGGCGGAAAACGCCGCGGATCGAACCTGGCTGCCGGTCGTCGGGGCGGTGGGCCGACCGGCCAGCGAGACGGTGCCGGTTATGCGGGCGGCGCGGTCACACGAAGATGAGGAAAGGCTCGTCTGGGAGTTCACCCGGCACGAACCCCGACGCAATCCGGCGCCGTCTCAGGCCGTCAGCAGCCGGCAGCCCAAGAAAAAGAGCTCATATCCCTCGCGTTTGCGGGAGACACGAGCTCTTCAATACCCCCACGGGGAGTCGAACCCCGGTTTTCGGACTGAGAACCCGACGTCCTGGGCCACTAGACGATGGGGGCAGAAGGACTTCCAAACTTTTAACACCAGACCCGGGGGTGTCAAGCTCCCCACCGGCAACGCTTGGGCGAC
>CAMDFJ010000185.1 GCA_945897435.1 Candidatus Kuenenia stuttgartensis | reverse complement strand
ACGAGCCCCATGTTGCCCACGACAGGCTCCATCAGCACGGCCGCGATCTGGTCTCCCTCGCGGGCAAACGCGGCCTCGAGCTGCTCCGACCGGTTGTATTCGAGAACGATCGTGTCTCCCACAGTGCCGGCGGTGACGCCGGGCGAGTTCGGCACGCCGAGTGTCGCGGCGGACGAGCCGGCGGCGACCAGCAGGCAGTCGACGTGGCCGTGGTAGTTGCCCGCGAACTTGATGATCTTGTTGCGGCCGGTGAACCCGCGGGCGAGCCGCACGGCGCTCATCGCCGCCTCGGTTCCGGAGCTCACCATCCGCACCTTCTCGATTCCCGGCACGGCGTCGATGATCAGTTCGGCAAGATGGCTCTCGGCCTCGGTCGGGGCACCGTAGCTCGTGCCCCTGCTGAGCATCGATTCGATCGCGGCGATCACGCGGGGATGGCGGTGGCCGAGGATCATCGGCCCCCAGGAGCCGATGTAATCGAGGTAGGTGTTGCCGTCGATGTCGGTGAGCCACTGTCCGGCGGCGCTCGAGAAGAAGATCGGTTCGCCCCCCACGCCGCCGAAGGCCCGGGCTGGGGAATTCACGCCGCCGGGAATGAGCTGCCTGGCCCGGGCGAACGCCTCCTGGCTGCCACGGCGTCGAGCCGCGTTCCGCTGGTGGGAAGGTTGGTGGGAAGGCATGGTCGGTTGAGGGCTCCAGGGATGCGGTCCGGGAAGATCGCTGCCGCCGCGACTCGCGGTTGCTCTTCCGACAGTCTATTCCGCTGGTCTATTCGGCCAGTTTTCGTCGGCCATTTTTCGCCGTGCGGTTTCCACGGCCTGTGCGGCGTGCGGACGGTTGCCGTAAAGATCGATGATCCCCTGCAGGAGGGTGCGTCGCTCTGCGGCCATCGCGGTCGTGCGGCGGGCGTCGGTCGTCATACGGGCCTGGCGGTCGAGGGCATCTGCCCGCTTGAAAATACCGGCAATCCGCTCGTCATCTTCAGACTGCTCCCGGGCTGCAAGCGGCCCGAGCCTGTCGATCTGTCTTTGGGCAAGTGCGACCCAGAGGGATTCGTCTTCGACGAGCGACTCGGCGGCGTCAGCGGCAGGCTTCTTTCGGCCGGCCGGGCTGGGGTGCAATCGCACGAGCGCCAGCAGCGCCTCCCTGCAGGCCGTTGGGCTCTCCGCCTCGCGGTCCATCGCGGCCCGGTAGTCACGCTCGATCGGCGACAGCTGTCGATCGCCGAGCACCCGCCTGCGGGCCCGTTTCTCGAGCGCGTCGAGATCGAGCCTGCGATCGATGTCGCGGATTTCGTCGGCCCGAGGGTCATCTGCATGGGAGGCCAGAAACCTGCCGACCAGCGGCCTGACGTCCCGCAGGTCACCGCCAGCCGAGGCCGCGGCCTCGACCACCTTGATCCGGTCGTAGAGCTGATCGGCCGTCTCACGCGCGAAGATCAGCCAGCCCGCGCCGGCCAGGGCGGCAACTGTGACCGCCGCTGCGACGGCCTGCCAGCGACGCTGCATGGCGGCGTGGCGGGCCGCGGTCTGCTTCGCGGTGGCCTCGAGTTCCTCGACGGTCGTGAACCGGTTGCGTTTGGCATGGTCGACGAGCGTGACCGCCGACGTGGCGGTGTCGGCGGCAGCTCGTCCCGAACCGGGCCGAGCTGCCCGCTCGGCGGCGGACGGTCCACTGCAGGCCTCCGTCAGGGCGACGGTGCCGGCCGGTGTCTGGGCCTGGGTCGGGGCCATCAGATCAACGGCATCGGGCCGGGGCTGATCCGTGGTCGCCGCGGTGGCTGCGACCGTCTGAAGGCCGCGGTCGTGCCGCGTCGGCTCATGGGCGATATCGGCTGGGGCAGGCGGCTTCGCGGCCGCCGCCTCCGCCTTTGGTCGGTCGAGGTCGATCGCCGAAAGCAGCCTGCCGAGCGCCAGCGCGTTGGCCGGCCGCTGGGCGGGGTCCTTGGCGAGGAGCCGGTCGATGAGCGAGTCGAGTTCCGCAGGCACTTCCGGCACGATCGTCGACACCCTGGCCGCCGTTTCGTGCCGCTGCCGTTCGATGATTTCCGTCACCTGCCTGCCGATGAAAGGGGGCCGGCCGGTGAGCATCGCGTACATCACGAGACCGAGGGCATAGAGATCGACCCGGTGGTCAACGGGCTTGCCGGCGGCCTGCTCCGGTGCCATGTACTCGGCCGTTCCGACGATGTTGCCGTGGGCGGTGTGGGAGCCGCCGCCGAACAGTTTCGCGATCCCGAAGTCGGCGAGCCTGATGTCGGCGGGATTGCCGATCTCGCTGTCGGCTGGCTCAACCCTGGAATCGGCCGGATCGGCCGGTGATCTGGGAATCAGCAGATTTGCCGGCTTGAGATCCCGATGGATCACGCCATGATCGTGGGCCACCTTGAGGGCCCGCGTGACGGTCAACGCCGTCGCGACAGTCTCCTGCCAGCTGAACCGATGGCCCGAGCGGAGTATCTGCTCCAGGCTTCGGCCGCGGACGAGCTGCATCGCGAAGTAGGGCTGGCCGTCATCCTCGCCGAACGCGATCAGATGCACGATGCCGGGGTGGCGGAGGCTCTTGAGCGTCTCGATCTCGGCGTTGAAACGCTTCCGCAGCCCTGGATCGTCGGCCAGATGTGCGGCGAGCAGTTTCAGCGCAACCGCCTGACCGGAAACCTGGTCCTCCGCTTCGTAGACGGCCCCCATGCCTCCCCGGCCGAGACGCGAGACGATCCGGTAGGGTCCTATCTGCGACGGTTGCATCCGGGCAGTGTATCCTGCCGCGATGCAAGACAGCCACATGCCAGATGCCAGTTCGACGACCGAGTCCTCGGCCGAACGAACGCTGCTCCCGAGAAACTCGAACCAGGCCCTCGGGCTGGCCAGATACTGCATCGACTTCCTGCGATCGCCCCGGCCCGTGGGCCGCGGCACGCTCGACCTGCTGGAGCGGTTCCACCTCGACAGCGTCGGCTGCGGCGTATCGGCGATCGCCCTTGGGGCCAACGCGCCCGCGGTCTTGCGGCGTGAGGCGTTGGCGACGCGTCCGGCCGACGGCACCCGGGGCGGCATCTGTTTCGGATCGTCACGGCCCTGCCTCGTCGAAAGGGCCGTGGCGGCCAACGCGTCGGCGGTGCGGGAGTGGGATTCCAACGGTACGAACTTCGGCCACGACGCCGCCCGTGGCCGGATCGCCGGGGAGTTCGGCCACAACGACTACTATCCCGTTGCGGTCGCCGCCGCCCGCGAGGCCGGACTCGACGGCGATGCCACGCTCCGGCTGATGCTCTTGATCGACGAGATTCGGGGCCGGCTGGCGGAGGTGTTTGCGCTGCGAAAGTATGCGATCGACCACGTTCACCATGGCACCGTGGCCTGTGCGGCTGCCTATGCCGCGGCGGTCGGCGGCACGGCGGAGCAGGTGGAATCGGCGATCGGCATGGCGGTGGCCCACTACGTTCCTTACCGGGCGATTCG
>CAMDFJ010000184.1 GCA_945897435.1 Candidatus Kuenenia stuttgartensis | reverse complement strand
CTTCTCCCTGATGATTGACGCTGTCGGGAAAGGCCTGGGTCTCGAGGCAGATGCCAGCATGCCTCTGATACCGCTGGCCTTCCTTGCCCTCGAGCGCACCGTCGAGATAGTTGCCGGTATACACCTGAACTCCCGGCTGGTCGGTGAGGATCTCGAGGCTCCTGCCACTGGCGGGATCGCTGAGCAGGGCGGCGGCTCGAAGCGATCCATCGGCCTGCCAGTCCCGCAGGATGAAGTTGTGGTCGACCCCGGCCGCCGGTCGGCCCGAGGGGTGTGCAGGCAGATCGCGGACCACGTCGGCGAGTCGTGCCGGCCGCGGCCGCTCCGGGCGGAAGTCGAACGCTGTTCCCTCGACTGCCCGGAATTCGCCCTTGGGAATGCTTCCCTCATCGACGGGCAGATAGCGGTCGGCGAAGACGGTGAGTTCGTGTCCCTCGACCGTGCCCGAGGCATGACCGGCGAGGTTCCAGTAGCTGTGGTGGACGAGATTGACGATCGTGGGCGCGTCGGTCGTGGCCGTCATCTCGACCCAGAGCTCACCGTCCGGCGTGAGCGTGTATCTGACCGTGGCGACGAGTCGACCCGGATAGCCCTCCTCGCCGGCGGCCGATTCGGTCTCAAACTCGACGAAAGGCCCCTTCTCCGACAGGCCCGGCGTCGCCTTCCAGAGTTTCTTGTCGAAGCCCACGATGCCGCCGTGAAGGTGATGCCGTTCCTGGTCGTTCTTCGCGAGCCTGATTCGGCGACCGTCGAGGCTGAATGCCCCCTCGGCAATCCGGTTCGAGCAGCGGCCACAGATCGCCCCGAAGTAGGGATGCTTGGCGACGTAGCCGTCGAGCCCGTCGAAGCCGAGGACAACATCGGTGCCCCCCTCGTCGGATGGCACGCGGAAGGAGGTCAGGATCGCGCCATAGTCGATGAGCGTCGCCCGCCAGCCGCCCGGAACCTCGAGCAGATAGCGCTCGACCGCGCGGCCGTCGGGAAGTCTGCCGAACTCCGAGACCTCGGGCTCACGCATCTGTACTGCTCCGGCTGGTGATGCTGCAGCATTGTCCCGGGCTGCCTCTCCCGCGAACGCGAGCAATGCTGGCAGCAGCGTCAGGAGCACCGCAGCGGGCATGTCGGTGGCTCGACGCACGCTATGCCGCCTTGGCAGTCATCCGCGGCTTCGCAGCCGGGGCACCCGTCTCGACCTCTTCGCGACGCTTCGTGATCCAGCCATCGACGCTCCACGGACCACCGCCGAACGCGATCAGCGAAAGCAGGCCGCCGGAGATGGCGAGGTTTTTCATGAACTGGATCGTCTGCAGCTGCCGCTGCGTCGGATCGGCGAACTTCCAAAAATCATGAAAGTAGTAGGTCGCCGCCACGATGAACACGAGCAGGAAAAATGCGCCGATCCGCGTCCATGCGCCGGCGAGCAGCGAGATGCCGCCGAGCAGGAGCAGGCCGATCGCCCCGAAGAGGGCGAGTTTCGGATTGGGCACGCCCTCCGAAGCCATGTAGTCGGCTGTCGCCTGAAACTGGGGGATCTTGTTGCCGATGGCGCTGGCGAGAAAGATGGCCGCCAGCAGCAGTCTGGCCAGCAGCGAGACGAACCCCTGGGCGATGGATGCCATCTGTTCCATAGTTCAAGTCCCTTTCCGGCCGGAGAATGAAGCGGATCCGTCCGGGATGGTGACGAACGAGCTGCCGCCGAGGCAAGCCCAAAAGCCCGTCTGGAGGATCCTCCCGGGCAAACAACGATTGGAGACTGCGAACCGGAGGCCGGAATTCCCACGCCGCAAGGCGAATCAGCACGGCTGGTCTCGGGTGACGCAGTGAACCCCGCCCCGGCCGCGGACGAGTTCGGTCGCGTCGAACGGCTCGATCGAGCGGTCCGGGAAACAGGCCTCCAATGTCCGCAGCGCCGGCTCGTCGGTCGGGCCGCCGAACACCGGCACGACGACGACGCCGTTGGCCACGTAATAGTTCATATGGCTTGCCGGCAGTTGCACGCCCTCGAAGCAGAACCGCGGCGGGATCTCGATCGGGATCACCTCCAGCCGTCTCCCCTTCGCATCCTCGAGCGATCGCAGCAGTTTGAGATTGGCCTCCAGCGAGGCATGGTTTGGATCGCCCGTATCGGACTGCCGTGCCGCGAGCACCCGGCCCGGTGCCACGAACCGGGCCAGCTGGTCGATGTGGCCGTCGGTGTCGTCGCCCACCAGTTCACCCCCGACCCAGAGCACCCGGTCGATGCCCAGCCGCTCGCGGAGCAGTTCGTCGACGTGCTGCCGCGACGCACCCGGATTGCGGGCCGGATCGACGAGGCAACGCTGGTTGACCAGGAGCGTTCCGTCGCCGTCGGTTTCGAGGGCGCCTCCTTCGACCACGAGCCCCCCCTCGATGACCCGCATCCCGAGCCGGCGACAGATCGCCCGGGCAATCGCCGCATCGTCGTCCCAGGGCGGATACTTCCCCCCCCAGGCATTCCAGGTCCAGCAGACGGCGGCCGTTGCGGCGCCGTTTCTGGACGCGAGGAAGACCGGCCCTGTGTCGCGAATCCAGGCGTCGCTGGTCGGGATGTCGATCAGTTCAACGCCCGCGATGCCGCCGAGATGACGACGGGCCTCGTCGAGCGCGGCGGCCGAGGCGATCAGCTTGACGGGCTCGAACCGGGCGATCAGCCGGGCCAGTCGGGCGAAGACGGGCGGGATCAGGGAGAAGTCGCCAAGCCAGGTGGCTCTCCGATGGGGCCAGGCCAGCCAGGTGGCAGCATGCGGCTCCCATTCCGCGGCCAGCCTGCAGTCCATCGACTCAGCACCGCTCATGAACGGCCCCAGCGTTCGATCAGATCGCCGTAGGCGTCGATCCGCCGGTCTCGAAAGAAGGGCCAGCGGGTCCGCGACCATTCGATCCTCTCGAGATCGCATTCGACGATGACCGTCTCGGCCGTGTCGTGGCCCGCCCGGACGATCCGCTCGCCGTTGGGAGCATAGACCACGCTCGCGCCCCAGAAGCGGAGCGGCCCCTCGCGGCCGGTTCGGTTGACCGCGACCACGAACAGGCCGTTGGCGATCGCGTGGCTCCGCAGCATCGTGTCCCAGGATTCATACTGCTCCTGATGGAGCTTCTCCTCGCCATCGAGCCAGCCGATCGCCGTCGGATAGAAGAGCACCTCGGCACCCGCCATCGCGGTCAGCCTGGCGGCCTCCGGATACCACTGGTCCCAGCAGACGAGCGGGCCGACATTCAGCCCGGACGTCTTCACCGACATGAAGCCCGTGTCGCCCGGAGCAAAATAAAACTTTTCGTAGTAATGCGGGTCGTCGGGGATGTGCATCTTGCGATAGACGCCGGCCGTCGAGCCGTCGCGATCGAAGATCACCGCCGTGTTGTGAAACAGGCCCGGCGTCCGCCGCTCGAAGACGCTCCCCACGAGGACCACCCCATGCCGCCTGGCCGCCTCGGCCAGCGTTTCGGTGAGCGGGCCGGGCACGATCTCGGCATCGCGAAACCGGTCGTGATCCTCCGCCTGGCAGGGATACTCGCCGGCGAAGAGTTCCTGCAGGCAGACGACGTCGGCGCCGCCGTCGGCCGCCTCGGCGATGCCTGCCAGGGCCTGGGCGACATTCCGCTCGCGGGATGGCGTGCAGGACGACTGCACGAGGCC
>CAMDFJ010000183.1 GCA_945897435.1 Candidatus Kuenenia stuttgartensis | reverse complement strand
GATGGAGACGTCCGACAGACCCGCAGGGCATTTCTCGGTTCTGCTGGAATGGCCGCCGGGGCCGCGATTGCGGCGCCCTATGTGATTACGTCCACCGCGTTGGGAAATGCGACGACTCCCCCGGCCAGTGATCGAATCGTGATGGGTGGCATCGGAATTGGAAACCAGGGTTCGAGCGATCAGAAGGCGTTTCTCGGCCGGGCAGACGTGCAGTATGTCGCCCTCTCAGATGTTCGGGCCAAGTGGCGGGACGAGGCCAAGGACCGGGTCGACAAGAAGTACGGCAACTCGGACTGCAAGACCTACCTCGACTTCCGCGATCTGCTCGCGAGGCCCGACATCGATGCCGTCCACATCGCCACGCCGGACCACTGGCATGCCATCATGTCGATCGCCGCATGCCAGGCGGGAAAGGACATCTATCTCCAGAAGCCGGAGACCCTCACGCTCCGCGAAGGCCCGCTGATGATCGCGGCGGCCCGCCGCTACAACCGGGTTCTTTCCGGTGGCAGCCAGCGGGTGCTGGAGGATTATCGGAGTATCGTCGATCCATGCTGGGCGGGCGAAATCGGCAGGATCACGTCGATCGATCTCAAAGTCGGACCGCCATCGATGGCCTGCTATCTGGCGGCCGAGGCGACCCCTCCCGACGTCGACTGGGATCTCTGGCTCGGCCCCGCCCCCTGGGAGCCGTACAACGCCGGCCGCATCGACGGCAACTACGGAGCCAACGGCAACAGTTGGCGGTCGTACACGGATTACTCCGGCGGGAGTCTGACAGACTGGGGCGCCCATAATTTTGGCGGACTCATCTTCGCGGCCGACATGCTCGATCTGCAGCCGACAAGGGCGACCTACCACCCCGCCTCCGCCGACGGCAAGGAGGCCGCCTGGGTAACGCTGGCCTTTCCCAACGGAACTGAAGTCCACGCCAACCGGCCGGAACGTCTGCAGCCGAAGCCCACGATTTCCCATGCTGAGCGGGGAATCCAGATCGTCGGCGATGGGGTTCGACAGCCGCCCAAACCGGTGCCCCAATACTCCGGTTCCGGCGGTATCTACGGAGACTTCATCGAGTGCGTCAAGACCCGCGAACGCCCCTTCCGCGACATTGAGCGTGGCGTCAACACGATGGTTTCCCTCCACCTGCTCCTGATATCGCAGCGGCTGCAGCGGTCGCTCGAATGGGATCGCGCAGCACAGCGATTCATCGGTTCGGCCGCTGACGGCGGCGACGCCGAGGCAAATCGCATGCTCGACCGATCACGCCGGGAACCCTGGATTCTGTAGGGCCGGGTCGTCGTCGTCCCATCGCTCAATCTCAATTCTGTCTCTCAAACGCCAAGGCGATCTTTCATCCACTCGGGATCCAACATGCCATACGATGCAACATCTCTGGACGCCCCGTTCGCCGCCCTGAAAGCATTTGACTGGGGTGGCGATGCCACCGCCTTCAAGCCGATCGACGAGGCCGTGATCTCAACCCACGGCGATCCGGCGGCCCGTGCGGACATCGAGGGGCGACTGGCCGCCCTGCTCGGCAAGGATGTTTCGCTGGCCTGCAAGGAGTATGCCTGCCGAAAACTCGCCCTGATCGGCGGGGCGGCGTCGGTGCCTTCGCTGGCGGCACTCCTGGGCGATCCAAAATTGTCGCACATCGCCCGGATCGCCCTTGAAAAGCTGGCCGCACCGGAGGCGGCAGCGGCACTGCGAACGGCTCTTGGTCAGGTCGATGGCGACCTCAAGATTGGGATGATCTCGTCGCTCGCGGCCCGGGCCGACGCCACGAGCGTTCCCCTGTTGGCCCCCCTCCTTGCCGGCGGCGGGCCGGTCGCCGTGGCCGCTGCCCGGGCGTTGGGCCGAATTCAAACGCCAGAGGCGATCGAGGCGCTGGTCGGTGTCGATGCCTTCAGCGGTGATCTGCTGGCGGCGGCCGTGGTGGACGCCAGGCTCGGTCATGCGGAGCGACTGCTCGCCAAGGGTGACCGGGCGGCGGCGCTTGCGGCGTACAAGAGTCTGGCCGCCGGAGCGGCCGGCAAGCCGAAATCGACGTCGATCGAACGGGCCGCCAGGCGTGGCATCCTCGCATGCCTCGACACCTCTGCCTCCGTCTGACGACCAGCCCAGCTTCATTCGCACATTCCCCTCGGAGTGAATCGGAACATGAGTTCTTTCCTGACGACGCGTTCATCCTGCCTTGCCCTGCTCCTCGCGGTGACATCGGCCGGTTTCTGTGGCGTGGGCAGAGCAGCCGACGAGGCCGTTGCCATGGTCGAATCGCTACTGGCGGCCGAGGATGTGGGCGAACGGGCGATCGGCCTCGAGCGGGTGCGGTATGGGATCAAGGGGAAGGCGGCCACCGATCGCCTCGTGGCACTTCTGCCCACGCTCCCACCCGCCGCTCAGGCCCAGCTTGCCGCCGCACTGGGTGACCGGGCGGACGCGGCGGCGCTGCCTGCTCTGAACGCCCTTTGCGGTTCATCGAAGGACGCTTCCGTTCGGGCCGCCTGCATGCGGGCATTTGGAACGATCGGTGGAAGAGCCGAGGTGGCTGCACTCTCCCAGGCCCTCGTCGCAGCCGAACCCGAGAAGACGGCTGCCCGCAGAGCGTTGACGGTGATCGGTGGCGCGGATGCCGTCGCTGCGATTGCCGCTGCCTCCAAGTCGGCTGAGCCCGAGACCCGTGCGGTGCTCCTCGAGGTGCTGGCCGATCGCCGAGAACGGGGCCTGCTTTCTGATTTCGTCGCGGCGGCCGTCGATTCACAGGCCACGGTCCGGGCTGCGGCCATGCGGTCGCTGGGGAAACTCGGTGGAGCCGATCAGATTCCGGGCATGGTGCTCGGGTTCCTCAAGGCCGAAGGCAAGGAGCGGGAAGAGGCCGAGAAGGCGATAGTCATGGTCTGCACGAAGAACGATGGCAGGGATCAATCGGCCGCACGATTCATGGAGATTTTCAAGGCTGCCAATGCGACTGATCGCGAGCCTCTGCTCTCGCCGCTGGCCAAGATCGGCGGCAGCGGGGCACTCGAGATCATCGATGGACTCGTCGCCGATGCCGATGCCGTCAAGCGGCAGCTTGGTCTCAAGACGCTGGTCAAGTGGCCTGATGCCACGGTTTCGAAGCGACTCATCGACCTCGTCGGTTCGGCAAAAGATCCGTCGGAACGCGACCTCCTGCTCGGCGGATTGATCCGTATCGCCCCGCTCCCCGACAACAAGCTCAAAGACAACGAAAAACTCGACCTGCTCAAGAAGACGATGGAACTCTGCACGAACGACAAGGACCGGGGCAGGGTGCTGGAGCGGGCCAACGCGATTCGCACCGTCGAGACCTTTCGCTTCGTCGTCCCCTATCTGGACGAGCCGAATCTCGCGGAATCCGCCTGCAGGAGCATCGTGGAACTCGCCCACCATCGGAAACTGCGAGACGACAACAAGGACGAATTCATGAAGGCGCTCGACCGGGTGATCGCCACCACCAAGAACCCCGAACTGATTGAACGTTCAGAACGCTACAAGCAGGGCAAGACCTGGGAACGGTAGGCGGCAGGCTTCAGGGAAAATCTCGGCATCGTGCCGACTTTTCGGTGATGGCCAGTCATCAGTGGCGGAAACCGGCGGCCTCGATCGAGTGGCTTTTCATCAGCCTGTAGAGCGTTCCGCGGGGGATTCGGGCCTCACGGGCCGCTGCCGAGACATCCCCCTCGTGCCGGCTGAGGAGGTCGCTGAGAAACTGCCGCTCGAATCGGGCCATATGCTCAGCCCGCTTGGAGAAGAACCCATCAGGGGCCTGATCTGCTGGCTGCAGCCTGCCGGCAGCAGCCACGATC
>CAMDFJ010000182.1 GCA_945897435.1 Candidatus Kuenenia stuttgartensis | reverse complement strand
TCCGACCAGGTTCACGGCCAGCGTGCCCCAGGGGAAGCCATGCCCCAGGAGCCGGATGAGGAGCGTGTTGCAGCCGGCCCGCAGCAGCGTGCCGAGGCCGCCGGCGAGAAACAGCAGCAGGCTGTCGGTGAGATAACGCATGAGAGCTTTGAATCAACCTGGAACGCGGACCGGCGTCAGACGAACCGCTTCAGGCCGCGGAGCCGTTCTTCGAGGCCCCGGCGGAAATCGGGATGGGCGATCGAGGCCAGCAGTCTACCGCGTTCGGCGAGGGTCTTGCCGTGGAGGTTGACCGCACCGTGTTCGGTGACGACCCAGTGGACGTGGCCGCGGGTGGTGACGACGCCGGCCCCGGCGTCGAGTTCGGGGACGATCCGCGAGATCGTGCCCTGCTTCGCGGTGCTCCGCAGGGCGATGATCGGCCTGCCGCCGCGGCTCATCGCGGCACCCCGCATGAAGTCCATCTGGCCGCCGATGCCAGAGTGGATCCGATGGCCGATCGAATCGGCACAGACCTGGCCGGTGAGATCGATCTGGATCGCCGAGTTGATCGCCGTCATCCGGTCGATCTTGCGGATTGCGAGCGTGTCGTTGGTGCGGTCGCAGGGGTGAAACTCGACCAGCGGGTTGTCGTCGACGAAGTCGAAGAGCCGCTTTGATCCGGTCACGAAGCTGGTCACGATCCGGCCGGGATGGATCGCCTTGAGGCGGTTGGTGATCACCCCCGCCTCCACCAGCGGCAGCAGATTGTCGGAGAACATCTCGGTGTGGATGCCGAGATCGTGGTGATCGCCGAGCCTCCGCAGGACGGCATCGGGAATGCCGCCGATGCCGAGCTGCAGGCAGGCCCCATCCTCGACGAGCCCCGCCACGTGCTCGCCGATCGCCTCGTCGACGGGTGATATCTCGGCAGCCGGGTGCTCGTGGAGCGGCCGGTCGGTGTGGCAGCAGGCGTTGACGGCCGAGAGCGGCACGGCAGAGTGGCCGTGGGTGCGGGGCATGCGCCGGTTGATCTCGGCGAGCACCAGCGGTGCGGCATCGACCGCCGCCCGGGCGGCATCGATCGACGTCCCCAGCGAGCAGAGCCCGTGGCGATCGGGAGGCGAGAGCTGCACGATCGCGGCATCGAGGCGGACATGGCCATCCCTGAAGAGCGCCGGGATGTCGGAGAGGAAGATCGGCACGAAGTCGGCCCGCCCCTCGGCCACCGGCTCCCGCAGGCCTGCGCCGGTGAACAGCGACACCGATCGAAACCGCCCGGCATGCTCGGCCGAAGCGAATCCGACCGGGCCCTCGAGATGCAGGTGCCAGAGACGAACGTCCCGGAGATCGGTCCTCTGGGCGAGGGCGTCGAGCAGCGGCGTGGGCGTGGCCGCCGCGCCGTGCACAAAGACGTTCATGCCGCTCGAAATTCGGGCGACGACGTCGGCTGCGGACCCTGCCAGGGGGGGTGTGTGCATGGTGATCGAAAAATGGGTTGTGTATCGGTTCCCAGATCGCAAGATGCTACCGTGAGTCTTGTTCTTCTGGCATTTGCGGGAGAGGGGCATTCGCAAAGACGGCTCTGGTGCGAATGTGCGATACCTATTCGATATGCGACCACCTTTGGAATGCATCCGCGTGTTTTCGGACGATTCAGGTGAGTCGCACATAGAAACTGCGACCATTCCGGTCCATTCAGAACTGTTCGCACCCCCCGCACCGCCGCTCGATGTTTCCGCCGCCAGTCGGGCTGCTGGCTGGAAACTTCTGAGATTCGCTGCGGACTGGGTCGGTGGCTGGCACTGCACGCCCTATCGACAATGGATGTTCTTGATGGCCGGACGAGCCACTGTTCAGGCAAGCGATGGTGGCCACTGCGACCTCAGGGCAGGGACCATCTGCCTGCTTGAGGACACATGGGGCAAGGGGCATCTGACGACGATCGTCGGGGGCGAAGAGGTGCTGATGGTTGCCGTTCGGATTCCGGACGACGATCCCGCTGCCGAGTCGTTTCAAAACCGGTCGTCGTCCCGAGCCACCCCGCTCGATCCCTGACTTCATTTCGCCGGTCATACTCCTGCTTCAGTCTGGCAGTGGCTGAGAGTGTCCCTGCGGGAAAGGGCCGCTCTTGAGGCTGCATTTCGTTCACCATGGACGAGCGGTAGACTGCCGAGACCTGGAAGGTACCGCTGGTTCAAAATGATGAAGTGCGACGCGAGAAAGATGGCAGCAGAGGCGTTTGGAACCTTTGCATTGGTGTTCGCCGGCACTGGAGCCATCGTCATCAACGAGACGAGCGGCGGGGCGATTACGCACGCAGGCGTTGCGTTTACCTTCGGGCTGATCGTTCTCGCGATGATCTATGCGATCGGTGACGTGTCGGGTTGCCACCTGAATCCTGCCGTCACGCTGGGCTTCTATGCTGCCCGCCGTTTTTCGGGGCAGTTGGTCGCCCCATATCTGATCAGCCAGTGCGCCGGCGCCATCCTCGCGAGCATCACGCTGCGGCTGATGTTTCCGGCAAGCAGCACACTGGGGGTCACGAATCCGGCAGGCGAAGCAGCGCAGTCCTTTGTCATGGAATTCCTGCTGACGCTGATCCTGATGTTCGTGATTCTGAGCGTCTCAGCCGGTTCGAAAGAGAAGGGATTGCTCGCTGGAGTGGCAATTGGATCCGTGATCGCACTCGAGGCGATGTTTGCCGGCCCGGTGAGCGGGGCGTCGATGAACCCTGCCAGGTCTTTGGCTCCGGCCCTCGTGTCGATGCAGCTTGGAAACCTCTGGATCTATCTCCTGGCTCCGATCATGGGTGCCGTTGCCGGCGTCGCAATCTGCCGCTGCATTCAGGCCCCCGGTTGTTGTGGCCAGACTTCCGAGGGAGCCTGCAGATGAAGACGGTCCTGTTCGTATGTGTCGAGAACTCCAATCGCAGCCAGATGGCAGAGGCGTTTGCCCGCATGCACGGTGCCGGCCGAGTGGAAGCCGCAAGCGCCGGATCGAGGCCTTCTGGAATGGTGAACCCGAAGGCGGTGGTGGCCATGAAAGAACTGGGCTATGACCTGGCTGAGCACAGATCGAAGGGGCTCGATGATTTCAATGGACGGAATATCGACGTGGCGGTGACCATGGGGTGCGGCGACGAATGCCCGCTGGTACTGGCCGGCCAAAGAGTGGACTGGAAGATTCCAGACCCACGAGACATGACTCCCGAGGAGTTCAGGGGCGTTCGCGACCTGATCGAGCGGAAGGTGAAAGACCTTCTCGCCATCCTTGAAGCCACACCTTGAGGACCTGCCGATGACCGTGAAAGAGTTCCGCCAGGCGCTCGACAGCAACCCCGACACGAAAATGCACTGGATGCTGCCAGACAAGTCCTTCGTGCCTGCCCACTACCACATCACCGAGGTCGGCAAGGTCCAGAAAGACTTCATCGACTGCGGCGGCACGGTCCGATCCTCGAAGGCTTGCGTACTGCAGGTCTGGGTGGCGAATGACATCGACCACCGGCTGGAGACCACGAAACTGGCGTCGATCATGCGAATCGCCTTCCCGATGCTCCTGTCAGACGAATTGCCGGTGGAGGTGGAGTATGAGGAGGGTGTGATTTCCCAGTACCCCATCGGTGGCATGGAAGGTACGCCGTCCGGATTGCTGTTTTATCTCGGCACGAAGCACACAGCCTGTCTCGCGCCGGAGAAGTGTAAGGTGGGTGACACGGGCTGCTGCTGACCGTTCGCGACTGCGACGGGTACATCATTGTGCCCGCGGCGCTCACGAGACTGTCTCCGTCCTCTACCCACCGCGGCCGCTCTCCCGCGACGAAACGGGCCTCGTGACGTCGCTCGTCGAACAGACGGCGATCACGCTCTC
>CAMDFJ010000181.1 GCA_945897435.1 Candidatus Kuenenia stuttgartensis | reverse complement strand
CGGATGAAGAGTTTCAGGACCGCCGAATCGGCGGCGGCCGCCCGCTCTGCCGCTGCCGCGACCTGCGGTCCCGCCCCCATTTTCGCGGCGTAGTCGAGGACTCCCGTCGTGGCGGCCTCGAGGCTTGCAATCGGCTTGGCCGTCGGGTCTGGCCTGCCGCTGGCCGCGAGGGCCGCCTCGACCCGCTGCGGCACGCCATCGCCCGAGAGCAGGAAGGCGTAGTTGTCGCTGACGGCCAGCGTGAGATCGAGCGAGTCACCGAGCAGATCGACGGCCGGGGTGCCCTTGAGATCGACACCGATCCGATGGAGGTTGGCCGCCCCAGCCTTGCCGGCGTCGAACTGACAGCTGACTCCCTTGGATGCGGCGCCGCCCGGTCCAAACGCCTGCTTGACCTGTTGCTCGAGACCGACACCATTTTTCACCCGCATTCCGGCGATCACCGCAGGCAGCGGCTTGTCGGCGTTGGCAGCGGTCGTATCGACGGCAATCGCGGCGTCGATGCCGCCGCTGGCGAGGCTTGCGGAGAGAATGCTACGGAGCAGACTGGCGATCGTCCTCGTGATCGGGTCATCGGCGTTCGTGGGGAGCGTCTGATCGAGCGTCTCCATGAACTGCCGGCGGTCCTCCTCGGAGACCGACTGGGCCAGATAGCCGCGGATCGCCGGGGCGGCGGAATCGACCGCCGCCGGTGTGGCAACCGTGAGGGTCCCCGTGCCGGCCGCCGCGAGAATAGCGGCAGACGCCGAGCCTGGTACCGCCAGCGAACGGTTTTCCAGAAACACGTTGCCAGCTTCTGGGTCGATCGCCAGACCGAGCGAGAGCGACTCCGTCTGTCGCAGGCTTTCGATGGCCGCCTTGATCGGAGCCGAATCCATTCGTTGTCCCTGGGCGGCCGATGCCGCAGCCGCCTGGTCGACCGCCTCCAGCAGCCGCCTGCGAATCGCGTCCGACATCCGGCTGGGGTGTCCTTCGATGGCGAGCGTGTAATCGTTGGCGATCGCGGCCAGCAGCGGGGAGGCGTCGACCGCCTCAGTCTCCAATCCGAACGGCGCGATCAGGGCCCAGCCATCCCGTTCGCGGATCGCGAGGTCGACGCCGCTTGGCAGCGTCACCCGACGGACGCCGTCCTTGGGGGCCTCGACCGGGCCGATCACCGCCTGAAGAGAGCCGAGCAGGGCGTCGACGTCCTTCACAGGCACGAACCCGTGGACGGCCAGATCGGTCCCATCGCTCGTGACCACGGCCCCCAGCGGCCGCCTGATGTCGAGCCCGCCGAGGCCGCGGCCCTGCGTTGCCATGAGCAGCACCGACTCGAGCATGGCTGCGAGGCCAGGGTTGTCGATCTGGGCGCCGAGCCAGCCAAGCTGTTTCTTGAGATCGGCGTAGCTGTCGCAGGCGACCGTCAGCAGCACCGTCCGGTCGGCCGCGACTGCCCTGCCGCCGCCCGTGGTGACCGAGATGGCCACGGCCAGCCAGGCGAGCGTTCCGAGAACCGAGCTTTGAATCTGAATCGGGGGCATCTGGCAACTCCTGGGCGATGGCCGCTTGGAAGGGGGCCGCATGGAAGCAAGACCGGCAGTTTACCAGCCGGCGGTCAAAACCTGTATTCTCGGCCTGTCATGGAGCCAGTCCTGCCTCGTTTCGCGTCCGATCTTCCGGCTCCCGTCAGTCGCCGCAGCCTGCGGCTCCAGTTCCTGCTCCTCGTCGCCACCGCAGCGACGACATTCGCCGCCGGCGTTGCCGGTTGGGAGCCGGCGGTGCTCGGGCTCGACGACCGGATCGCCGAACAGCTTCCGGTCCACTGGCAGCGCGGGGCCGTCTACATGCTTGCGGTGATGGCTGTGCTGATGGCCCACGAGGCCGGTCACTTCATCGCGGCCAGGGTGCATGCGATCCCGGCCACGCTCCCTTTCTTCATCCCCGTGCCGGTGCTGCTGACCGGCACGCTCGGCGCCGTGATCGGCATGGAAGGGGCGCGGGCCAATCGCCGCCAGCTGTTCGACATCGCCATCGCCGGACCGATCGCGGGCCTCGTGATCTGCCTGCCGGTGCTCGCGCTCGGCATGCTTCAGGGCACGGCCTCGTCGACCAGCCCGTTCGCGATGCCGCCGATCGCCCGCTGGATGCTCGGGCTGCTGCGGCCGGACATCCCTGTCGGGTCGAACATCGAGCCCAACGCCCTGTTCATGGCCGGCTGGGTCGGCCTGCTCGTCACCGGCCTCAACATGATCCCGATCGGCCAGCTCGACGGCGGCCATGTGAGCTATGCGGTGTTCGGCAGGCGGGCACACTGGATCGCCCGCGGCATCCTGCTGGCCTCGATCGCGGCGATCGTGGTGCTCGGAAGGTTCAATTGGATCGCGATGGTGGTGATCGTGACCCTGATGGGCACCGATCATCCGCCGATTCGGGAGAATGGCCCTCCCCTGGGCCTCGCCCGCACCGTCCTCGGCCTCGTCTCCCTGCTGATCCCGATCGTCACCTTCATGCCGGAGCCGCTTCGGATCGAGTGACGGGCCGAAACGCTGTTTCGTTGACGAGCCGCGCGTGGAGGCCATAATTCTAAGGTCGCACCGTTCCCCGCCGGATCAGGAGGATTCCCGTGAGCATCGCAGCCAACTCGGCAGCCCAGTCCGCGGTCCCGAACTTCATCGAACTCGAAGACTCTGATGTCTGGTCGGCGATCGCCGCCGAGCAGACCCGTCAGGCCGAGGGCCTGGAGATGATCGCCAGCGAAAACTTCACCAGCCCCGCCGTGATGCAGGCCGTGGGCGGCGTGCTCACCAATAAGTACGCCGAGGGCTACCCCGGCCACCGCTACTACGGTGGCTGCGAGTTCGTCGACAAGGTCGAGGACCTGGCCCGTGACCGGCTCAAGGCCCTGTTCGGTGCCGAGCACGCGAACGTCCAGCCCCACTCCGGCAGCCAGGCCAACTCGGCGGTCTATCTGATGGCGATCCAGCCGGGCGACACAGTCCTCGCCTTCGACCTCGCCCACGGCGGCCATCTCACCCACGGCATGAAACTCAACGCCTCGGGCATTCTCTACAGGTTCGTCCACTACGGTGTGCGCCGGGGTGACAACCTGCTCGACTTCGACCAGGTGGCGAGCCTGGCCCGGGAGCACAGGCCGAAGCTGATCGTGGCCGGTGCCAGCGCCTATCCCCGCGAGATCCCCCACGGCACCTTCGCCGAAATCGCCCGCGAGGTCGGCGCGAAACTGATGGTCGACATGGCCCACTATGCCGGCCTCGTCGCGGCCGGCATCCACGACAACCCCGTGCCTGTCGCCGACTACGTCACGAGCACCACCCACAAGACGCTCCGAGGTCCGCGGGGCGGCATTGCGATGTGCCGTGCCGAAAACGCCAAGGCACTCGATCGGTCGGTCTTTCCAGGCACGCAGGGCGGCCCGTTGATGCACGTCATCGCCGGCAAGGCGATCGCCTTCGGCGAGGCCCTCAGGCCGGAGTTCAGGACGTATGCCATGAAGGTGGTGGAAAACGCCCGCACGCTGGCGGCCGAACTGGCCAAGGGGGGCGTGAAGCTCGTCAGTGGCGGCACCGACAACCACCTGATGCTGGTCGACGTCACGCCACTGGGCATCGGCGGAAAGCTGGCCGAGGAGACCCTCGACCGCTGCGGCATCACCTGCAACAAGAACATGATTCCGTTCGACGAGCGGAAGCCGATGGATCCATCCGGCATCCGCCTCGGCACGCCCGCCCTGACCACCCGCGGCATGGGCTCCGACGAGATGAAGCAGATCGCCGCCTGGATCCTCGGGGTGCTCAAGAGCCCCGGCGACGAGAAGCTGATCGTGACAACCAAGGGACAGGTGGCTGAACTGGCCGAGCAGTTTCCCGTTCCGGCCGCGAGGCTCGAGGCGTCCGAAAGGTGATCGGGCGACCATGAGTCGAATCGTTCGTGTCGGCCTC
>CAMDFJ010000180.1 GCA_945897435.1 Candidatus Kuenenia stuttgartensis | reverse complement strand
CGGCCGGCACATCCGCTTTGAGAAGGGGACTCCGGCCACCAATCTTCACCTCTCGCTCCTCCAGCGGATGGGCGTCAAAGTGGACAGCCTCGGCGACAGCACCGGGCTGGTTGAAAACATCTGAGATTCTCCCGGTCTGAGGCAGTCATCGAGGGATATTCGTCGGGGGGCATCACGCCCCGCCTCGTGCGTCGGTCTCACTGTTCCTTCGGCGCTGCTGCCGAACCGCTGGCGGTCTTCCAGTCTCTCCAGACCCAGGAGAGCATCTCGGGCAGTACGCTGGCCCCGTGCTTGTCGTTGTGGCCTCCGACGCCGCCGATGAACCTGTGATCGTAGCCCGCGAAGGCGAGCGCCTTCTCCATCTGCAGGTTGCCGAGCCACCAGTTGCCAAACTGATTGTCGAGGTCGTGCTCCCCATCCTGGAGGATGACGCGAATCGGCTTCGGTGCCGGCTTCGACCGCCGGACGATGCTCGGGTATTTGTCGCCGCCGCGGATGTCGGTGAAACTGCCGACGTGACTCACGACCTTGCGAAACAGGTCGGGCCGCTCCCAGGCCGCCGTGAAGGCGCAGATGCCGCCTGAGGAGATGCCGCAGATACCGCGCCAGTCCGGATCCGTGGTCAGTCGAACCTTCGCGGCCTTGATGGCCTCGGCCTCGGCGGCCAGCGGCAGGATCTCCTGCTCGAGGAATCGGGCGTAGTCGGGAGAAAGCGTGTCGTATTCGAGGCTGCGGTTCGAGGGTGCCGGACTCCAACCCGCCTTGTCCGCTGCCAGCGACTCCCCCTTGTGGCCCGGATCGACGAAGACGGCCACCGTCGGCGGCATCTTTCCTCGATGAATGAGGTTGTCGAGAACGGTCGGTCCGCGGAAGCCACCGCGATCGTTGACGTAGGTGTGACCATCCTGAAAGACCATCACCGCCGCCCCCTTGTCGCCGAGCGATTCGAGCCGCTTTCGGGCGGGCGTGTAGACCCAGACCCGGCGGATCGTGCCGGGATAGACGCCGCTGCTCTTCCAGACCCGTTCCTCGATCGTGCCCCGTTCGACGCCCGGCGACCGCTCCCGCGAAACCGGCGAGAGGACATACTCCTTGTCCCAGTCGACCTTCGGTTCCGTTGCCTGCTGCGCCCAGACGGAAGATGCCCCGACCCAGGCCGCGAGCAGCAGGTGGCCCGCAATGATTCCCGACCGGCAGCAGATGCCGACGCGATCCGATTCACGCAGCGTATGTTTCACGATCGAACTCCCCGAGAAATGGAATGCAACAACCGTCCGGCGACGGCCCGGCGACGCCGGCCCCGGAAGGATTGTAAACAATGGGCATCAGACCGCCGACACCGCAGAGGATGAGTCCATCACCGGTCGCTGTCCCGGATGTCGCCGATCGGTTCCCTGATACTCTCTCCCTCTGGCCTGAGTCGATTCCTCTGCTCCGTTCCCGAATGGTTCACCAACGATTTGGAAATGCGATGAATGCGAGATCTTTTTGGGGGAAGGTGTTTCCGACCAGCACGGTCATTCATGCTGCCGCGATCCTGCAGATGACGACCGGAAGGCTGGCGGCAGACGAGCCGCGGCTCCCCGGCGTTGCCGCCGCCATGGAGAAGTTGGTCGCTGCCGACGAGATCGCCGGAGCCGTGACCCTTGTCGTGAACGGTGATCGGACGCTCCATCTCGATTGCACCGGCCTTGCCGACATTGCCTCGGCCCGTCCGATGACCGCCGAGACGATGTTCTGGATCGCCTCGATGACGAAGCCCGTCACCGGCGTGGCGATCGCCATGCTGATCGACGAGGGAAGGATCGGGATCGACGACCCCGTCGAACGATACCTGCCGGAGTTCCGCGACCTGAAGACCCCGTCGGGCAGGGCCGCCCGGCCCACCATCAGGCAGATCCTGACGCACACGTCAGGACTGGGCGAGGCGACACCCGAGGCGACGCGAAAGGCCCGCGAGCTCGCCGACCTCGTTCCGGTCTGGCTGGCGGCCCCGATGAAGAACGAGCCGGGCGAGAAGTGGGCCTACACGCAATCGGGGATCAACCTCGCCGGCCGGATCGTCGAGCTGGTGAGCGGCCTGAGATTCGACGCCTTCCTGCAGGAGCGGCTGTTCGACCCTCTTGGCATGGCCGACACGACATTCGCTCCAACCGAGCGGCAGCGATCGAGGATGGCGACCGGCTACACGAGAAACCGCGACAGCGGACGGCTCGAGGTGGCGCCACCGAGGACCGAATACGGAACGGACTCGCTCCCGCCGCAGGGAAATGGCGGCCTCTATTCAACCCCGCAGGATTACGGGCGGTTCTGCCGGATGCTGCTGAACAGGGGCACACTCGACGGTCGACGCTATCTCGGCGAACAGGGAATGCAGGCGGTTTCGACCGTGCAGACCGGCGGACTGCCCACCGGCTTCTTCCAGTCCGACGCATCCGGACGGCTCGGCGCCAACTATGGCTGGGGCCTTGGCACCTGCGTGCTGCGGAGGCCGCATCCCGGCGTGGCCGCCATGCTGTCACCGGGAACGTTCGGCCACGGCGGCGCCTGGGGAACGCAGGCCTGGGTCGATCCGGTCCGTGGCCTGGCCTACCTTCTCCTGATCCAGCGGGCGGACTTCCCCAACAGCGACGGCAGCGACGTGCGTCGCGACTTCCAGCAGGCCGCGGCCGCGGCCCTTTTTCCAGAGACCGCTAACGGCTCTTCAGCCCGTTGATCTCGCCGGCGATGATCCGGTCGTTGTCGCTGTCGGCGATCACGAGCCGGCCCTCCGGGTCGAGGCAGCAGCCGTGTGGCCGCATGAGCTGGGTCGAGAGCAGGTCGGCGCCGACAGTCGCACCGCCGCGGGCCGGAGTCCCCGCGACCAGATCGATCGAGCCGCTTGCCGGATCATATCTGCGGATGCAGTGGTTTTCCGTGTCGGCGATCAAGACGCGGCCCTGCCGGTCGAGCGTCACATACTTCGGGCCGGCGAGTCTTGCATCGACGGCCGGCCCGCCGTCGCCGGCATAGCCCGCCTTGCCCGAGCGATTGACGACGACGCGGATCGCGTTGCCCTTGATCTCGACCAGGGCATTGCCCTCCCGCAGCGCGAGGTAGATCGTGCCGTCGGCTGCCATGCAGGCGGCCCGGGGGCCTGCCAGCGGCGTTTCGAGCGGCGCGGCACCATCGACCGGTTTGCCCGCGGTGCCGTTGCCGGCGATCGTCGACACCGTGCGGGCCACGAGGTCGATCCGCCGCAGACGGGAGTTGCCGATGTCGGCGACGAGGAGCGCCGCGCCGTCGGGCGTGAGCGAACTGCAGTAGGCCTGATTGAACTCCGCGTCAACCGCCGGCCCACCATCACCGGCGAACCCCTTCCTGCCTGTGCCGGCCACCACGCGGAGGGTGTTCTGCTTCGGGTCGAATGACCAGATGCGGTTGGCAAACGTATCGGCCACGTAGACGGCGCCGTCGCCCCCCACGGCCACGTCATGCGGCCCGTGAAACTTCACCTCGCGTGGATTGGTGGTTTCCTGCGGCGGCAGCGGCGACTTCGGATCGGGCTGATGAAAGACACCGGCCAGAAATTCCACCCGCGCCGTGGCGTCGGGCTCACCCGGCCGCGTCACCCGAAAGAGCCTGTTGCCGCGCGTGTATTCCACGCCATAGAGTGTTCCGGCGGCGTCATAGGCGACGGCAAACGGCTCGTTGACACGCCCAGCGCCGGGGGCTTTTTCAGTCCGTCCGGCAGCCGATCCGGCGATGACGACGACCTCCCCGCAGGCCGGCTGCAGACAGGCCGAGGAAAATGCCAGTGCCGCTGACATCAGGATCAGCCATAGGACGGAATAGAGACGCATTCTGCACCCTCTTGCGGGGACTGCCACCCTGCGGGATCACTGGAGCCGTCACATTGCCGGATCGTAGTATATTAGAGTTTAGCGGGCTGCCTTCCCTCCGATAGT
>CAMDFJ010000179.1 GCA_945897435.1 Candidatus Kuenenia stuttgartensis | reverse complement strand
CGCGGCGTGGAACTGCTGGCGGCGCTCGGCGCGGAAACGTTGCTGGTCACCAATGCCTCCGGCGGCCTGCGTCCCGAGATGCAAAGTGGTGAGCTGCTTGTGATCGACGATCATCTCGATTTCGTCGGCCGCGACTGGTCGGCGGCGGTCACCGCCACCGCCGGCGGATTCTCCGTACGGCGGCGGGGGGGCTGGTACGACGCCGCCCTCAATGCGAGGGCGATCGAGGCCCTGCGGCGGGCGGCGCTGCCGGCCCGGGTGGGCACCTATGCCTACCTTCTCGGCCCGAGCTATGAGACCCGATCCGAATACAGGATGCTGCGCCGGATTGGCGCCGATGCCGTGGGGATGTCGACTGTGCCGGAGGTGGTCGCGGCCGCGAGCCTCGGGATGCGGGTGGCGGCGGTGTCGGTGATCACGAACGTCGCCCGGCCCGACGCGCTGGCTGCGACCGACGCCGAGGAAGTCTGCAGGCTTGCCGGTGACGCCGCCGAGGGCGTCTGGGCGGTTCTCCAGGCCTTCGCGGAGCGCGAGGACCCGAACGGATGAGGCAGGCATGCGGCAGTTTCTGCTGACCAATGACGACGGCATCGATGCGGCCGGCCTGGAGGCACTTGAAAACGCCTGCCGTGACAGGGCAAGGGTGGTCGTGGTGGCGCCGAAGGAGCCCCATTCGGGCTGCGGCCATCGCGTGACGACAGACAGGCCGCTTTTGATCGAGCAGGTCGGCCCAGACCGGTTTCATGTCGACGGCACGCCGGCAGATTGCGTGCGGCTCGCGCTTTCCACGCTCTTCGCCGAGGCCGCGCCCGACTGGCTGCTCTCAGGGATCAACGCCGGCGGCAACCTCGGCGTCGACATCCACCACTCGGGCACCGTGGCGGCGGCCCGCGAGGCGGCGTTGCACGGTGTCAAGGCGCTGGCCGCGTCGCACTATCACCGCCGCGAGGAGCCGATCGACTGGGCCCGGGCAACGGCCTGGATGGGGGCGATCCTCGACGGCCTCCTGCCGCAGCCGCTGGCGGCGGGTGAATTCTGGAACGTGAACTTTCCCCATCCGCCAAACGTCGTCGTCGATCTGCCGGCGATCGTCGAGTGTGGCATCGATCCTTCGCCGCTGCCGCTCGGCTATCAAAGCGAGCCAGGTGGCTGGAGATATCGGGGCCGCTACCAGGAGCGGGTCCGGATGCCGGGCGGAGATGTCGAGACCTGCTTCGGCGGGATGATCGCCGTCTCCCGCGGACGCGTGGTGTAGCGGCGGGTCCTACGAGCGGACGTTCAGGTCGACGTCGAAGACGCGGACCTTCGCCCAGCCGGTCGCCTGCTCGGCGATGAACTGATCGTGGCGATCGGCGGTCTGGTAGATGTCGTGGGCCGCGTGTGACTCAAACACGATCTCGAGCGCCACGTCGAAGTCGCGGTCGTTCACCTGCCGGTCGTAGGAGGCGCAGGTGCCGACCCAAAACGAGACCGTGCCGGGATGGCCGCTGAGGTATTTCTCGCAGGCCTCGACGAGCGAGCGGACTGCGGCCGGCGAGCGGTCCTTGAGCTGGAAATAGACGGCGTGGGAGAGCATCGTCGGATTCCTCGAGGGGGCGGTGATCAGCCCTGCTGCTGATCGCGGGCGGCCTGTGTCGGAGCGTCTGCGGGGGCTGCCGTGTCGCCGGCTCGTCGCGGCACCGCCGGCCCGATCACCCCGACCACCTCGGTGTCGTCGAGCATTTCGCGGGTTTCGAGTTCGCCGGCGAGCCGGTCGAGCTTGTCGCGGTTGTCCGAGAGGAGTTGCGTGGCCCGCTCGGCAGCCTCGCCGAGCATCCTGTGGACCTCGTCGTCGATGATCTGCGCCGTGTGCTCGCTGAACTCCCGCTGCTCGTAGACGTCGCGGCCGAGAAACGGATGCTCGTTGGTGACGTGGCAGGCCACCGGGCCGACCTTCTCGCTCATGCCCCAGTGGGCCACCATCCGGCGGGCCAGTCGCGTGGCCTGCACGAGGTCGTTTTCAGCCCCGGCCGAATATTCGCCGAAGACGAGTTTTTCCGCGGCCCGGCCGGCGAGGATGAAGACCAGTCGGTTGTTGAGGTCCGACTCGCCGATGTTCATCCGATCCTCCTCGGGCACGAGCTGCGTCACACCCAATGCCCTGCCACGCGGG
The DNA here is from genome assembly GCA_945897435.1 of Candidatus Kuenenia stuttgartensis. GTDB lineage: Bacteria > Planctomycetota > Planctomycetia > Pirellulales > UBA1268 > RGVT01. The sequence goes on along the minus strand of CAMDFJ010000179.1, from coordinate 1,837 downwards.
ATGATCGTGACCTTGTGCAGCTTGTCGACGCCCGGCAGCAGCCAGGCCCCGAGGGCGTGGCCGGCCTCGTGGTAGGCGGTCATCTTCTTCTCTCGGCCGACGAGAACTTCCTCCCGCTTCGGGCCCATCAGCACCTTGTCGCGGGCGTAGTCGAAGTCGGAGGAGTCGACCGCGATCTTGTCGTGCCGCGTGGCCCAGAGCGCCGCCTCGTTGACGAGGTTGCGGATGTCGGCACCGGTCAGGCCCACGGTACCGCTGGCGAGCCGGTCGAGGTCGACATCGGCGGCGAGCGGCACGTTGCGGGTGTGGACCTTGAACAGGGCGATGCGGGCCTTCTGGTTCGGACGGTCGACGGTGACGTGGCGGTCGAACCGACCAGGACGCAGCAGGGCCGGATCGAGCACGTCGGGGCGGTTCGTGGCCGCGAGCACGATGACAGATTCCGACTGGCTGAAGCCGTCCATCTCCGAGAGAATCTGGTTGAGGGTCTGCTCCCGTTCGTCGTGCCCACCCCCGAGCCCGGCGCCGCGATGCCGGCCGATGGCGTCGATTTCGTCGATGAACAGGATCGAAGGGGAGGCGTCCTTGGCCGTCTTGAAGAGATCGCGGACCCGCGACGCACCGACACCGACGAACATCTGGATGAACTCGCTGCCCGAGATCGAGAAGAAGGGCACTCCAGCCTCGCCGGCCACAGCCCGGGCGAGCAGCGTCTTGCCCGTGCCCGGCGGGCCCATCAGCAGCACGCCCTTCGGCACGCGGCCGCCGAGTCGCTGAAACTTCTTCGGATCCTTGAGAAACTCGACGATCTCCTTGAGATCCTCCTTCACCCCCTCGAGGCCGGCGACATCCGCGAACGTGACCTGCTTGTCGTTGGCTCCGTACCGCTTGGCCGGGCTCTTGCTGAAGCTTCCGAGGAAGCCGCTCCCGCCGAGGGGATCGCGGGCCCGGCGGAGCGTCATCCAGAAACCTGCCATGAGCAGCAGCGGCACGAGCATGTAGAGGCCGAGCAGGAAGCCGGTGCCGTCGCTCGGCTGGCGGACGTTGGTCTTCACGGAATGGTCGAGGAGGAGTTTGTTGAGCCCCTCACCGAGGTAGCTCGACATCTCCAGTTGAAAGGATTTCGACTCGCCGATCCCCGGCACGCGGTCGGCCGACGGAACGGTCCGAAATTCACCGCGGACGGAATTGCCCACGATCTCGACGGCCGACACGTTGCCCGCCTGCACCTGGCGGACAAACTCGTCGTAGCTGATCGGAGCGGGGAGGCCGGCCTGCTCGCGGGCCACCATCGTGAACAGGGCCAGCAGCCCGAGGATGACCATGATGATGACGGGCATGCCAGGGGGTCGGCCGAGCAGCGTTTTGAAATCGGTGGGTCCCTTGGGGGGCGGAACGGCGTCCATCGACTGGCAGACTCACGGGGGATGGTGGGGAAAACGTCGGGATGCGACAGTGTAGTGTATGAGCGGCTATGAAACACTCGCCACGGGCCCGAAAGTCCTGAAGCGGGGGGTCGTGGCGATCGCTCGCCGCAAGGGGCTCTTTCTGGCGATCCGGCGCGGCCGTGCCGTGGCGGCGCCCGGCAGGGTCTGCTTTCCCGGTGGCCACATCGAACCGGGCGAGGAGGAACACGAGGCGGTGGTCCGCGAGTGTCGCGAGGAACTGGCCGCCGAGGTCGCTGCAGACCGCTGCGTCTGGCGGAGCGTGACGGCCTGGGGCACGGGCCTCGCCTGGTGGACCGTCTCCCTGCCGGAGGTGCACTCGCTTGTGCCCCATCCGGTCGAGGTCGAGGAGATCCTCTGGCTTTCGGAGGCGGAACTGCTCGCCGAACCGG
>CAMDFJ010000178.1 GCA_945897435.1 Candidatus Kuenenia stuttgartensis | reverse complement strand
TCACGGGACACTTCGTCGACATCCGCGGCTGGAACTATCGCGGGTAGCCATTCATGCAGCCATTCGTCTCGCTCAGCGGCAACGTCGCCGCGCTCGATCGGGCCAACGTCGACACCGATCAGATCATCCCCAAACAGTTCCTCAAACGGATCGAGCGGACGGGGTTCGGCCAGTACCTGTTCTTCGATTGGCGGTTCCTGCCCGACGGCTCACCAGACCCCGCCTTCGAGCTCAACACGCCCGCCACCTCAGGGGCGAGCATCCTGCTGGCCCGCCGCAATTTCGGCTGCGGATCGAGCCGCGAGCATGCCCCCTGGGCGCTTGCCGACTATGGCTTTCGGGTGGTGATCGCGCCGACCTTCGCCGACATCTTCTATTCCAACTGCTTCCAAAACGGGATGTTGCCGATCCGTCTCTCGGAAGCCGACGTCGACGAGCTCTTCCGCCGCAACGCCGCCGCGACGAAGGCCGGCGGTCACTACCGGCTGCATGTCGACCTCGACGCGAAGACGATCCGCGATGACGGGGGCTTCGAGCGGGGATTCGAAGTGGATGCGTTCCGTCGGACCTGCCTCATGGAAGGGCTCGACAACATCGCCCTCTCGATGAAGCACCTCGATGAGATCGCGGCCTGGGAGACTGCCCACGGGCTGCCTCCGGTTGCCTCGGGCGGCTGATCCATGACTCCACGAAGCAGGCGACTTCTCAGGGTGCTGGAGGCGGTCCTGCTTCTGCCTGCGATCGCCTACCCGGCCACTCCGTCCGCCCGTGGCGATGAACCCGATCCGGATGAAGCCCGGCAAAGGATCGTCACGCTGATCGACGACATGCCGGGGGCGGAATGCCTGGCGGCCCCGGCGACTGGACAGACGCTCTACGTCTGCGACGGAAATCGTCGGGAGATCGCGGCCCTCGATCCGTTCGCACCCGCCAAGCGTTGGAAGGCCGTCGATGCCCGCACGCTGGCAGCCTCGGGGTCGAATGGACCGGCCCAGCCGAGGGCCATCGCCTGCATCGATTCGAACACCCTGGCGGTCGTCTGCGAGCAGGAGGGCGAATGGTCGGTTCGCAGCTTCCGACTCGCGGCCCCGGGATCGACGACCGAATCGGCCAGGCTGATGCAAAACCTGCCACTGGGGCGAGGAGCGGGGCGACCGGCCGACCCCGCCGGCAGCGGCCGCACAATCGCAGACATCCTGGTCAGCCCCTCCCGCGACTGGCTCGCCGTGGTCGGCCTGCCCGGTCCGCTGCCGCCCATCATGCGAACCAGGATCAGCGGCTCGAACCTTGGCCCATTCTCGGAGAACCGCTGCCCACGGCCCGATCCCAGCGGCCAACTTCTGGCAGCGACAGTGAGTCCTTTTGACGAGTGGCTGATGTTCACGGCGGCCGTGCCGTCGGCGATGCTGTCGATCCACGCTGAATCAGGTGCGCAGCGAATGCTCCATCTCGAGACCGGTCTGGTCGAGATTCGCGATGCGGCCACCTCCCGGGGATCGGGCCTGCTCTGGGCCGTTGCAGCCCGGGCCGAGGCAACCGCCGGTCCGAGGGACGTCGGACTCTGGCGGATCGACGCGGCTCTCGTTCGCGGCCGTCAGATCGCGAGGCCGCTCCTCATCGCCCCGATCGATTCGCCCTCGTCGCTCGTCTGCCTTTCGGATCGGGCCATCGCGGTCACGGCCGGCGGAGCCAACCGCCGCGTCCTGCTCGTCACGACCGCGCCGCCGGGCCGCGAGTGAGACCATTCGCGGCGTCACAGTGAACCCATCGCCAGAATCGAGCCCTGTCACCGGGAGCAGAGACACATGCCCAGCACGCGACGCGAGAAAATCGAGGCCATGCTCAAGGACGAGCCAGATGACGTCTTCCTGCGGTATAGCCTGGCACTTGAACTGGCTTCGGAGGATGCCGTAGAGCCGAGCCTCGAGATCCTCGAGTCGCTCGCACGCGGCTCCCAGCCGTATGTGCCGGCATTCCACATGGCAGGGCAGCAGCTTGTCAGGCATGGACGGATCGAGGAGGCCCGCAGGGCACTCCGCGAGGGGATCGAGGAGGCCAGGCGACAGGGCAACAGCCACGCCGCCGGCGAGATGGCGGAACTTCTGGCCAGTCTTGGCGCTGCCGGAGAGCCGTGAATCGGGCGCTGGTCAGCCGGGCAGGACGGGGGGTTCGGCCGCCTCGGAGCCCCTCGTGATCACGAAGCCCATCTCCTCGATCATCCGATAGTCGGCCTCGGGCAGTTGCCCCTTGGTCGTCAGGTAGTCGCCGACGAACAGCGAGTTGGCGGCATAGAGACCGAGTGGCTGCAGGCTGCCCAGATGGATCTCGCGGCCGCCGGCAATCCGCAGCTCGGCGGCTGGATTGACCATCCGCATCATCGCCAGTGCCCGCAGGCAGTCACGGGGGGAGATGCGATTCGTGCCCTCGAGCGGTGTGCCGTCGATCGAATTGAGGAAGTTGAGCGGGATCGACTCGACGTTCATGGCCCGCAGTTCCAGGGCCATGTCGATCAGGTCGTCGTGGGTCTCTCCCATTCCCATGATGCCGCCGCTGCAGAGCTGGAGCCCGGCGGAACGGCAGGCCTCGAGCGTGGCGACACGGTCGGCATAGGTGTGCGTCGAGCAGACCTCTGAATAAAAACGCTCGCTGGTGTTGAGGTTGTGGTTGACCTTGTCGACCCCCGCCTCGGCCAGTCGCCGGGCCTGCTCCGGCGAGAGCAGTCCGAGACAGGCACAGACATTGAGGTCGTACCGCTGCTTGATCTGCGGCACGATCGAGCAGACGAAATCGATCTCCCGTTCCGAGGGCCCCCGGGCCGAGATCACGATGCAGAAGGTCTTTGACTGACGTTCCGCGGCCAGCCGGGCTGCGTCCAGCAGTTTTGGGGCCGAGAGCAGGTTGTAGCGGGGAATCTCCGCCTCGGAGACCTTCGACTGGGAGCAATAGCCGCAGTCCTCCGGACAGAGGCCGCTCTTGGCGTTCATCAGGAAGAAGAGTTGCACGCTGTTTCCAAAGTGCCTCTGTCGTACCCGCCAGGCCGCGGCGAGCAGTTCGAGCAGTTCCGCATCCGATGATTCGAGAATCGCCCGGGCTTCCTCGCGGTCGATCGCCGCTCCGGCGAGCACCCGCGAGGCCATTGCATGCCACCGGGATGGGGCGACCGTGTCTTCGGGCGACGGGGCAAGTGACATGCGATGGGCTCCTTGTTGGGCTCCTGGGCCTGGATCCCGCCGGAACCCGCCGGAACCCGCCGCAACGCAGGCAGGGCGAACTGGGTCGGCAGGGCAGACCTGAAGGACGACGAATGTAGCAGACGTCTGAAACTTCAGCACCCGAAAAACCGATACATCCCGCAGGTCCCGTATCCCCAGAAGGTGTTCCCTGCCATGCCACGCACGACGACTTCCCAGGCAATGCTGATCGGAGTGCTCGCCGCACTGGCGAGTTTTTGCGGCCTCAAGGCCTTCGGTGGCCAGCCGTATTCGATCGTCGCACAATCGACGAAGGAGACGGCGGCCACGGGCCGCAGGCCGCTGGCCCAGCGGATCAACGCGGCGAACCTGCCGGTCGTCGTACCGGCCCGACAGCCGACCGTCAGCGAGGCCTGCCCGTCATCCGCCTGCAATGCAGCCGCTGAGATCGTGGCTGATCCGGTCAGCGAAACCCCGGCCGTGGAGGAGACAGCATCCAACGCCTCCGAAACGGCGATTCTCGCTGCCGATCCGACTCGAGAGCCGCCAGCCGACCAACCCCTGCCGCCCGTGGTCGACGTTCTGCCGGCAACGATGCCGGAGCCGGCGGAGGGACCGGCGGCAGCGGCCGCATTGCTGGCCCGCGTGAAGGCTGTCCTCGTCGCCAAGCAGCAGGCTCAAGGTTCGGAGGAACTGGCCGAGACTGAAGCCCAGGATCTGGCCCAGACGGAAACCCAGGAACCGATCCAGTCAGAAGCCCAGACTGAGCCGGTTCTACCGCCAGCCATCCCTGGAACACCGCCCGAGCCGGTTGCCGCTGCACCGGTTGCCGCTGCACC
>CAMDFJ010000177.1 GCA_945897435.1 Candidatus Kuenenia stuttgartensis | reverse complement strand
AGGCTGCGGTCGAAGACCCGAAAGTCATCGACGATGCCCCCCTTGAAGCCGTGGTCCCGCATCCGCTCGCCGATCCGGATCGTGTCGCCACCGCCGCCGGTGATCTCGCGGGTCAGGCTGTCTCGAATCACTTCCGTCGCAGCCGCATGACCGTCGACGAAAACCTTCAGGCCCGCCGCCCTGCCGGAGCCGTCGCTCGACACCGTGACATGCACCCACTCGCCGACGGCGAGCGGCTCCGCCATGCGTATCGAGACGGCATCGCCGGGCCAGAAGTGGATCAGCGACCACTGCAGGTGACCGTCGACGACCAGCAGTTCGTAACCGCGGCTGGCGGCGTCGGTCCAGGCCCTCGAGCGGTGGAAGACGACCGCCCGGGGATACCGTTCGGGAGCCTTGAGCCAGAGCGACACCGTGAACGGATGGCTGCGGCGGAAGTTGCCGACGGGCGTCTGCACCGGATGATCGCCCGTGAGCCTGAGCCCCATGCCGGTGTATCCCTCGACGAGCAGGTTTTCGGCCGGTGAGCTGGCGGCATTCGGTGCGTCTTTGCCCGAGGAATCCGGATCGATCAGGCTCGCAAACCGGCAATCCTCGCGACGCGTGTCGAACGAATAGCGGACGATCTCACCGGGAATGGTTCCCGACGCGGCAGGCTTGACCTCCGGCGGCGGCCCGGCCCTGCCGGCAATCCAGTCGGCAACACGGCTGGCAGCCGCCGCTTCGGCGCGGACCAGTTCCGTCTCCGACTCGACCACCGTCTCGTCGGCCTTCGTCAGTGCCGCGGCCGTCGCCGCATCGACGAGCCGCAGTTTGGGCGTGGGCACCGCCGGCGTGAAGTAGGAATAGAGCCCGGCCTCGTCGACGTCGTCGAAAAAGGCGAACAGCTGATAAAACTCCTTCTGCGACAAGGGGTCGAACTTGTGGTCGTGGCAGCGGCAGCACTCGAGCGTCAGCCCGAGGAAGGCCGTGCCAAACGTCGTCACCCGGTCGTTGACCGAATTGACCCGATATTCCTCCTCGACGGAGCCGCCTTCACATTCCTGTTGATGCAGTCGATTGAAGCCGGTAGCCAGAATCTGCTCATCGCTCGCCCGAGGCAGGAGATCGCCGGCGAGCTGCCATGTGGCAAACTCGTCCCAGGGCATGTTCCCGTTGAAGGCGGCGATCACCCAGTCACGCCAGGGCCACATCACCCGCTCGCGATCGACCTGAAACCCATGACTGTCTGAATAGCGGGCCAGATCCATCCAGTCGGCCGCCATCCGCTCCCCATAACGCGGGCTGGCCAGAAGCCTGTCGAGCAGTTTTTCGTAGGCCTCTGGGGAGGTGTCGGCGACGAAGGCCGCGACCTCGACGGGGGTGGGAGGCAGGCCGGTGATGTCGAACGTGGCCCGGCGGATGAGCGTGGTTTTGTCAGCCTCCGGCTGGGGGCTGATGCCACGCTTCGAGAGTCCTTTTCGAACGATCCTGTCGATCGGATGCGTTCCCGGGGAATCATCCGCCCCGGAACCCGCCGGTGGGAGATCCGGCTTCGCCACCGGCACGAACGCCCAGTGGGGCTCGTACCTGGCCCCCTGCGCGATCCACTGCTTCAGAATCTCGACCTGCTCGTCCTTGAGGCGGCCGATCTTGGCCTCGGGCGGCGGCATCAGACTGTCGGGGTCGTCCGAGATCACCCGGGCAATAAGTTCACTCGCCTCGATGTGCTCAGGCACGATCGCCCGGGCTCCGCTGTCGAGTTCGGCCGTTGCCTGCTCGGCAACGTCGAGCCGCAGTCCAGCCTGTCTGTTTCCGCCGTCGGGCCCGTGGCAGGCGAAGCAGTTCTCAGAAAGGATCGGCCGGATGTCTCGGTTGAACGAGACTCGCGGGGCAGAATCGGCAGCCGATGCCGCCAGCGTCAGGCAGCCGGCGATCGAAACGACACTCCAGAGAGCAACTCGCCAAAGCCGGCAGATGATCGAGCAACCCATCTGACACTCGTCCTGTCAGGGTCACCCGCATCGCCGAAGCGTCTCTACCAACAGCAGGGCAAAAACGATTCGCGGACCCAGAGGGCCGATCAGCGGGACGTAAATTCCAATCCAATGGTATTCAGACTCCGCGACCATGGCAACGCGGGCCCACCGGCGGCCTGGCCTGCCCCTGCTGAAGTGGAACAGGCTTTCTTTAGCCTGTCATTGCACGGACTCGCCCAATCCGGCTCGGGGCGTGGGCAACCCCGACCCACGCAGACGCCTGCCAAGCACCATCAGCCGACGCCACGGAAATTCGGTCTCAGTCGATGATGGCCCGAGTCGTGCCGTCTGAGGATGCCGACCAGTTCGCCAGCGGTGTCGACCGCGGCGACCGCCGGTGCCTCTGCCGCCGCCTCGACATCCGTGAGTTCGATCAGTCCGCCCCGCACCGCCCGATCGAGACGGTCAGCGACGAGCACGGTCCGCGGCAGGTGGGCGACGGCGACAAGCGGCGGCAGAAGCGCTGCCCGCGCGGTGTCGGAATCGATGCCGTCGAGGGCTGTCGCGTCGCAGAGTCGGAAGGGCCCCGATGCGGTTCGCACGAGCGACTCCATCACGCCCCGCGTGCCGAGGGCCAGGGCCAGATCTCGGCCGAGGGCGCGGACGAACGTGCCGGCGGAGCAGCTGATCTCGACCTCAACTCGGGGCCATTCGTAGCCGATCAGATCCAGTCGATCGATCCGCACCGGCTTGAGTGGAAGATCGATCTCGCGGCCCTTGCGGGCAAGGCTGTAGGCCCGCTTGCCATCGACATGCACCGCGGAATAGTCGCAGGGACGCTGGAGGATCTCGCCGCGGAAGGCTGGCAATGCCGCCTCGATGGCGTCACGGTCGGGTCGCAGCGGATCGGCCTCCTCCTCCAGCGGCGTTTCGAGATCGTCCGAAGGACTCGAGCGGCCGAGGAGGAACGTGGCCGCATACTGCTTGGGAAGTTCGTGGAGATAGTCGACCAGTTTCGTCGCATTGCCGACGCAGACGACCACGACTCCACGGGCGAGCGGATCGAGCGTGCCCGCATGACCGACCGCCTTCATCGCCAGGGCCCGGGCCACGGCGTCGACGACACGGCGGGACGACACGCCCGGCGGCTTGTCAACCGGTATCAGGCCGGAGTGTTGGTGGCGCACGCGATTGGAAATGCATAGAGGTCGGCAATCTCGGCGACCGATCGTCCGGCGATCCGCATTCGCTCACGCAGTCGCTGCGGGTCGTCAACGGCACCGGCAACGAGCCGGTCAAACTTGAGGCTCACGACTTCCGCCGTGCGGGCTGGATCGGATCGGGCATGGCCGAGAGGATGCCGAACGAACCCGCCCGAGAAGGTTCCAAGCCCAGCGTGGTCGATCTCGACACTCGTCGGGATGCCGTCGGGGTAGGCGGCGTCGTATTCCCGGCCGCCGTGCTCAATGGAGATCCGGGAAATGACGCTGGCGATTTCAGGTTCGCGGATCCACACCTCGTCATAGTCGGTCGGCAGGAGCATCAGCGAATCCCAGCCGACCATCTCGCCGGCCAGCAACGCAGCCCGGGCCTTCAGCAGCGTTCTCGCAAGAATGAAGGGGAGCGAATGGTCGGCCGATTGGCGGGTCTCGGGGGTCCGCTTGGCAGGATCGGCGATGATCGAGAAGGCGGGCTCGTAGATCTTCACGCGGATCGCCCGAATGCCAGAGATGTCGGCCGCCAGCCCGGGCCGGGCCGCACAGAGATCGATCAGCGATTGGATCGCGCCGGCCGACTGGTGCTCGTAGAGCCCGAGTTTGAAATGCATGGCATGGATCGCGAACGCATCGCCGCTGGTGCCGAGTTCGAGGTCGAACGGGCTCTCTCCTTCGGGACAGGGCTGGTTCAGCCTGTAGATGGCGAGCGGGTTTCGGAACACATCCCGCGGACCCTGGAATCCGCCGAGGGCCCGCCCAGCGGAGAGTACCGCGACCTCGGCCGCGAGCGCCGCTGACGCCCCCTTCGAATCGGAGAGCTGGTGGCCGGCCCGAATCGCCCGGTAAGGAACGTAGTGGGCCACCGCCATGCCGATCGC
>CAMDFJ010000176.1 GCA_945897435.1 Candidatus Kuenenia stuttgartensis | reverse complement strand
GACCGGCGTCTTCTCCTCGAGCGCCGGCCTGCAGAGGCCCAGGAGCGTGGTCATGTCGAGCGACTGCTCGATGCCGTGGTCCTGTGATTCCTGGTGGTGCGTCTTGACGCCCGGCGGAACCTCCGGCTTGTGGAGGATCGTCGAGAAGTCGAGTCCCTTCGCCTTCCAGTGGGCGATCGCGGCCCGGGTGTCGAGCCGGTCGACCCGGCCGACCATCTCGTCGATCGTGCGGAAGCCCAGCCTCGCCATCAGGTCGCGGACCTCCTCGGCCAGCATGAAGAAGAAGTTGACGACATGCTCGGGCTGGCCGGTGAACTTCTTCCGCAGCTCCGGATCCTGCGTGGCGACGCCGACCGGGCAGGTGTTGAGGTGGCACTTCCGCATCATGATGCAGCCGATGACGACGAGCGACGCCGTGGCCACGCCAAATTCCTCGGCTCCGAGCATGGTGGCGATGACGACGTCCTTGGCGGTCCGGATCATGCCGTCCGTCTGGACCACGATCCTTCCCCGCAGGTCGTTCATCACGAGCACCTGATGGGCCTCTGCCAGCCCCAGTTCCCAGGGCAGGCCACAGTGCATGATCGAGGTCTGCGGGCTGGCGCCGGTGCCGCCGTCGTGGCCCGAGATCAGCACCACGTCGGCCTTGCCCTTGGAGACGCCGGCCGCCACGGTGCCCACCCCCACCTCGGCGACGAGCTTCACGCTCACGCGGGCATGGTGGTTGGCATTCTTGAGATCGTGGATCAGCTGGGCGAGATCCTCGATCGAGTAGATGTCGTGGTGCGGCGGCGGCGAGATCAGCCCCACGCCCGGCGTGCTGTGGCGGATCCTGGCGATCTCCCGGTCCACCTTGTGTCCCGGAAGCTGGCCCCCTTCGCCCGGCTTTGCGCCCTGGGCCATCTTGATCTGCAGTTCCTGGGCGTTGACGAGATAGAGGCTCGTCACGCCGAACCGGCCGCTGGCCACCTGCTTGATCGAGGAGTTCTTGCTGTCGCCGTTGGGCTCGAGCTGATAGCGGACCGGATCCTCCCCTCCTTCGCCCGTGTTCGATCGGCCGCCGAGCCGGTTCATCGCGACTGCGAGCGTCTCGTGGGCCTCCTTCGAGATCGAGCCGTACGACATCGCCCCGGTGGCGAACCGTTTCACGATCGCGGAGGCGGGCTCCACCTCATCCAGCGGCACCGGCTGCGGGCCTTCCGCCGATTGCCCGGCCCACTTGAAGTCGAGCAGGCCGCGGAGCGTGAGCAGCTTGGTCTGCTGATCGTCGATCAGTTGCTGGTATTTGCGAAACTCGTCGCGGCTGTTGATCTGGGTCGAGAGTTGCAGCTTGGAGACGACCTCCGGCGAGAGCACGTGGGCCTCCCCCTTCCGTCGCCATGCGTAGCGGCCGCCGACGTCGAGTTCGAGCGTCTGCGGCACGTTGGTCTGCGGCCAGGCATGCTCGTGCCGGCGGAGGGATTCGGCGGCGACCCCCTCCAGGCCGATGCCGCCGATCCGGCTCGGAGTCCTCGTGAAAAACTCGTCGACGAGCCCCTGCTCGAGCCCGACGGCCTCGAAGATCTGGGCGCCTCGATAGCTCTGTTGCGTCGAGATGCCCATCTTGCTCATCACCTTCAAGAGCCCCTTGGTGGCGGCCTTGGCGAAGTTTTTCTGGAGCTTCTCCCGCGGATAGTCGGCCGAGATCATCCGTTCGGCCTGCATCTGGTCGATCGTCGCGAACGCCAGATACGGGTTGACGGCGCCGGCCCCGTAGCCGGTCAGCAGGGCGAAGTGCTGCACCTCGCGGGCCTCGCCCGTCTCCACGACGAGGCCGCAACGGGTTCTCGAACCCTCCCGCACGAGATGATGGTGCACGCCTCCGGTCGCCAGCAGCGCCGGCACCGCCGCCTTGTCGCGGCAGACACCTCGGTCCGAGAGCACGATGATCGTGGCGCCGGCCCGGAGCGCCTGCGAGGCCTCGGCCCGGATCGCATCGAGCCGCTTCCGCATGCCCGCCGCCCCCTCGGCCGCCGGGAAGAGCAGCGAGATGGTCGTCGAGACGAGTCCAGGCTGCTTGAGGGACTGGCCCAGGGCCTTGATCCTGGCGCACTCGGCATTGGTGATGACGGGCGTCTCGAGCCGCAGCAGCCGGCACTGCTCAGCCGTGCCGTCGAGGAGGTTTCCCTCGCTGCCGATCGTGGTGATCATCGAGGTGATGATCTCCTCGCGGATCGCGTCGAGCGGCGGGTTTGTGACCTGTGCGAAGAGCTGCTTGAAGTAGTTGGCAAGCAGCTGGGGGCGGTCGGAGAGCACGGCCAGAGGCGTGTCGTTGCCCATCGAGCCGATCGGTTCCGCCCCGTCGGTCGCCATCGGCCCGAGGATCACCTTCAGGTCCTCGAGCGTGAAGCCGAAGGCCCGCTGCAGTTCGAGCAGGCTCGAATGCTCGCCCGCGACACCGGCGGCCCGCCAGGGATCGACCGCATGGGCATGGCCGTCCACCCGGCCATTGATCAGTGTTTCCGAGGGCTCGACGGCCCGGTTCTTGGTCACGCTCGCGGCCTCGGCCGGATCGGGCAGGGCATCGAGCCGCACCTGATTGGCCGCGATCCATTCCCGCCAGGGCTTCGCCGTCGCCAGCCGCCGCTTGATCTCGTCGTCCTCGACGATCCGGCCTTCCTTCGTGTCGACGAGGAACATCCTTCCCGGACGCAGTCGGCCTTTGCGCACCACTTCACCCGGAGGGAGTTGCAGCACGCCCGCCTCGCTCGCCATCACCACGAGGCCGTCCTTCATCTGCCACCAGCGGCCCGGCCGCAGGCCATTGCGGTCGAGCGTGGCCCCGATCTTGATGCCGTCGGTGAACGCCAGCGCCGCCGGGCCGTCCCAGGGCTCCATCAGGCAGGCCTGAAACTCGTAATAGGCCTTGAGTTCGTCGGCCATGCTCTCGTGGCCGCTCCACGGCTCGGGGATCAGCATGCTCACCGCCTCCTCGACCGGCCGGCCGGCGAGCACGAGCATCTCCAGGACATTGTCGAAACTGGCCGAGTCGCTCCCTCCCTCGCGGACGATCGGCTTGATCTTGTCGAGATCGGGTCCGTGAACCGGGTGGGCGAGCATGCTCTCGCGGGCGTGCATCCAGTTGATATTGCCGCGAACCGTGTTGATCTCGCCGTTGTGGGCGATGTAGCGGAAGGGATGGGCGAGATCCCAGGTCGGGAAGGTGTTGGTGCTGTACCGCTGGTGCACGAGCGCCAGGGAGCTGGTCATCTTCGGATCGGAGAGATCGGGGTAGTACTTGTCGACCTGGTCGGCCAGCAGCAGCCCCTTGTAGACGAGCGTCTTCGCCGACAGCGAGCAGACGTAGCAGAACATGTGCTCCGTCAGGCCGAGGCGGCCGATCTCGATCCCGAACCGCTTGCGGACCACGAACAGCTTCCACTCGAAGTGGTCGCGGAAGACGTTCCCGCCCCTGCCGATGAAGGCCTGCCGCACGACCGGCTCGACCTCGCGGGCGGTGCCACCGATGAACCGGTTGTCGGTCGGAACGGTCCGCCAGCCGAGAAACTCGAGCCCCTCCTCCCGGCAGACCTTCTCGAAGAAGCCCTCCGCGGTCTCGCGGTCTCCTTCGGAAGGCGGCAGGAAGAGATTGCCCACTGCCCAGTCGCCCGGGCCGGGCAGGTTGATCCCTGCCTGCGGCGCGACAGCCGCAAAAAACTCCTGCGGAGTCTGGATCAGGATGCCCGCGCCGTCGCCTGTCAGCGGATCGCAGCCACAGGCGCCGCGGTGGGTGAGGTTTTCCAGCACCTCGAGCCCCTGCCGCACGATCTGATGGCTCTTGCTGCCGTGCAGGTTGACCACGAATCCCACGCCGCAGGCGTCATGCTCGTTGGCGGGATCGTAGAGGCCCTGCCTGGGCGGAAGACCGGGAAGGGAATGGCGGGAAGAACGCGTCATTGCGGGGCTCGTGCTTGGAAACGGGGATTGGAAACCGCGGTGGATTGCTGGGACTGTGAGGCAGGTTTTGGGGAACGGATCGGTCGGGATGGGCTCAGGCGTGGGCGACGAGTTCGTCGCCCACC
>CAMDFJ010000175.1 GCA_945897435.1 Candidatus Kuenenia stuttgartensis | reverse complement strand
CTCTGCAGGCCGAGGATGTTGAACGCCGCCATCACGAACACGCACATCAGCAGCCAGAACACCAGCCCGCCGACGATGGTCGGCAACGGCCGCTTGATGCCGACATCGTTCATGCTCTGTGCCAGACCGCTCTTCTCGGCCGCAGTCTGGAGACCGATCTTCTCGCTGACCACCGTGATCAGGCCGGCCACCCAGCGGGCGAGCACGTAACCGATCACCAGCACCGAGATCATCGCCACCATCTTCGGGGCGAGCAGAATCACCTGGCTCCATGCCTGGGTGAAGCTGTCGACCAGCGCCTGCTTCGACGCCGTCACCGTTTCCGCGGCCGTCTGCCCGACCGTCGTGCCAACTCTCGTAAACTCGTTCATCGCAACCTCCGTGTGTGTGACGGCCCTGCACCTGCGATCCCCGCGACCACCGCTCCCGACCGTCAGAAGATTGGATGCCGCCCCCGGGCTCCGTGTCACAAAATTTTTTTCAGGGCTGTTTTTCCGGGGAATCTGCGGTCGACGGCGGGCTCGGCCAGCGGCCTGTGAGCGTGTACCGAAGGGCCGCACCCGCCGCGGTCGCCATGTGGAACAGCGCCCAGACGGTCGCGCCGAAGGCGAACTCCAAGAGGTGGGAGAGAAGCAGCCGTGGATGCAGTTTGCGGCGGACGCCGGCGTCGAACCGCCGGGGGGAGGGGGGCGGGGGAACGTCGATCGAGGCCAGCGTTTCCAGTGGATCCATGCGGGTCATCCTTTCGCGTCGATCGGCTCACCAAACAATCGGCCTGCCCGGGAGGCAAGCTTCTCGCGGATTCGGCTGATCCGCATCCGGCAGGCGCCGGCGGTGGTGTCGAACATGCCGGCCAGTTCCTCGTAGTCGTGTCCCTCGCCGAATCGCATCAACACCAGCGCCCGGTCCTCCTCGTCGAGATTTGCCAGAAGCTGATGGATATCGTGGGTCGCGTCGACCGCGGCCGTGCCGGCCGGTGTTCGATCGGCGGCCTCCTCGATCGGCTGTCGGTCTGAGTTCTCCTCACGGCGGCGGCGGCGGGTCCGCGACCTTCGCAGCAGCAGGCAGGTGCGGATGGCAACGGCGTGGAGCCAGGTCGAATACCTCGACCGACCGGCAAACTTGCCGCGGTCGAAGAACAGCCGGACGAAGACCTCCTGGGCCGCGTCCTCGGCGTCATGCGGACTGCCCATCAGCCGCCAGCAGACCCGCCAGACACGATCCCGATAGCGGTCCATCAGGGCCGTGAAAGCGGCGCCATCAGATCCTTCGCGTGCCGCCTGTGCCGCCAAATCCTCGTCGGTCGGACCGGCGGCATCGTTCTCGATCGAATGCACCTCTGGTCGACCCCGCGGCAGCAGTCTATTTCGATGGGGCGGGCATGTCCCGGATCACGTTTCGCCAGTGGGTCACCGTGGCCTCGGGTGTCGTCGATGTCTCGGCGACTGCCGCCCGCAACGACTTCAACGCCTCGCAGACGACGGCCGTCTGCTGGAGCGTGTCCTTCGCCAGCGGATTCTCAACCTCGGCGCTGAGCGTTGCAGAGGCATCGACCTCGCCATCCCGCTGCTGCAGGCATGCAAGCCGCGTGAAATACACGATCCATGGCTGGACCGCGTCGACGACTCCCGCGAAATCAAGGGCCGCCGCCACGGCCAGCGGCTCTTCGAACCGTGACAACTGGGCCCCGGTGTCGAGTTTGCTGCCGACCAGAATCCGGCCGGCCTGCTTCGGCACAAGCGAGAACACGGCGACCTTGTCACCGACCCCGATCGAGGGCTGCACCTGCTCATCGACACCGCTCTGAGGCATCGCGAACGACCAGACGGCACCGCCCTCGACCTTGCTCTTCACGGGATCGGCCACCCTGTACTCAGCCGGAAGTGCGTCGGGATTGAGATCCCGCACTGCGTCGACCAGTTCATCCGTCAGTGCGAAGACGTCGCTCATCCCCTCGCGAAACAACTTCGGATCATCGATCCCGAGCACGATCGCCGGTTCGACGAGTGGCAGAGGCTCCGCGGCCGCGGGCAGGTCCTTCTGCAGTCGCTGTACCCGGCTCTTGGCGTCGAGCACGAGGCCGATCTGGCCGTCGGCCAACGCCGGCAGGATTTTGGTCCGCAGGATACCCACAAGCCGCTCTGCCAGCGGCGCCAGATGCTCGTCGACTTCCTCGACTTTTTCGCGGGCATCGTCACTGGCCTTCACGAGCAGATACTTCTTGAAAAAGCCCCAGCCCATCTCGGCCCAGGAACTGTAGTCGTCGAGTTGCTGCGGGTCGGCCTTGGTCCGAAACACGACCGCTCCGAGCGGCGCTCCCCCGGTGTGCTCCAGCAGATCGAGACGCTTCGAGCCGTCGATCGGCAGGTTCTTCGACCAGTCCCAGGCATAGCCCTCGTAGCCCTGCTCGGCGAGAAATGAATACGCGGTCCAGGGGCCGGGCACGGGGAGCCGCTTCTTGTAGCCCGTGGCCGCCTTGGAGAGCATCCGTCGGGCCTCCTCGGCGGCCTCTTCGGGAAGGTCGGCGGCATCGGCGATCTTGTCGCTCATCGCCGCCAGCTGTTCGATGTCGTCGGCCGAAGCCGCCAGCACCGTGGCCATCCGCTGGCTGAGGTGCGAGATCGCCGTCAGCGGCTTGTCTTTGTTTGAGGCCAGAGCCATGTGGGCCCGGACAGGAGCCAGCGCGGGTGTTTCGAGAAGCCCCTTCCCGCCGGGCCCGACGAGCTTCTCGAGATGGTCGGCGGAATCGCCGATCGAGAGAATCACCCGATCGTCGACGATCCCCAGCGCCACCACGAGATCGAGCGTGCGCAGCCGTTCGAGGACCGAATCCAACGCCTCGCCGTCAAGTCCTTCCGTCGCCTCTCGGGTCATGTCTTCCCAGGGCAGCGATCCTCCGTCGACCGTGAACGTGACAAACTCGGCGCCGGCGATCTTCTTCCGGACGAGCGACCTCGCCAGATCTGGGTTGGCCTGGGCCATCAGTTTGATGAGCACCTCGATCCGCTTGAGCTGACTCTCCGCAGCAGCCAATTTCGTGGTCTTGAAAACCCAGACGAGATCGGGCACGACGATCCGATCGCGGTTGTCGACGAGCGTCTGCAGGATGATCCTGGCGGTCAGCTCCTCGTTCGACACCTCCTCGTCGATCGCCTGGAAGCGTACAGGTCGCAGCGGCACCAGCCGGGCGGCCGCCGCATTCTTCTCGTCGTCGTCGTCGTCATCGTCCTCTTCGTCCTCTTCCATCTCGTCGACCTCGATGCCGTCGAGCGCCTCGAGATTGATACCGCCGAGATTCACGTCGCCACGGGCCATCTGGAGAATGTTGGCCGATTGCTGCGCCTGCTGGAGTTTCAGCATCAGTTCGACGAATGTCACGCAGGACGGCTCGCCGTAGAGCACCGTGTCGGTGGCGACCATGTCCTGCACCAGTTCGAGCGCCTGCTGGTTTTCAGGCAACTCCATGAACGTGGAGAGGATCGAGAGCGGGTTGCCGGGCTGGAGCCGCTGCTCCTCGATCGAATCGATCGCTCGGCGGACGGCCGGCAGTTTCGAGACCGCTGCAAAGGCGTTGCTGGCGACGAGCCGGTCGTACTGTTCCCGCAGCCGCAGCGACGCCGACACGAAGGCCGCGTCCTCGGGAACGATCCCGATTCCGGAATCCGCGAGATCGGCACCGCGGGAGGGTATGGCTGCAAAAACGGAGAGCAGAACAAGAAACGCCCGGAAGGAAACGGCCATCGCTGGGATCCTTTGCTTGGTGGACTGAGTGCGTTGCTCGTAACATATGCGAAACAGCCACGCGGAGAGAACATGAAATCCGCCACCGGAATGGTGCGGCCGGAAACGCGGGGCAGAGGGAGTTGCCGGTGCTCATCGGTCCGACACGAATCGCCGACACCTTCGCGGAGGCATTCCGCCTGCGGTTTTCCCGGCTCATCGTCACGGCACACGACGACCACTGGCTCGGAGCGGCCATCCAGACAACCTGCGGCTATGGCACGAGCGTCATCGGCTGCGACGCGGAGATCGGCAGGGAGCAGTTTCTGCCGGCCAGCGCGACGCCCGACGGCAG
>CAMDFJ010000174.1 GCA_945897435.1 Candidatus Kuenenia stuttgartensis | reverse complement strand
CCCGCGAGGCCGGGGGAGTCTGGCAACTCTGGAAGGCGATGAGGTCGAAAAACGCCTGCAAGACCTGCGCCCTCGGCATGGGGGGGCAGGCGGGGGGCATGGTCAACGAGGCAGGCCACTTCCCCGAGGTCTGCAAGAAGTCGTTCCAGGCGATGGTCGCCGACATGCAGGGCGCGGTGAAGCCGAGCTTCTTCGAGACCTACTCGGTGCCTCAGTTGCGGGCTTTCACTCCGTATCAGATGGAGCATTCGGGCCGGCTCGTGGAACCGCTGATTCTCGAGAAGGGATCGCAGCACTACCGGCCGATCGGCTGGGCGGAGGCGATGGAACGGATCGCCTCAAAACTGCGAGCCACGCCGCCGGACGAGTCGTTCTTCTACTTCAGCGGCCGATCCAGCAACGAGGCCGGATTCCTGCTCCAGCTCTTCGCCCGTCTCTACGGCACGAACCACGTCAACAACTGCAGCTACTACTGCCATCAGGCGAGCGGTGTCGGCCTCACGAGCGTGATCGGGTCGAGCGCCGGCACGGTCAGACTCGACGACATGGAGCACGCCGACTGCGTGTTTCTGATCGGGGGCAATCCGGCCAGCAATCATCCGAGGATGATGCGAACGCTGATGATGGTCCGCCGCCGGGGCGGCAAGGTGATCGTCATCAACCCGATCATCGAGACCGGGATGGTGAATTTCTCGGTGCCCAGCGATCCCTGGGCGCTGTTCTTCGGCGCCGAGATCGCGAGCAGCTACGTCCAGCCGCATGTGGGTGGCGATCTGGCCCTCGTCTACGGCCTGATGAAGCGGCTGCGGGAGATGCACGCCGAGAACCCATGGACCGGAAGTTCGGGAGGAGAGCCGATCGTCGATGAGGCCTTCCTTGCGAATCATGTCAGCGGATGGTCCGAACTCGCCGCGCGGCTCGACCTGCTCTCCTGGGACGAGATCGTGCGGAAGTCGGGCGTGTCGAAGGATCTGATCGACGACATGGCCTCGCAGTATGCCGGGTCGAAACGGGCCGTCTTCGCCTGGACGATGGGGGTGACCCATCACCTGCACGGCGCGGCAACCGTGCAGGCGATCGCGGCCCTGGCATTGATGCGGCGGATGGTGGGCCGCCCGGGCGCCGGACTGCAGCCGATCCGCGGCCACTCGAACATCCAGGGGATGGGCACGGTCGGCGTCACTCCGACGCTCAAGAAGGCGATCTTCGACAGGCTCGAAAGCCATTATGGCGTCAGACTCCCGACGACCAAGGGATTCGACACGCTCGAATGCCTCGATGCGGCCGAGGCCGGCAGGATGCGGTTCGCCCTCTGCCTCGGCGGCAATCTCTACGGCGCGAGCCCCGACGCCTCGTATGCCCGCGGTGCGATGGCGAAGATCGACACCATCGTCCAGATGAGCACCTCGCTCAACACCGGCCACGCCTGGGGCACCGGTGCCGAAGAAACGATCATCCTGCCGGTGCTCGCCCGGGACGAGGAGCCGGAGCCTTCGACGCAGGAGAGCATGTTCAGTTACATCCGCCTCTCCGACGGCGGCACTCCCCGGCATGTCGGGCCGCGGGCCGAGGTGGAGATCATCGCCGACCTCGCGAAGCGGGTGCTCGGCGAGAACGGGCCGGTGAACTGGGCCGACATGGCCCACACGAGCACGATCCGTCGGGCGATCGCCGCGATCGTGCCCGGCCTCGAGTCGATCGCCGAGATCGACGCCACGAGGAAGGAGTTTTCGATTCCCGGCCGGGCGATCGACAGACCTGCGTTTCCGACGGCCGACGGCCGGGCGACGATCTTCGTGCACGATCTGCCCGAACCGCCCGCCGGACTGCAGTTGATGACGATCCGCAGCGAGGGGCAGTTCAACACGGTCGTCTACGAGGAGGAGGACCTCTACCGCAACCAGACCCGCCGCGACATCGTGCTCATCCATCCCGACGACATCGCCCGGCTCGGATTGACCGCAGGGGGCCGCTGTCGGATCGCGAGCGCGGCCGGTGAGATGCGGGGGCAGATCGTCTCGGCCTTCGACCAGATCCGACCGGGCAACCTGGCCATGTATTATCCCGAGAGCAACATTCTCGTGCCCAAGTCGGCCGACCCGCTCTCCCGCACGCCGGCCTACAAAAGCATCGCCGTCACGGTCGAGCCTGACGTCGCATTCGTGCAGTTTGGCCGGCCGGAGCCGGAACTCGTCGCCGCGGGAACACCCCGCGAAAAGATGAATCAGTGCGGCTGATGCCGGGGCGGGGGGCGTCGGGCCGATCCCACCCCTGATGGAACATCCCCTTCGCACGCCTCGCCGGGCCTGCCGCCATCGTCGACCGGCTGCGTCACTGGAAGAGTGGTAGCTGATCGCCGGCATCGGAACGGCGGCGGGGCTTCGTGGCGGTCGAGCCCGGTCCGGCCGCCATCTCGAATCCGATCAAAAGGTCGCGGGCCCGGTCGATGACCGGCGTCGGCACGCCCGCCATTCGTGCCACATGCACGCCCCAGCTCTTGTCGGCGGCCCCCGCAGCCACCCGATGCAGAAACACGAGCCTGTCCTCGTGCTGCTGGACGAGCACCTGCACGTTCGCCACGCCGGGCAGCCGCTCGAGGGCCGCCAGTTGGAGGTAGTGGGTCGCGAACAGGGTCCGGCAGCCGACCTCGGCCTGCAGATGCTCGACGACGGAGTGGGCGATCGCAAGGCCGTCGTAGGTGCTCGTGCCCCGGCCGACCTCGTCGAGGATCACGAGGCTGCGGGGCGTGGCCCGATTGAGGATCCTCGCGGTCTGGGCCATCTCGACGAGAAACGTGCTCGCGCCGCGGGCGAGATCGTCGCCGGCGCCGATCCGGGCGAAGAGCCGGTCGACGATCCCGATCCGGGCTCTTCGGGCGGGCACAAAACTTCCCGTCTGGGCGAGCACGGCGAGCAACGCAGCCTGGCGGATGAACGTGCTCTTGCCTCCCATGTTTGGCCCGGTGACGAGCAGGATCCAGGGATGCTCGGGCCCGACTGGTTCGGCCCAGCCTTCCTGACCCGCGCTGGCCTCTAAGGCGAGGTCGTTGGCGACGAGGCCACCCGGCGGCAGGAGATCCTCGAGCACCGGATGGCGGCCCTCCTCGATGATCAGCTGTCCGCCGTCGGTGATCTCCGGCCGCGTCCAGCGATGGGAGCGGGCGACGTCGGCCAGCGAGGCGAGCACGTCGAGTACGGCCAGCACCGCCGTGACCCGATCGAGCCGGGCATGCTCCTCGGCCACCCGCGACCGCAATGCCTCGAGCAGTTCGATCTCGCGACGCAACGCCTCGTCCTCGGCGCCGAGCACCTGTCGCTGCCGCTCGTCGAGCTCCGGGGTCGTGTAGCGCTCGGCATTCTTGACCGTCTGCTTGCGGATGTAGTCGGCGGGCACCTTGGCCGCCTGGGCACGGCCGACCTCGAGAAAGAAGCCGAACACCCTGTTGAAGCCAACCTTGAGCGAGGCGATGCCGGTGCGGGCGATCTCTCGGGCCTGGTATTCGGCGATCCAGGCCTTGCCTCCGGAGGCGAGTTCGACGAGTTCGTCATGGCGGGCGTCGAATCCTCGACGGATGAAGCCGCCGTCCCGGGCGAAGACGGGGCAGCCCTCCCGTAGCGTCGCATGGATCGCGGCGGCAAGTTCGTCACAGGGATCAAGTCGGTCTCGCAGCGTTGCGAGCAGGCCGGTGCAGGGCCCGAGAATTGCGATCAGATCGGGCAGGGCGGCGAGGCCGCGGCCAATCCGTTCCAGATCCCGCGGACCGGCCCGGCCCGAAACGACGCGTCCGATGAGTCGCTCGAGGTCGCCGATGCCGGTGAGCCGTTCCGTCAGCCGACCGGCGAGTCCGGCGTCGGCGACGAGGGCCCCGACGGCGTCGAGCCGTTCGTCGATCCCGGCCCTGTCGACGAGCGGTGCCGAGAGCCACTCGGCCAACAGTCGGCCGCCCATCGGCGACTTGGTGCGGTCGAGAACGCCGGCCAGCGAGCCCTCGCGGCGTCCGGAGGCCGTGCCACGGATCAGTTCGAGGCTGCGTCTGGAGGCCTCGTCGATCTCCATCCGGTCGCCCTGCCGCCAGGCAGCGAGCGTGTCGATCCGGGCCAGCGAACTGGGCTCGTTCTCCTCGAGATAGCCGACGATGCCGCCTGCGGCGGTGAGCCCAGGCTGATCCGCGGGCA
>CAMDFJ010000173.1 GCA_945897435.1 Candidatus Kuenenia stuttgartensis | reverse complement strand
ATGGCCCTCGCCTCTCCGGTGATGTGCCGCTCTTGCCGGCCACGCGTCGGGCAAGCGGCACGATGTGTGCCCGCTCCCGATTTGGGCGGCTCATCACCGGGGGGGCGAGAACGGGTTTTCGGGGCGATATACTCGCGGCTCCGCGCCTGCCAGACCATGGCATGCCATCCCACGGAGCAGCCATGTTCGAGTCGCTCACAGCCTCGCTTTCTTCCGCTTTCAACAGCCTCCGTGGCCGTGGCCGGCTGACGGAGAGCAACATGCGGGAAGGCCTCGAAGGGGTCCGCACCGCCCTTCTCGAGGCCGACGTCGCCTACGACGTCGTCGAGCAGTTCCTCGATCGGGTCGCCGCCGATGCGGTCGGCGAGAAGGTGCTCGAGTCGCTCGATCCGGCACAGCAACTCGTCGGCATCGTCAACCGCGAGCTCATCGCCCTGATGGGACCGGTCGACCACTCGCTCCATCTCGAAGCGGGCAAAACGACG
The DNA here is from genome assembly GCA_945897435.1 of Candidatus Kuenenia stuttgartensis. Lineage (GTDB taxonomy): Bacteria > Planctomycetota > Planctomycetia > Pirellulales > UBA1268 > RGVT01. The sequence goes on along the minus strand of CAMDFJ010000173.1, from coordinate 3,760 downwards.
GTCCTCATGCTCTGCGGTCTGCAGGGCTCAGGCAAGACGACCTCCTGCGCCAAGCTGGCCCGGAAGATCAAGGAGCAGGGTCGCGGAGTGATGCTCGTGGCGGCCGATCTGCAGCGTCCGGCTGCCATCGAGCAGCTCTCCGTGCTTGGCCGGCAGCTCGAACTGCCCGTGCACACGCCCGATGGCGTCTCCGATCCGGTCGCCGTCTGCAACGCCGGCGTGGCGAGGGCGAGGAAGGAGGGAATTTCGGTCGTCATCCTCGACACCGCCGGTCGGCTCTCGATCGACGAGGCCCTGATGGACGAACTCTCGCGGATCGACCGCTCCGTCAGCCCCGACCAGGTCTACCTCGTCGTCGACGCAATGACCGGGCAGGACGCCGTTCGCAGCGCCAAGGCATTCAACGACGCCCTCGAACTCAACGGCGTCATCATGACCAAGCTCGACGGCGACGCCCGCGGCGGAGCGGCGCTGTCGGTCAAGAGCGTGACCGGCGTGCCGATCAAATTCATCGGCACGGGCGAGCAGATCGAGGCCCTCGAGGATTTCCACCCCGACCGGATGGCCGGGCGGATCCTCGGCATGGGAGACGTCGTCTCGCTGGTCGAAGAGGCGCAGCGGAAGTTCGACCAGGAGGAGATGAAGCTCCAGCAGGAAAGGCTCGAGGCGGGCCAGTTCACGCTCGAAGACTTCAAAAAGATGCTGCTCCAGACCCGCCGTCTCGGGCCGCTCGGCAAGGTGCTCGGGATGATCCCCGGCATGGGCGGGATGCAGGAGATGCTTGCGGGGGCCGATCTCGAGAAGGACATGCAGCGACTGTTCGGAATCATCGATTCGATGACCCCCGAGGAACGACGCAATCCGGGCCGGGTGATCGATCAGCCGCGCCGTCGCCGGATCGCGGCCGGCGCGGGCGTCGAGCCCAACGAGGTGAGCGATCTCGTCAAACAGTTCGACGGGATGTCCGCGATGATGAAGGGGATGGCGGGGCTCGGCGTTCGAGATCGGATGCGGGAGGTTCAGAAGATCCAGGCGGAGATGGCCAATCCGATGGGTCGCCTCTCCCGGCCCAAGGGCGACACAGGCAAGCGGCTGACCGCCGAAGAACGCCGCAAACTCAAGAAGCAACGCGAGAAGGAAGCCCGCCGCAAGCGTCGCGGCGGATAGCTGTTCGGAGAAAAAGGCCTTCCCGGTCCAGTCCGGCTGAAAATGCCGAAAATTGCCGGTTCCGACGGGTGGGCTTGGGTTTGTGGCCGCGTCGGGTACGCTGAAGGGCTCGAATTTTTCCTTTCCAGGAGAGCCTGAACGTGTCTGTGGCGATTCGTATGAAGCGGATGGGCCGGAAAAACCGTGCCTTCTACAGGATCTGTGCAACCGACAAGCGGAGTCCGCGTGACGGCCGCGAGATCGAAGTCATCGGCACCTACGATCCCTACGTGCCCGACACCGATGCGCGATGCACGCTCGACGGCGTCCGCCTGCAGCACTGGCTCTCGGTCGGTGCCCAGCCGAGCGTTGCGGTTCGCGTGCTGATCAAGAAGTATGGTCCGGGTGGAACTCACCTCAAGGAAATGGAGCAGGCCAGGGCCCGCCTCTCGCTGCCGAAGATCGTTCCCGATCCCGGTCCGCCGGCGTTCGTGCCCGAGGTAAAATCGGAAGCCTCGTCAGAGCAACCGGCGGCCGAAGCCGCGGCTCCTGAGGCGGTTGCGACCGAGACGACGGTCGAAGCCAACGCTGACGCCCCGACCGAGGCAGCACCCGAGACTGCCGCATCCGACGAACCGGCCGCCTCCTGATGCCGTTCCCGGCTGGCAGTGACCTGTTTCATGCGCATCGACATCCTCACGCTCTTTCCGGAGATGTTCACGGGCTTCCTCGACGGGAGCCTGCTCGGTGCCGCTCGCGCATCTGGACTGCTCGACATCCGGATCGTGAACATCCGCGACTTCGCTGAAGGGGTCCACCGGCAGGTCGATGACCGGCCGTTCGGCGGCGGTCCAGGAATGCTCCTGATGCCGGGACCGGTGGTCGACTGCGTCGAGAGCGTGCAGACATCTGCTCCGGCCGGCCATCTCGTGATGCTGACCCCCGGCGGCCGAAGGCTCGACCAGTCGGTTGTCGAGGAACTCTCCCGACAGGGGCGGATTGTGCTCTTGTGCGGCCGCTACGAGGGATTCGATGAGCGGGTCAGTGAGACCCTGCAACCCGACGAGATCTCGATCGGCGACTACGTGCTTTCCGGCGGCGAGGTTGCGGCGATGGTGATCATCGACGCCGTGGCCCGGCTCGTGCCCGGTGTGCTCGGCGACGAGGAGAGCGCCCGTCAGGATTCCTTCTCCGGCGGCGAACGACTCGTCGAAGGACCCCAATACACGAGGCCGCGGGAGTTCCGCGGCCTCCACGTGCCCGACGTGCTGCTGTCGGGCGATCATGCCCGCATCGCGAAGTGGCGGCACCAACAGGCCGTCGAAAAAACGCAGCGGCGAAACCAAGTCAATCATTCACAAAGGAGCATCCCGTGAGCCAGAAGATCCTCGCCCATGTCGAAGCCTCGAGCCTCAAGTCCGACGTGGCCCAGTTCGCGATCGGCGACACCGTCGATGTCCACACCCGGATTCTCGAGGGCGAGAAGGAGCGGGTGCAGATCTTCAACGGCGTGGTGATCGCCCGCAGCGGTTCCGGCAGCCGCGAGATGTTCACGGTGCGACGGATCGTGGCTGGCGAGGGTGTGGAGCGAAAGTTTCCCCTGCATTCCCCCAAGATCGCCAAGATCGAGGTCAAGCGTTCGGGTGTCTCCCGGCGTGCCAAGCTCTACTACCTCCGCGACCGGGTCGGCAAGTCGGTTCGTCTCCGCGAGAAGCGGGACGACATGCCGGTTGCAGGCGGCGAGGCAGGCAAGAAGAAGGCCGTCAAGAAGACGACCGCGAAGTCCTGAAAGAAGGCCGAACCCTGCCGCGATGGCCAGGTTCGGTTTCCGATTCCCCGTCTCCCCGCGACACCATGCGACCGTCCCGCGATTCGCTCGGCCGCCGTGGTGAGGACGAGGCCGCGAAATACCTGCGGGGCTTGGGCTACCGGATCATCTCCCGGCGGGAACCGGTGCTGCGTGGAGACATCGACCTGATCGCACTCGATGACCGAACGGTTGTCTTTGTCGAGGTGCGAACCCGGAGCGACATCTCCCACGGCCATCCGGCCGAGACCGTCGGCCATCAGAAGCAGCGCCGGGTCGCCCAGTTGGCCACGGCCTACATCCGCCGGCATCGCCTCGAAGACTGCCATGTGCGGATCGACGTGGTCACGGTCACCTTCAATGGCCCCGACGGCAGCCCCGTCGTCGAGCACTTCCAAAACGCCTTCGACAGCCCCTGGTAGCTCCGGCTGGAGAAACCCAACCCCAATCTTGTCGGCACACCGCCTGCCGCCCGATGTGGGACAGGCTTTAGCCTGTCATGGATGGTTCACGGAAAATCTCGGCATCGTGCCGAATTTTCCTTGGCCGGCTCCGCCGGCTGGTTCTGACCCGGCCGTCCTGGCCTGGCGCTGCCCGATGTGGGACAGGCTTTAGCCTGTCATGCCTTTGAGCAACCGTGTCTCGCGTGGGTCGGGGTTGCCCGCTCCGCGATAGAAGCGGACGAATCTTCCCCAGGCACTTCAGTCTCTGGACATCCTGATCACGGATCTCACGCTTCCTGCGGCCGACCATGGCGGGCACGATAACGCCAGCAAGATCGGCCCGCAATTTCTCCCATCTTCCGAG
>CAMDFJ010000172.1 GCA_945897435.1 Candidatus Kuenenia stuttgartensis | reverse complement strand
AAGCGTGCCGTCCGTCGGCTCCGCCGCGGCGTGATCGCCTTTGGCGAAGACAACCTGCCCATACCGATCCATGGGCACAGCCGGGCCGACCTTCCGGCCCCAAACGCCGTCGGCGACGACGGCACCAACCACACACACTCAGCTCCGGCATGTTGCCGGGCACCGTCGGCCGACCCCGGTTCCTCCGCAGGCGAGGGAACCGCGAACGACCGAACGGATGAGTCCAACTCCGGGTTGGAGCAGACTCATCAAGGAACAAACGTCGGGGCGACAGGACTTGAACCTGCGACCTCTTGACCCCCAGTCAAGCGCGCTAGCCAGACTGCGCCACGCCCCGAAACAGCCGCGGGACGACGGTGCCTCAGGGCACAGTCACTCCACGACCGACACACTATCGCAGAACGCAGCCGGGGCTTCAACACGGTTTCCGTACCCAGTTTCCGTAGTCCGTTTTCGCGATTCGGTCCCGCAGCTCAAACCCGCAGCGCCGAACCTGTCTTGCCACGCTCGCAGACCGGGTTCAAACAGTTCCACATCGCCGCCGTTCCGGCCCCCAACAGGTATCCCAGCCCCGCCGTCAGCAGGAGCAGGAGCCCGGCCATTGCCGGATCGAACGACTGCACGACTGCATCCGATTTCAGACTGTGCAACCGGTAGACGAAGTCCATCACTCGCTGGCCCATGCCGGCCGCGACCAGCACCGACCAGGCCATGTGCCAGCCCGCCAGAATGACCGCTCCCACGATTCCCGCCCGATTCACGTCAACGTGTCCCATGATGACCTCCAGGAGAGAGTGGGCTCCGAGCCCGAGGATCAGCCGCCATAAATTCCCTGCGACTCAGGAAACCCTATGGCCGGCCGACCGCCGAAGACCAGACGCAACCGCCCGCCGCAGCAAACGCCGGCGAAATCGGCCCCTCGCCAACTCGCCACCGCGCTGACACACTTGACGGCCCCGCATTCCAGAATTCAGACCCCCATTCGCAGTCCCGCTCCCGAAACGCCATGACGCCAGCCTCCTCCTTCGGCACGCCCTTCACCGCACCGTTTCAGTCGCGACTCGCCGCCGCGATCAAGGACCGCCGCACACCCGCCTGCATCGGCCTCGATCCCCGCCGCGAGGCCCTGCCCCCCGCCCTCGCCGCCAGCGCCGCCTCAGACCCCAAGGATCTCGCGGCGATCTTCGCCCGCTTCTGCTGCGGCGTGATCGACGTCGTCGCCCCGATCGTGCCGATCGTCAAGCCGCAGCTGGCCTGCTTCGAAGCGCTCGGCCCCCACGGGATGACGGCGCTCGCCGAGGTGATCGTCCACGCCCACTCCAAAAACCTGCTCGTCCTCGCCGACGGCAAGCGGGGCGACATCGGCTCCACCGCCGAGGCCTACGCCGACGGCTGGCTCGCGGGGCCGTGGGCGGCAGACGCCCTCACCGTAAACCCCTACCTCGGCCTCGACTCCATCGACCCCTTCGTCAACGTCGCCGTCGAGCGGGGTGCGGGCATCTTCATCCTCGTGAAGACCTCGAATCCCGGCAGCCGGAACTTCCAGGACCTGGCTGCGGATGGCAGGACGATCTTCGAGCACGTCGCCGAGGGCGTCGAACAATTGGCCGCCCGGACCACGGCCGGTGAACCCTACGGTGCCGTGGGCGCGGTCGTCGGCGCCACCTGGCCCCGGCAGCTCGACGAACTGCGGGCCACCATGCCCCATACCTGGATCCTCGTGCCCGGCTTCGGCAGGCAGGGAGGCCGGGCCGCCGACGTTCGCGGCGCGTTTCACGCAAACGGCATGGGCGCGATCGTGGTCAGCGCCCGCGACGTGATCTTCGCCCACTCGCGGGCCGAGATGAACGCCGGACTCGACGACAGCCGGTGGCAGACGGCCGTCGACCGGGCCTGCCGCGACATGATCGAACGCCTCGCCGCCGACACCCCCGCCGGATCGCTCTGATCTCCGTTCACGTTCGCGCTGCGGCGGCCGAACCGCGGCGGCATCCGAATCACCGGCCAGGGGCCGGCGTTCTCTCCGGCCTCTGGCCGGTTCGTGATGGGGGGCGGGAGTCGGCCGGAGTCAGCAGCTGGGCGATCAGCGGCAGCAGCTGCTTCTTGCGGCTCACGATCCCCTTGAGCTCGTAGAGGTTGCGGTCGAGCCTCGGGTAGTTGACGCCCTCCCAGGCATCCGACTCCCGCGAGAGGAGCAGCAACGATCCGTTGCCGATGATGTCGGTGACGAGCAGGGCCGAGAAGTCGAGCCTGTGCTGATCGGCAAACTCCTCGAGCGCCGCCCGCAGCTCGTCTTTCCGCTCCCAGAAGAGGTCGAAGCCGATCTCTTCGATCTGCGAGATCGAGAAGCGGACTCCCTGTTCGCTGAACTCCTTGCAGTCCTCGCGGATCACCCGGGCAGGCGTGCTCGACCGCAGGGCCGAACCGATCTCGAAAAATTCGCGGGCATACTGCCTGAGGTCGATCGCGCAGAGCTTCTCCAGCCAGCCGAGCACTTCGCGGTCGACATCGGTGGTTGTCGGCGACTGCAGGTGGAGGGTGTCGGAGATGATGCCCGACGCCATGCAGAGCGAGATCGCCGGCGAAGGCGTGATCCCCGCGGCCCGAAACTGCCGTGCGACGAGCGTGCAGGTCGAACCGACAGGCTCGTTGACGAACCGGATCGGCTGCGTCGACTTGAGCCCGCCGCCGAGCCGGTGGTGATCGAGCACCTCGATGATCTCCGCATCCTCGGCGCCGCTGACGGCCTGCGAGAGTTCGTTGTGATCGACGAGCACGAGCTTCGCCCTGGGGGGATTGATGATGTCGGTCTTGAAGGCCATTCCCACCAGCCGGCCGTCATCGCCGACGACCGGAAACACCGGCTGCGGCGACTTCTCCACGACAGACCTGGCCTCGGTCACCGTCCACTTCCCCGGCAGGGTGATGACGTCGACATCGACCACCGGGTCGATGAGCTGCGACGACTTGATCCGCAGCGTGGTGTTGACCGTGTCGAACGGGCTGAGGATCACCGAAACGCCCTTCGCCCTGGCGATCTCCACCACCTCCGCGGCGAGCGGAAAACCGCCCGTGATCACGATCGCCCGCACGCCCCGGTCGATCGCCGGCAGCTGGATCGAGGGCCGGTCGCCGCAGACGACGATCAGCCGTTCGGGCGCGAACTTCGCCATCCGCTCCGTGAAGCCCTCGGCGCTCATCGCACCGACCATCACCAGAAGTTCGTCGTGCCGCGCCGGATCGACCGCGTTGCGGAACGTGCCGCCGAGCACCTCGCAGATCTTCTGCAGGCTGGTCCTGACGGCGCGGGCCTTGGTCGAATCGGCCGCGTCGGTGAAAAACAGCTCCATCATCGTCAGCACCGAGAGCACGCCGACCACCCGACGGTCGTCGTCGACCACAGGAATCGCCCGCAGGTCGTACTCCCGCATGCGCTCGTAGGCCTCGTGGAAGGCGTCGCCGAACGAGGCCGTGATCAGTTCGCGGCGGCAGACGTCCTCGACCTGCGGCCGGACGTCCATCACGATCTTCGGCGGCGGCAGCCCGGCCCTCTTGAGCACGTATTCCGTCCGCTGATTCGGCGGGCCGCAGCAGGCCGCGATCGCATCGGGCCGCGTCGTCTGCTGGAGCAGATTGGCGTAGGCGATCGCCGAGCAGATGGCATCGGTGTCGGGATTGCGATGCCCGAAGACGAACACGCTCATGGAAGCATTCCGATCATCAGCCCTCGCCGGGCGCCTGGAGCCAGCAGGCCAGCGACGGATCCCAGGAGAGGATCTCGGCGGGCTTGAAGTAGATCGCGATTTCACGGGCCGCCGATTCGGGGGAGTCGGAGGCATGGACGAGGTTCATCTGCCGGCTGGAACTAAAGTCGCCGCGGATCGTGCCCGCGGCCGCCTTGAGGCCGCTTGTGGCGCCGAGCATCTCGCGAACCACGCGAATCACCTCCGGCCCCTCGAACACCGTCGCCACGACGGGCGAGGCGGTGATGAACTCCTCGAGGCTCGGATAGAACGGCTTCTCGACATGCTCCGCGTAGTGCTGCCGGGAGAGGTCGGGCGTGATCCGGAGCATCTTCATCGCCACCAGCCGCAGCCCCTTCTCCTCGAACCGGGAAAGGATCCTGCCGAGCAGGCCGCGCTCCAGGCAGTCGGGCTTGAACATCACGTACGTCCGCTCCATGGAAACCGCTCTCCGGGTGTCTTCGGTGGGTCCGCCAGATTCCGACAAGAATCTCGTGCCGGGAGTCTAGTTCCCGGCCGCGGCCCGGAGCCAGTGCAATTGGCGTGGATCAGAGCCTGATCCGCCCCTCGCGGGCCGCCAG
>CAMDFJ010000171.1 GCA_945897435.1 Candidatus Kuenenia stuttgartensis | reverse complement strand
AATCGCCTTCGAGGTTTCCACCATGATTGGTTTCAACAACGACGCCGGCAACGCCGGCGGTGATTCTTCTTCCTTCCCCTCAACCGGCCGCGGCCGGGCCCGCAGCGTCGACTTCGGCCTGCCCGGGCACGAGGGGCTGCTCGACCTGGCCCGCACCTATATTGAGGTTCAGGCCCGGCTGTGGCCGGAACTCTCCGGAACAGCCGCGGTGCCGGCGGCTGATGCCGCCACGATCGCGGCGATGGCCGACGACTTCGAACGGCGGTTCCGGACGCAAGCTGCCGACATCTTCCAGCCCGGGGCCGTGCCCCGCATCTGGACAGACCTCGGCCTTGCGTACCTCCGCTTCAGCGACGAGAACTCCAACCCTCGGTCGCTCGATCAGCAACTTCTCAATGTGCTGAACCGTGCCCGGCGGGATGGCGTGTTCGTGCCCTGGCAGTACGTCCTCGCCGACGCGGCCGTGAGTGGCACGCTCGCCTACCGCCGTGGCTACACGCTCGCCAAGGCGCTCGTCGAGCGGCGAAACGAGTCCGGTGTGGCGTGGTTCCTGATCGACGACCTGTCTCGCATGAGCCGCAACACGATTGAGTCGCTGCGACTCGGCGAGTTAGCCGGCGAGACGGGCGTCCGCGTCATCGGTGCCAGCGACGGCTTCGATAGCGCCAATCCCCAGTCGTCGCTTCTCCTGCCCGTGCTCGGCTCGATGAACGAAGCGTTCATCACGCAGTTACGGTCCAAAGGTGAAGCGGGGCATGGACGATGCCTTCCGCCGTGGCGACAACATCCAGCCGCCCGGCGTTGGGTACCGACTCGTGGACGTGAAGGACGCCGATGGGAACCTTGTGATCACGCACAAGGGCACGATCGAGAAACGTGCCGAGATTGATCCCGAAGCCGCCGCATGGATCGTGCGCGGAGCAGAAATGATTGCCCGCGAGGGAAAAAGCCCGATCGAGGTGGCGCGGCTTTTCAACGAGCAGAAGGTCGCCGATCGGCAGACGTGGTCCGACAACATGATCCGCAAGCTCTATTCCCGCGAGCGACTCGTTGGGCGCGAGGTATTTCGAGTGACGCGCCAGGAAAAGAATCGGCACACTGGTAAGGTCCGCTACGTGAAGTTGCCGCAGGACCAGTGGCTCGTTCGGGAGTCGCCGCACCTGCGAATTCTTCCTGACGAGTTGGCGGCGGCGGTTCGCGCGAAGCTCAACCTGGCGGCTCAGTCGTTCGGCAAGACGGCGAAGGATCGCACCAAGAAGGTGCATCGCACCGATCTGTACCCGAAGGTGCTCATCCGCCCGGTCTGCGGCGGCTGTGGGACGCCGATGATCCTCGGCCGTTCGCTCGGCAAGTATCAGAGCTTTTGCTGCTTCAACGCGCTGCACGGGATTCATGGCTGCACGAACCGTGGCTACAAGTCGGCCCGGATCATCGACGAAGCGGTGCTCGGCGTCGTCATGGCAACGCTCTTCACCGACGGCTTCATCGCCGACCTGACGGCAAACGTGAATGCGCGGCTCGCAGAACTGGCCCGACGACCGATTCCATCGACGAAGAAGCTCGAGCAAGAAATCGCGAACGAGGACCGACAACTGAAGCGGCTGACCGACCGGCTCGCCAGGCTCGACGACACACATCTCGACGCGGTGCTCGTCAAGGCCGAGGAGATGGGCCGGCAACTGGCGGTCAAGCGGGAGCAACTCAAGGAACTCCAGCGGGCCAGCCGGCGGCCGAAGGTGAAGAGCGTCAAAGAGAAGAACGTGGTCGCGGCACTCACGCAACTACGGGATCTCCTGCAGGGCGACGTCGGTGTCGCCGCGCAGGTGCTCAAGGCACTCGTGGGCGATGTCATCCTCGAGATGCGGCAGGTCGAGGGCAAGGCGAAGCCCCAGATGGTCGCCCGCTTCACGATCAACGCCGTGCCGGCTCTGGCGGTGCTCGATCGTGGCACGCCGATCAATGGCGATGACTCACATGTCTCGCTTTGGGGATCGATTCGCGCCGAACGGCCGGGTACTCCGCCAGGATCACTCAATCAACGCGAGACCGTGGTGCCGCTTCCCCGCACGCTGCCAAGAAAGCAGTAGTTGCACAGTCGACGATGGCCACGAATGGGGTTCGCAACCTGGGGAATGCGGGGCATGTCGGTTCAAAGGAACTCGACGTGCCCCGTCATTTCTTCGGCGTTAGCAACGCGGCACAAGAGGACCAGATCGAGTACGACCTGCCCCAGTCTTCGGTGTCTTGCTGGCCAAAAGACAATCCCAGCGTGCGGCCTGCCGGCCTTGGACAGCACGATGAAGTCACTGTCGCACGTCACCAACACGCGGCCCTGCGCATGAGCGAACGCCAGTTGCTGCAAGTCGGAGGCGCCTTGGAGTTCCTGCTCGACGGTAGTTGTCACATCGACCCCCCGCAGCCTGAGGCCAGCGGCAACGGCGGCGTCGATGTGCTCATCGAGGTGGTACTTGATTTCCACCCAGCATCCCTTGCGATCAACCAGCTCCGCCACGGCTGCGGGCCAGGAATCCGGCCCCTGCTTCCGTTTTCAGTTGTGACGCAACCTCGTCATCGTCACGAATCTGCTGGTCGATCAGACTTCGATTGTCGTGGTAATACGCGAGGGCCGCGTACACGTCGGCGAGCGTCAGGTGCGGAAACGACCCCACAATCTCGTCGGGCGACCGCCCCTCCTCGGTCCAGAAGACGACGTCCTGGACCCGGATCCGTGTGCCTGCAACTCGGGGCTTCCCGCCGCAGGTGCCTGGGGTCGCTTCGATGTGGGATTTTTCAGAAGCAGTGGCCATGCTCAAAGTTTAGGACAAAGGCGGTCCGCTCGCAAAGTCGGAAACGGAACATGCACCCGGACACCCGCGGGTGCAGTTCTGCGACGAATACCCCGCCGTCCAGGCCCAGCCGACCATGATCCAACCGTCACTATGTGGGAGTTCCCAAATGGTGACCGTTGGACAACGCCCAGCGAGAGAGGATTCCGTGGCCCCGAGGTCAGCGTTCCGCTCCGAAAGCCCCCGCAATACGAAGTCATGCTGCCGCAGATCGTCGAGATGGCCGAGGCGGGGTCCGGCGTCGATCTGATCTCGCGCGCGCTCGGCATCGGGGCGGAGGTCGTCCGCGACGGCCTCCACCTGCACTGCACCGGGAAGCGGCCGCCGGGCCGCGTCGACGGCCGTCGCCGCCAACCTCGTCGGTCCGGCCAGCCGTTCGTCCCGAAGTACAAGCAGATCGCGGCGGAGGTCGACCACCGCCGCAAGGCAGGCGAGGGACTTGACCGGCTGGCACGCGAGATGAAGGTCAGCCGCCCCACGGTCGTTCGCGCCTACGACTACGCCAACCGCGACGAGGCCGCCGCCGCGGCGCGTGAGGGCCGCAAGCCGGCCCGGCCACCATACCGTTGGAGCGATGAGGCGAGGCAGGCCAAGCGAAAGCCACCGGCATGAAAGCAGTGGCGCTCGTAGCCGAGAAGACCAGCGTTGGTGGCTACGGCCACGGCTGACCCGGTTGGCTTATTCGCCCCAGTGAACGACGAAGGCCGTCTTGCACTCGGAGCAGCAATAGGTCTGACTGCCCATCGGGTCATCGACCGCGACCGTCAGCAGGACGCCGCATGCCGGGCACGATACCTCTGCCTCTCCGGAGACGGCGCCGGGAAAGCACAGTTCGTAAAGCCACGGGTCAAGCGGGCCGAACACAGCGATCCCTTCCGTTCCGCACCAATCGAGCCAGCCCCTGCTGAAGGAGGGTGCTTCCGTTATACTCCGCGTCTGTTGCGGCGGAAAACGGGAAGATCGGGAAGCTTTGGCGAACCGGACGCATGAATACGGACGACCAGGACCGTAGCCTCGGCGATGCAGCCACATTCGCTGGTTCATCCAAGCGTCGCTCGGCCGAGGTGAGCCTCGGCGATGAGCGAACGCTCGGCGGTGGCGACGCCGCCGGCGTCGACACGGTTTTCGACGACATCGAGGTCGTCGATCTCGCAGCCCGCTACAAGACCGAGGGCACGCTCGGTCGCGGCGGGATGGGCGAGGTGCTGCTCGCCCTCGACACCCGGCTTGATCGGAAGGTGGCGATCAAGCGGATCCTGGGCGAGGCGGCCCGTAGCAAGACGGCCGTGAGTCGGTTTTTGACCGAGGCCAAGGCCATCGCGGCCCTGAACCACCCGAACGTCGTGCAGATCTACGACTACGGCCGCGCTGCCGACGGGCCGTTCCTGATCATGGAATACGTGGACGGCAGCAGCCTCCTCGACCGGTGTCGCGACGGAGCATTACCGCTGGAGCAGGCCGTCGATCTCGCCTGCCACCTCTGCGATGGTCTCGCCAAG
>CAMDFJ010000170.1 GCA_945897435.1 Candidatus Kuenenia stuttgartensis | reverse complement strand
TCGACTTCGTGGCGGCCGAGGGCGACGCGACCGCTCTCGAGGCCGAATGTCTCGGCCGGTTCCGCAACTGGTTCGTGATGCTCGCCACCATGCGGATGGTGAAGTCGTACAAGATGGTCCTCCTGCGGGTGTTGCTCGACAACGACGCGGTCTTTTCGGGAATGCCGATCCCGGAGTTGGCGGCGAAGTGTCGGGAGTTTCTCGTGGCCCACGAGTTCCTCCGCCGCGACATCGCCGACGCCGCCACGGGGCAGCCGGTGGAGATGTCGCCGCGGAAGTGGGAATCGAGCTGGCGGAAGTTCCCGATCTCGACGACCGTTATGCCGCGTTAGGACGCGATCGATCTCGCGTGGGCGATCTCGTCGTGTTGCACGGCGCGCACCGGCTCGGCCCGCAGCGTTGCCACTGCAATCGTTTCGCCGTCGAGCGTCATAAACTCGACTTCGTATCCCTTGCCCTCGTCATGCATCAGCACGACCGTCCCGATGTCGCCGGCTGCGAGGCCGTGGTCAGGGAGATCGCACGTCAGCACGACTTCGTCGAGTTCATCGATCACGTGGGATTAGCTCCGGTTGCTGAGGGCCTAGAGATTGCCGAGGTCGCGGCTGCCGTGCAGGATTCGAGCGATCTCAGGGCCGTTTGGCATGGGACGAAAAAAGATCACGTACACACCGACCGACACACTGCGGCATCCAGCGATCCCGAATCCCGGTCGTGATTCCCCCGTCAGCGGATGCTGTGCCAAGAGTTCGCACCGCTCGCGAATCGACTGCAACCATTCACGAGCGGCGTTCGGGTTATCCTGCGCGATGAATTCCACAATGGCGAGCAGATCGGCCTCGGCATCCGCGGAAAACCTCGCCCTGCTCATGCCCTGCCGGCCCGTTCGATCGAGGCGATGCGTTCCTCCGCCTTGGCGAAGACCGTGTCGGCAGCCGCGCTCTTGCCCTCATCCAGTTGGGCGAAACCCTGGCCCACAGCCGCACGCAGGGTTTCCTGAGACTGAAGCAGGCGGAGTCCTTCCGCAAGCACTTCGCTCTCGGTGAGAAACCGTCGTTCGGCGATCAATCGCTCCACGAACGGTGCCAGCTCGGCGGGAATGTCGACGGACATGGTTTTGGTAGTGTACATAAGTTCACTTTCTGTGTCAATGCCTAACTGACGTCTCGATTCTACCCCGGACCAAGGTTGTCCCGCGGGGTCGTACACTGCCGCCATGCGGCCGGATGCCACGTCACCATCTCCCTCGCCCTTCTCGGCCATCCCCGAGGCCGAGTGGCTCTGCGCGAATGAGCTCGCCTTCGCGATCTTCGATTCGTTCCCGGTGTCGCCTGGGCATGTGCTCGTGATCACGCGGCGTGTCGTGCCCACCTACTTCGACTGCACGGCCGCGGAGCAGGCGGCGGTGATGGAGCTTGTGGGAGAGGTGAAGCGGCTGCTCGACGCGCGGCTCGAGCCGAAGCCCGATGGCTACAACGTGGGCTTCAACGCCGGGGCCGCCGCCGGCCAGACCGTGCCGCATGTGCATGTGCACGTGATCCCGCGGTATGCCGGCGACGTGGCCGACCCTCGCGGCGGCGTGCGGCATGTGATTCCGGAGAAGGGGAATTACCTTGCCGAAAGTAGGACAGGCTTCAGCCTATCGAATTCGCCCGCAAGCCCACGACAGGCTAAAGCCCTGTCCTACAGTCTCACCACCGGGCCCGACCGGCCCCTCTGGCCGCGGCTCGCCGAGCGGCTGCCGGGGGCGAGTGAGATCGACCTGCTCGCGTCGTTCGTGCAGCCCTCGGGGCTCGACATCATCCGCGCGGGGCTTTTCAGTGCGATCGCCGCCGGGGCCCGCGTGCGGCTGCTCGTGGGCGATTACCTCGGCATCACGTCGCCCGAGGCATTGCGGCAGTTGCTGGGGTGGATGGACCTCACCGGCGGGGCGTTTGAGGCCCGGCTCGCGGAGATGGAAAACCTCCGCGGCTCGCCCGATTCGTTTCATCCGAAGGCGTGGCGGATCGCGGATTCGTCGGGCGGGATCGTGGTCGTGGGGTCGAGCAATCTCTCGCGGGCGGCCCTCGTCTCGGGCGTCGAGTGGAACCTACTCGGCGAGACGTCCGGCTCGGGCGACCTCGACCGCGAGATCGCCACCGCGTTCGACGACCTTTGGCAGCAGGCCACGCCGCTCTCGGCCGATGCGGTCGAGCGGTATGTGGCCCGGGCCGCCACCGCGGCTGAACTGCGTCGCGCATGGGATGGCGAGCCCTCGCCCGCTGCAGCGCCCGCCGCCCCGCCCGTCACCTTCACCCCCCGCCCCTGGCAGCAGGAGGCGTTGGCCTCCCTCGCCGCGATCCGTCGCGATGGCTACTCAAAGGCCCTCGTCGCCGTGGCCACGGGCCTTGGGAAAACCTGGCTCGCGGCGTTCGACGTGATCACCGTAGGCCGCGAACTCGGCCGGGCGCCGCGGGTGCTCGTGATCGCCCATCGGGCCGAGATCCTCGCCCAGGCCGAGGCTACGCTCCGGCAGGCGATCGCGCCCGCCAGCGTGTCGTACGCCGCCGGGTCGTCATGCGACCTCTCCGGCCAGCTCGTCATCGCCTCGATCCAAAAGCTTTCCCGTCCCGACAGTCTCGCGGCCCTCGCGGCGGCGATCCCGTTTGACTACTGCGTGATCGACGAGGTGCACCACGCCGAGGCGCCGAGCTACCGCCGCGTGCTCGCGCGGCTGTCGGAGTTGTCGCGGGCTGCCCCGTCGTTCACGCTCGGCCTCACGGCCACGCCCGAGCGGACAGACGGCGTCGACGTGGCCACGCTCTTCGACGACATCCTCGCGGCCCAGGCCACGATCGGCGACGGGATCGCGGAGGGGTCGCTCGTGCCGTTTCGGTATCGGGGGCTCAAGGATGACGTCGACTTCGAGCAGATCCCCTGGCGCAACGGCCGCTTCGATCCGGCCGTGCTCGAAGCGGCCTTGGAAAACGCTCCCCGCATGGAGCGCCTCTGGGCCGAGTGGCAGGCCGCCCCGGCCGGTCGCACGCTCGTCTTCTGCTGTTCGCGGCGGCATGCCGTGTTTGTCAGAGACTGGCTACGGAGAAAGGGCGTAAGTGCCGCCGCGGTATTTTCCGAAAGTGGGACAGGCTTCAGCCTGTCGAATCCGGCCGCAAGCACTCGACAGGCTAAAGACCTGTCCCACAAGTCCGACCCGCGCATGGCATCCCTGGCCGCCTTCCACTCCGGCACCCTCTCGGCCCTCTGCGTGGTCGACCTCTTCAACGAGGGTGTCGACATCCCGCTGGTCGACCGCGTGGTGATGCTCCGGCCCACCGAATCAAAAATCGTGTTCTTGCAGCAGCTCGGCCGCGGCCTGCGGGCGGCGGAGGGCAAGCTGCGGCTGGAGGTGATCGACTTCGTGGGCAATCACCGCGTGTTCGCGAGCCGGCTCGTGCATCTGCTCTCGCTCGCCCCCGCGGCCACCGCCGCCGACGCCACGGGGTTTGCACTGTTGAAGCGGTATCTCGACGGCCGGGAGCCGGCGCTTCCGGAGGGCTGCGTGCTCGACGTGGAGCTCGAGGCTAAGGAGCTGCTCGCGCGGTTTCTGCCGGCGGGCCGGGCTGCGGTGGAGGAGGCGTATCGCGGCATGCGGGTGGAGCTCGGGCGGCGGCCGACGCCGACGGAGCTGTTGCATGCTCACTATCTGCCTCACACGTTGCGAGCGGCCCACGGCAGTTGGTTCGGGTTTTGCCGGGCCGAGGGGGATCTCGACGCGAGCGAGGAGCGCGTCGTCGAGCGGTTCGGGGCGTGGCTCGGGATGCTCGAGACGACGAGCCTCAACAAGTCGTACAAGATGGTGGTGCTGCGGGTGCTCCTGGATCGCGACGCCTTGTGGGACGGGCTCGAGATTCCGCGGCTCGCGGCGGCATGCCGCTCGTTTCTCGAAAACCATCCGGCGCTGCGGGCGGATCTCGAGGGGGCGGCCTTCACCCGCGTGCCGGCCGACGCGGCTCTCGACATGGAAAACTTCGCTGCGTGGTGGCTCGAGTGGCCGCTCTCGCGGTGGATGGACGACCAGGCCGGCCAGCGGTGGTTTACCCGCCGGGGCGACAGGTTCGTGGCGGATTTCGCGTGCCCGCCCGATCTCCGCGCGGCCTTCGAATCGCTCACGGGCGAACTCGTCGACCTCCGTCTCGCGCACTACACGCACTCGCGACTGTCTTCCCAAAAAGCCGCTCGCGGAAGCGAGGGGGCTCCGCTCTCCACCACCTTCCGCGCGAAGGTCTCCCACTCCGGCGGCAAACCGATTCTCTTCCTCCCCACCGTGGAATCCGTCCCGTCCCGTCCCACGGGCCCCACGCGCGTCCGCCTCCCCGACGGCCGGGAGTGGGTCTTCCGGTTCGTGAAGGTCGCGTGCAACGTCGCCCATCCGGCCGACGCCGCGAATGCCCGTGGCAACAACGCTCTCCCCGCGCTGCTCCGCGACTGGTTCGGCCCCGAC
>CAMDFJ010000169.1 GCA_945897435.1 Candidatus Kuenenia stuttgartensis | reverse complement strand
AGGAGGAGCTGAAAAAGGCGAAGATGACGGTCGATCAGAAGCAGCTCCAGCTGCGGTCGGCCGAATCGAAGATCCTCGATCTCGAGGGAAAGCTCAACGCCTGCAAGACCAACCGCGAATACCAGACTCTCCGTGACCAGATCGCTGCCGACAGGATGGCGACCAAGGTGCTCGAGGACGAGATTCTGGAGGCGCTCGAATCGCTCGACCGCGTCAAGCAGAAGCTGCCCCCCGCTGAAACCAAGATCGCCTCGGTCAAGAAAACGCTCGCCGAGGTGAAGGCGAAGGTCGACGGTGAAACCGCCAGCCTCGAGAAGGAAGTGGCCCGGATCAAGGCCGACCTCGACGCAGCCGAAGGCGAGCTTCCCACCGATTCCCGTGAGGTCTATCACCGAATCGTGAAAAGCAAAGGTGCCGACGGCATGGCAGCCGTCGAAGGTGAGAGCTGCGGCGGCTGCTTTCAGCAGTTGACCGGCAACATGCTCGCGGAACTCTCAATGGCAAGGGTCGTTCCCTGCCGCAGCTGTGGATGCCTGCTCTACATTGTCCGCTAGATCGTCCGCTGGCCGCCCGACCAACGACGTCGCCCCTCTCTCGACATCGCCCGCCGGATTCCATTCACGTTTCGCAGAGGAAAGCCATGTCAGACCGAATTCCGATGACCCGCACCGGCTACGAGAAACTCAAGGCCGAGGTCGACCACCTCAACACCGTCGAGATGCCCCGGCTCGCCCAGCAGGTCGCGGCCGCACGCAGCGAGGGTGATCTGAGCGAAAACGCCGAGTATCACGGGGCCCGCGAGAGCCAGGGGATGATGCAGGCCAAGATCAACATGCTGGCCGACAAACTGGCCCGGGCGGTGATCGTCGAGCGGCCCAAGGAGGCGACCGACGAGGTGGTCTTCGGTTCGACGGTCGTGGTCAAGGACCTGAAGTTCGGAGACGAGGAGGTCTTCATCCTCGTCGGGGCCGGCGAGGAGGACTACGACGCCGGCAAGATCAACGTCGCCAGCCCGCTGGCCCAGGGTCTTCTCGGTCGCAAGGTCGGCGAAAAAGTCTCGATCGACGTCCCCGCCGGAACGATGAAGTTCGAGATTCTCGAGGTCAAGTTCGATGACTGAGCAGTCGGACCTCGACTGCATGCTGCCCTGATCTGCGCCTCCCCGCTCTGCCGGCCCGGCTTGGCCTCCGGCACCCGTTCTCGACGATCTGACAGGCTTCAGCCCGTCAGGATTCCAGACCCTCCCAGAGGGCGGAGCCGATGCGGATGATCGTTGACCCTTCCAGGATCGCCTCGACGAAGTCGCCGCTCATCCCCATCGAGAGTTCTTCGAGCTGCATCGTCGTCGGCAGCGAGAGCCTGGCCGTGTCGCGGAGTTCGCGAAGTCTGGCGAATTGACCGCGGGCGACGGCAGACGCATCGGGGCCGTCCACCGCTGTCGCCATCCCCATCAGCCCCCTGATTCGAACCTGCCGGCAGTCGGCTGCGCGGGCAAGCAATCCGGCCAGATCGGCTGCCTCGATGCCGGTCTTGTTTGGCTCGGCGGAGATGTTCACCTCGACGAGCGCGTCGCAGGGATGGCCGACACGGTTCGCCTCGGCCTCGACCGCCTCCAGGAGCCGAAGGCTGTCGAGCGAGTGCACGAGCGAGACGAGCCCCACCGTCCGCTGGACCTTGTTTCGTTGCAGATGGCCGATCATGTGCCAGCGGGGTGGCGGATCGATCCCGGCGAGGGCATCCGCCTTCGCCCAGAGCGCCTGCGGCCGGCTCTCGCCGAGATCCCGGCATCCCGCCTCGACGAGCGACCGCGTGGCGACGGCGGAGACGTATTTCGTCACACCGACGAGGCGGACCTCGTTCGGATCTCGGCCTGCCAGCCGGCAGGCGTCGACGATCTGCCCCCGCACCGCAGCCAGGTTTGCCTGCACCCGTGCCCGCAGGACGTCGGGGTCAGCCATCTTGCCAGCCAGTCTGACAGTGGCCGTTCATTGGATCTCGACCGTCCGCGAGACGACGCCCTTGCGGCCGATCCGACCGAGCAGGAACTCAGAGGAGAGATTGCAGCCCAGAACCGTCCGGTTCCGCGGGGTGTCGAGCGATCGGTAGAGGAGCCACTGTTCGAGGCCGGTCTGCACACGAAAGCCGACGGCCTGGTGCCGGGGGAGGTTGATCCGGCTGTCGGCGACAGTGAGCTGCCGCCAGGTGACCTGTCGGCCAAACCGGGCCGGATCGCAGTCGATCCAGAGCGGGGCATAGAGCCGGCCGCCGAGGGTCTCCTGCGTCAGGGTGAGCCCGTCGGCCGACGCCGTAAAACTGCCCGTTGCAGACGCGGCCGTCCACTCCGGCAGGGCCAACGGCAGAGCCATCATTCGCATCGAGGTGTCGTAGACAAAGACCTCCCGCGTCTCCTCTGCCTGCTCAGACTCGAGCGAACTGCCGGTCGGCACGAACCCCTCGTAGCGGATTGTGCGGCCCGACGCCGCCGATCCCGCCGTGACTCCGTCGGCGAGCACGATCACCCGGTCCTGCGGCAGCAGCACCACCTGCCGCTCGATCTGGAGTCCGCCTGCCAGCGGGGCGACGATCTCGAAAAACGTCGCCTTGCCATCAGACTCGAAGCCGGAAAGTGTCCAGGGTCCGTCAGCCTCGAGTGGCCGGCCTTCGAGCGACACACGCCACTGCCAGGGCCCGTCGAAGAGCAGCCTTTCGCCGGTCGCAAGCTCGAGTCGCGGTGTGGGATGGCGATAGTCGATCATCAGCCGCAGGCTGTCTTTGCCCCAGCCTGTCCGCAGGATCGCGGTGGCCGCATCGGAAGCATGCAGATCTCGGTGCAGGAGCCGCTTCGAGCGGCCGGCCGCGGCGTCCTTGGGGGGCTTCCGCAGGGCGTTGGCCGTCCGACCGACGGAGGCCGTCCGGTCGCCGTCGGCAGCCCTGAGAACCATGTCCGAAAACGACGCCGGCAGTCTTCCCGCCCCCGAGAGGATCCTGCCCTGACTCCCGAGCAGACGCAGTGCGGTGCGGACGGCGAGCCTCCAGCGGGCGTCGGAGGAATCGCTCCAGGGCAGCGGTCCTCCGGCCGAAACCGCAACCTCCCGCACGGCCGTCCAGCGGGCGACCCGATCCACCGCCGCGGCCGAGCCGCCGCCGGATGGCGTCGCCACGCTCACCACGCCATCCTCCGAGACGAGTCTGGTGATCTCCTCGTCGAGCGCGGCTGCGGCATCCGTCTCCAGGCAACGACAGGCCTCGATGTCGCAGAACAGTCGTGCAAGGGCGACGACGAACCGGGCCGAGGCGGTGTCTCGCGAGTGGAGTCCTTCAGCGGCCGAGCGGGCCAATCTCACGAGCCGTTCGAGCAGTCCCCCGGCGGAGCCGCCCGCCCGCCGCGTCCGCGCCAGCCAGGCCAGCCCCCAGGTCGCGGCCTCGCAGGCCAGCCACTGCTCCCGCAGGATCGGACAGGCTTCCGCCTCGTCGAGCAGATCGCCAAGCTGGCCCTCGATGAAGGCGATGCCCTGCACGTTCCGCGGGCCGTCGACGATCTGCTTGGCCAACTGTCGCAGCCGGCGTCTGGCATCGAGCGACTCGCTCAGTTCCGCGAGCGAGCGGATTCTGCGGGCGGCGTCCCCTGCCTTGAGCCGCTGCGGCTGCCGCGGGCCTGACGACTTCGCGGCAGCCGTCCGTTCGGCGGTCTGTGCTGCAGGCTGATCGGCGATCCCCGCTCCGGCTGATGGGGTTGTCTTCTGGCCTTTATTCTTCTTTCTGGTCGCCGGCATGGGTGTTCCCTGTCGCGGAGGACTGTGGACGGTCGCTGGTCAGGTTCGTCGCCGGCCGTCGAAGGCGGTATCGTAACGGAGGAATTTACCACCAGCCACGGGGTGACAGATGCGAGTCGGGCCGATGATCCTGCATTCTGCGGCAGTGGCCGCCCTGTTGGCGTCTGGAATGACATCGAGCCTACCGGGAGCGGAGCCCCATCCCGGGTTGAAACGGCTCTCACCGACCGAGGAGGTCTGGATCGATCCCGCCCGCCGCGAGGTCGTGGTGGGCGGGCGAATCGCTCTCGAAAAGGGGCCGATCGAGTTTTTCGCCTGCCCGGAGCGGACCAAGGAGCATGAATCGATCGTGGCCACCCGGGCCACGGCCCGGCTCGTCCACGCGGCCCTTCTCGCGATCGGACTCGTGCCGGGAAAGCCGGTCGCATTCGAACCGGCCTATGCGGCCGCCTCGGGCCCGCGGGTCAGCGTGCGGATGCGATGGACCGATCCGAACGGGGCAGCCCGAGAGTGCCCCGCCCAGGATTGGATTCGCGACACCCGCGACGGCACCGCAATGAAATACGACTGGGTGTTTGCAGGAAGTGACTTCTGGACCGACCCCAACGATGGCAAGGAGTATTACCAGGCCGACGGCGGCGACCTGATCTGCGTCTCCAACTTCCCCTCGGCGATGCTCGATCTTCCGATCGAGAGTTCACAGTCGAACGAGGCGCTGTTGTTTGAGGTCTTCGAGGGCCGGGTCCCTCCCCAGGGCACCGACGTCGAGATCCTGCTCGGGGCAGCCCGGTAGACTGGCCCTGTCACTGCGTATCGACTTTCTGTCCCACTCCGGAGTGGGACAGGCTCCAGCCTGTCATGCCTCG
>CAMDFJ010000168.1 GCA_945897435.1 Candidatus Kuenenia stuttgartensis | reverse complement strand
GGATTTTCTGGGTCTTTGCCTCCTGCCAGTTCTTCGCGGCCTCGGAGTTTTTCAGGTTGGCCTCGCCCTGGGAACGGATGACCTGGGACATGCCGTAGTCGGCGGCCTGCTGGGCCGTCGAGGCATAGCCGCCTCCCATGCCCATGCCGCCCCAGCCCCAGCCACCTCCCCACTGCGCGGAGGCCGCAGCCGATCCGAGGCCGGCCGCAGCAGCCAGGCAGACCGCGAGCAGGCGATTCGGGCCTGACGACCGGAATCCTCTGGCAAGAGCGGGGTTCGAGAAGGGGGCCGAAACCTGCAAGGAGGTCCGGCTGGATCGGGAACGCGGTGTCAGGCTGGACATGAAAAAACGCTCCTGGAAGAACGGGACAGGCCGCCCGTCGTGAAGCTTATGGGCATCTTGTGGGCATCTGGATCGAATCTGTTTTTCGTCTGGTCAAACTCCCCGTCGGGAGCCGACACTACGCCCGTCGCTACGACCAGACCCGAGTATACTCAGGGCGAGTTTCGGGTGGCGACAGCGATTTCCGATCGGAGCCCGTAGGCGAGGATACCCAATCATGCCGATGCGTTACCTGCAGTTCCGCCCTCTTGTGGTCCTGGCGACCGCGGTCGTTCTTCCCGCGACGGGTTGTGCCGACAGGCCTGCTCCGCCTGCCGCCCGGCCACCGTCGGCCCAGACGGCCCCCGCTCAGCCCACAGCACCCGCACCCGCCACGCCGGCTGCACAGTCGGCTTCGCAGCCGAATGCTGCGGAGGCCACTCTGGCAGGCCTGCGTCAGTCGCTCTCCACCGCCACCGAAGAAAACGACAGGGTCGCTGCGGTCGATGACATCGCCGAATTGGGGCAGAACGCCCGGCCGGCCCTGGACGATCTGGTGAGGGCGACCACCGATGCCAACATCCGCGTTCGCTGGCACGCGGCTCGGGCGATCGGCATGATCGGCGAGGACGCGGTCTCGGCCATCCCGACCCTGATCGGTCTGCTCGCCGATGCCGATCCGATCGTGGCAACCCAGGCTGCGGCAGCGATTGGCAACATCCGGTCTGACGACGAGATCAAGGCCGACACGCCCGCGGCCGACATCGCCCACTACGAGTCCGCCACGAAGGCGCTCGTTGGAGCGATGGTCCACAAGGATCCGCGGGTTCGCCGTGCTGCCCTGCGATCGATCATGAAAATGAAGCCCCCGCGCGAGCTTCTGATCCCGCTCGTGACCAGGCAGCTTGGTGACGCCGACCCGTCGGTCGTTCTGCCTGCAATCACTTCGATCGCCGGAATGGGACCGGACGCCGTACCGATGCTGGTCGAATCCCTCAAGGACCCCAAGGCACGCTACTGGGCCGAGATCGCGCTCGCCGAACTCGGTCCCGCAGCCGCCCCGGCCGTCGACGCCCTTTCGGCGGCTGCCGCCGAGGGGGACATTCACGAACGAATGCAGGCGATCCTGACGCTGGCCGCGATCGGCGAACCGGCGGCGAAGGCGGCCGATCTGCTGCAGGAGGCCCTGGCTTCCAACGAGGGCTCGCTGCAGTTCGCCGCCGCATATGCCGCCGGACGGATGCGACTGGCCTCGGCCGACGAGATGCTCGGCAAGGCCGCCGCGGCGGAGGATCCCTTTCTCGCCTCGGTCGCGACATGGGCCCGGGCCCGCATCAAGCCTGACGACAAGGAGCGGGTCAAGGACGCGGTCACGAAACTGCTCGCCGGCCTCTCGAGCGACAATCCGGCAGTCCGCCGCAGCGGGATCTCGGCCCTTTCCGACCTGACCGGCAATCTTGCCGACGGCGACGAGGCGGCCCTTTCGGAAGGATTCATCCGACTGCTGACCGACGCCGATCCCGGAGTCCACATGCAGGCCGGTGCGGCGCTCATTCGACAGGGAGCCGTCGCGGTCAAGCCGCTCAAGGCTGCCATCGACGACCCGGAACGCCGCCGGGCCGCACTCGAAATCCTGGCTGCGATTGGCGGAGCCGCGAAGGATGCCGTCGATCCGCTGGTCGGCCTGCTCGGCAACGCAGACCCGGAACTGCAGGGTGAGGCAGCCGTGGCACTCGCCGCAATCGGCCCCGACGCCGCCCCTGCGGTGCCTGCCCTTCAGCAGATACTCTCCTCCGAGACGACGCCTGCCGGGCTCCTCTACCCGACGGCCTACGCCCTGGGCCGCATCGGTCCGGCGGCCAGGCCGGCCCTCGACCAGCTGATGAAATTTTCCGCCTCGGACGATGACTTTCTGGCCACTGTGGCCGTCTGGGCGGCGGTCAAGATCAACCCGGGTGAGGCTTCGATGTTCGAAGCCGCAGTTCCCCGGCTGCGAAAGGCGCTGCGGTCGGATCGGGAACTCGTCAGGCTCGAGGCTGCCGTGGCCTTGGGCGATATTGGGCCGGCGGCACGCTCCGCGGTGCCGATCCTCGAACTCGTGGCCGAAGACGACCCGCTGCCGGCCGTCCGCGAGGCTGCCGCGGCGGCGCTCGAGAAAATCCGCGGCGGCGGTTCGCCGACGACCTGAGCGGAATGCATGCCATCCGAGGAGGCCGGCCTTGCTCCGGTCGTCCGACTGACTGATTTTCAGACCGGCTGACCCACGACCGGGGATTCGGCCCGTCGGTGGGTCGGACGTTGGCAACCCCTGCAGGCCAGTGAGGGTTTTCTGAAGTCCTCGCTTCCCCTGCGCCGACTTCCACTTGGCGAGAGACGCCTCCATCGAGGCGACCGCAGGGGAGGGGTGGTGATGGCCAAACTCGGCTGGTTTCGCACGCTTTGGCTCTATCGGTTCTCACAGCCGGCCGCCGAACGGCAGATTTACCGGCTCATCGCCCGCCTCAAGCCGCAGCGGATCCTCGAACTCGGTCTCGGGACCCTGGAGCGGACCGAGCGGGTGCTGAAGGTTGCGGGTTGCCAGGCCGGGCCGACCCATTACGTCGGCCTCGATCGGTTCGAAGGGCGGCTGCCCGGCGACCCACCGGGGGTCTCGCTGAAGGAGGCCCACCGGCGGCTGCACGCGCTGGCAAGGGTGCAACTCGTTCCCGGAAACGTCGACGCCTCGCTGTCGCGGGTCTGCAACCATCTCGGCACGTTCGACCTGGTGCTCGTCTCGGCTGACAACGATCCCCGACATCTGGAGCGAACCTGGTTTTTCATCCAGCGGCTCATCGGCCAGCAGACGGCCGTGCTGGTGGAGACGGGGAAGGCAACGGGAGGCCGCGGCACGATCTGGAAACCGATCGACAGGCAGCAGGTCGATGCGCTGGCAGCCAGAACGGTGCTCAAGCGGGCCGCGTAGGGAGCGGGAGCCGGCCGACGGGTGGTGGCCGAGTGCCGGTTTCACCGGTACAGTAGGGTTTTCGACACTCCCCATCATTTCCAGTCATGCCTGCGACGCCCCGCACCCTGCTCGAGAAAATCTGGGACCACCATCTCGTCTGCGCCCCCGCCGGGGAACAGCCGATCCTCTACATCGACCGGCATCTCGTGCACGAGGTGACGAGTCCGCAGGCGTTCGAGGGGTTGCGACTCGCTGGCAGAAGGCTGCGTCGTCCGGATGCGACCTTCGCCACGCCCGACCATAACGTGCCGACCACAGATCGCCGGCTCCCGATCGCCGATCCGATCTCGAAGCAGCAGATCGACACGCTGCGGGCCAACTGCAAAGAATTCGGCGTGCGTCTGTTCGATCTCGGCGACTCGGATCAGGGGATCGTCCATGTGATCGGTCCCGAACTCGGCATCACCCAGCCCGGCATGACGATCGTCTGCGGCGACAGCCATACCGCGACCCACGGGGCCTTCGGAGCCCTCGCCTTCGGCATCGGCACGAGCGAGGTCGAGCACGTGCTGGCAACCCAGACGCTCCGGCAGTCGAAGCCGCGGTCGTTCGAGGTCCGGGTCGACGGCAGCCTGCATCCGGGAATCACCGCCAAGGACCTCGTGCTCTACCTGATCGGCAGGCTCTCGACCGAAGGTGGAACCGGCTACGTCATCGAGTACACCGGCCCCTGCATCCGCAGCCTCGGCATGGAGGAGCGGATGACCGTCTGCAACATGTCGATCGAGGCGGGCGCCCGAGCCGGCATGATCGCTCCGGACCAGAAGACTTTCGACTATCTCCGCGACCGCGACTTCGCACCGCGGGATTTCGACGACGCCGTGGCCCGCTGGGAGCAGCTGCCGAGTGATCCGGGCGCCAGGTTCGACCGGGTCGAGATCTATGACGGCGGAGATGTCTCGCCGCAGGTTACCTGGGGCACGAATCCTGCCCAGGTCGTGGGTATCGACGCTGCCGTGCCCGACCCGGCCAGTTTCACTGACGCCGCCGACCGCGATTCGGCGACCCGGGCGATCGACTACATGGGCCTCGCCAGCGGAACGAGGATCGTCGATCTCGCCCTCGACAGGGTGTTCATCGGCTCCTGCACCAACAGCCGGATCGAGGATCTGCGTGCCGCTGCCCGCGTGGTGCAGGGCTACAGTGTGGCGCCGAGCGTTCATGCCATGGTCGTGCCTGGCAGCGGCCGGGTGAAGCGGCAGGCGGAGGCCGAGGGGCTCGACAGGGTCTTCCGGGAGGCGGGCTTCGAGTGGCGGGAGGCGGGATGCAGCATGTGCCTCGGAATGAACCCCGACACGCTCTCCCCAGGCCAACGGTGCGCCTCGACGAGCAATCGAAACTTCGAGGGACGACAGGGGAAGGGGGGCCGCACCCACCTCGTGTCGCCCGCCATGGCGGCCGCGGCGGCTGT
>CAMDFJ010000167.1 GCA_945897435.1 Candidatus Kuenenia stuttgartensis | reverse complement strand
TGGACGCAGGTCGGGAAAACGCTATTGTCCCGCCCCAACAGCGTTTTCCAAACCGCTTCTGCGGAGAGCATGCAGTGCGAGTTACCGCCGAAAGCCGACCCGACACGTCGCCGTTTGCGTCGGCCATCGTCGCCCGTGACTCGGCGGCGGATGGAATCGGGTCGCACCGTCCTTATCTCTGCCTGACCACCGTCGCCCTGGCGGCTCTCGCCCTGCTCGGACTCGCAGGCTGCCAGACTCCGCCACAGAATGCGGCCCCCGTCTACGGAGCCACGGTTCCTCCGCCCGGCACCGGCATGGTCGGACAGCCGGCCCCATACGGCGGCTTCGTGAGCACGCCGCAGGGAGCGGCCTACCCGCCGGCTCCCCCAGTCATGCCAGGCCCGACGACCAGCTGGCAGGGTGCGCCTCAAACGATGCCCGCCGCCCCCGCCGCCCCCAACAGCTGGACATGGTCGCAGCCCGGCACTCCGGCGGCCCCGCAGGCAGCCCCGCAGTCTGTCCAGCAGTACGGCAATCAGCTCTCCGCCCAGGCAAATCAGTACGCCCAGGGAATGACGAATCAGGCCCAGCAATTCTCAAACCAGATGCAGGCCCAGCCCCAGCAGTGGGCCAACTCGACCCAGCAGGCCATCAACGCCCAGGCCCAGCAGTACGGCAACCAGATGCAGGCCGCCACGAACCAGTATCAGCAGCAACTGCAGCAAAACCTGCAGTCGCAGCAGCAGCAGCTCTCCGGTCAGATGCAGCAGGCCACGAACCAGCTCTACCCACAATCGGCGCCACAGCAGCAGACGGTGAACGGCAACTGGTGGCCGTTCCAAAGCCCGTCGAGCGTGCCTCCTGCCCGATCCACTCCTGCAGTGCCGGCCCGGTACTAGGTTCACGGAAAATCTCGGCATCCTGCCGAATTTTCCTTGGCGACCTCCGGTCGCTGGCTCAAACCCGGCCCTCCGGGCCTGGCGATTGTGAGCGGTTCTCATCTCGGCATCCTGCCGAATTTTCCTTGGCGACCTCCGGTCGCTGGCTCAAACCCGGCCCTCCGGGCCTGGCGCGGTGTAGCGATGCTTTGACAGGCTGAAGCCTGTCCCACATCGGACTCGTGGTAAGGTGGAGGAAACGTCCTCGCGGGGCCTGCCTCATGTTCGATTGGATCTCGGGATTCAGGCCGGGTTCACGGCCCGCCATCACTGCGGCGACCTGGCGGACGGTCGCCCAGATCGATGATCTCGCAGCCCAGATGGAGGCCGAGAGCGATGCTGGACTGCGGCGGCTGGCCCGGTCGCTCTCCTATCGGGCCAAGGCCGGCGAGCCGGTCGATTCCCTGCTCGTGGAGACGTTCGCCGCCACCCGCGAGGCGGGCAGGCGATCGATCGGGATGAGGCACTACGACGTGCAGCTGCTGGCGGGCGTGGCCCTCGTCCATGGTTCGATCGTGGAGATGCAGACGGGCGAGGGGAAGACGCTCGTCGCCACGCTGCCGCTGGTGCTCTATGCCCTGGCAGGCAGGGGGGCACAGTTGGCGACCGTCAACGACTATCTCGCCAAGCGCGACGCCGAATGGATGGAACCGATCTATCGGGCGCTCGGCCTGACGGTCGGCGTCGTGCAGTCGCAGATGGATTTTGACGAGCGTCGCAAGGCCTACGCCTGCGACGTGACCTACGGCACGGCGAAGGAATTCGGTTTCGACTTTCTCAAGGACAGGCTGATGAATCGGGAGATCGCCGACGGTCGCGGTGATCTCGGCGCGATCCTGACGGGACGAACCGCCTCGGCAACCGCTCAGCTGCTCCAGCGGCCCTACTGGTTCGCGCTCGTCGACGAGGCCGACAACGTGCTCATCGACGAGGCCCGGACGCCGCTGATCATCTCGTCGCCCCCAGGCGAGGCACAGGCCGTGCAGCAGGCGCTGTTTCGCTTCGCGGCCGGGGCGGCGGAGACGCTCGAAAGGGACCACGACTTCGAATATGATCAGCAGAAGCAGACCTGCGAACTCCTCGGTCGCGGCCGCAGCCGGGTTCGGGCGATCGACCGTCCCGCAGAGCTCGATTCGGTCAGCCTGCTGACGATCTACGATGCCGTCGAACGGGCCGTTCGCGCGCGGCAGGCCTTCGTCCGCGACCGGCAGTATGTGGTCCGCGACGGCAAGATCGTGATCATCGACGAATTCACCGGTCGGGCGGCGGAGGGCCGCACCTGGCGGGACGGGCTGCATCAGGCCGTCGAGGCCAAGGAAGGAATCGAGGTCACCGTACCGTCGGGGCATGCGGCCCGGATCACGATCCAGGATCTGTTCGCCCGCTGGCCACACCTCGCCGGCATGACTGGCACGATCGCGACGAGCGCCGGTGAGATCAGCCGCACCTACGGCGTGGCCGTGGCGACGGTGCCGACCAATCGGCCCGCGATCCGCCGCCGCCTCCCGCCGGTCGTCTGCGCCGACGAGCGGGAGAAGTTCACGCGGATCGTCGCCGAGACCGGCGAGATGCATTCGTTGGGCAGGCCGGTGCTGATCGGCACCCGATCGATCGACAAGTCGGAGGAGCTCTCCCGGCTGCTCAACGAGGCCGGGCTCGTGCACACGGTCCTGAACGCCAGACAGATCGAGAAGGAGGCCGAGATCGTTTCCCAGGCCGGCCAGCGGGGCCAGATCACCGTCTCGACGAACATGGCCGGCCGAGGAACCGACATCAAACTCGGCGACGGCGTCCACGAACTCGGCGGACTCCACGTGATCTGCACCGAACTCCACGATTCCGCCCGCATCGACCGCCAGCTGGTCGGCCGCTGCGGCCGGCAGGGGGATCCTGGCACCTGGCGGCAATACGTCGGGCTCGACGACGAGATCCTCGTCACGGGCTACGGGCCGAAGCGGTCGAAGCGAATCATCGCCAGCCTACGGTCGAGACTTTTGGGTAACTCCGAGCGGCTGCTGCGGACGTTCACCCGGGCCCAGCAGCGGGTCGAATCGCGGCATGTCAGGCAGCGACGGCTGCTCGAGTATGTGGAGCGACAGCGGGCCGAATCGCACATTCAGATGAGCCAGGATCCGTATCTCGACGCCGCCTCTTAGCCGACGCAGCCCACCCAGGCCACCCGGTTTCCCGTTGACTCGACCGGGCAGGTATGTGAGCCTTTGAGAGGTCTGTTCTGGGCTCACAATCGGACTCGCATGGCGTCGGTCTTCTTGGAACATCTGGTGAAGCTGGTCCGGGCCGCGGCGGTCGTGCTGATCGCCGCGATGTCGCTCGACGCCGCCGCCGAGTCCCCGGGGGAGATCGGCCTGCCGCCCGCCGATCCGATTGCCGCGGATGGCACCAGGTCGGTTGTGGTGGCAACGCCACCGGGAGGTCCGCCCGCCGAGATTCCGGTTCGGCCTGCCGATGCTTCGCTCGCTGGTCCGCCAACGCGGCCGCTCGGGCTGGTCGAGGCACTTTTCCGATCGGGCGATCGCTCACGTCGGCTCTGGATCACGCAGGCCTACTGGAAATTGGCGGCGAAGGTCGCGATTGTCCGCTGCGCCGGTGACGCCGTGGAGCGGATCGACCTCGTCGCACCGGGCGCCGAACCGCATGCCCGGGCGGTGCTCGACGCTGCCACGGCCGAGGCCCGGGCCGAACTCGCCGAAGCCCGCTCCGAACTCGCCGTAGCCCAGCAGGAACTGGTCGATCTGATCCGGCTGCCGATCACGGAACCGCTGCCGATCCCACTCGACCCGCCGCTGACCGCCGCCTATCAGACCCACTTCGAGAGCATCTTCGCCAATCGCCCCGCCACCGGCAGGATTCGTGCGATCCATCGGGCACTGCCGGGGAGGCACGAGGCCATCGGCCTCTGGAGCACGGCAGCGACGGCCGCCGAGCAGGCCTTCGCGGGATCGGAGGCGGAGCATGCCAAGGGGCGGCTGCCGATCGAATCGGTGATCGGGAGCCACGCCCTGCTGGGTGTCCAACAGCGTGGACTGATCGCGGCCGTGAAGGCCTACAATTGCGAGATCGCCGAGTATGTGATGTCGGTCGCCGATCTCGGACTTCCGGACGACCAGTTTGCCGCGATGCTCATTCCCGCGCCGACACCCTGGAGTCTGCAGCCGACCGGCGTGCTGCCGACCAACGCGACGACCGTTGAAGGAGGGCCAATTTCCACGCCTGGACAGCCCGGCCGTTTCAGTCCTCCGCCGACCCTCTCGCCGAGCCCCCCGCCCCGCTGATGATCGCCCCGCCACAGTTCCCGGAAGTCTCTCCCGCCCCGGTCGTCGTCCCGCTGCGGATCGGCCCCGTCGTCGTCGATCCTCCGGTGCTGCAGGCCCCGATGGCCGGCTACACCAACTATGCGTTTCGTCAGGTCGTGCGGGAGTTCGGCGGCGCAGGCCTGCTTGCCACCGAGATGATTGCCGCCCGCGGTGCCCGCTGGCTGGAGACGCACCGCGGCGAGAACCCCGACCGCCTCTGGGGTGTCCGCGATGAACCGCGGCCGCTCGCGGTGCAGATGTGGGACAACGACCCCGAGAATCTCGCTGCAGTCGGCCGTCGACTGGCCGTCGACTTTCGTGTCAGCGTCGTCGATCTCAACTTCGGCTGCCCCGTCAGACAGGTCACTGTGAAGGCCCAGAGCGGATCGTGGCTGCTGCGGGATCCCGAACGGGTCGGGGGAATCGTCCGCCGCGTCGTCGAGGCCTGCGACGGGGTGCCGGTGACGGCCAAGATCCGGCTCGGCTGCGCCGATACCTGCCGCACCGCGATCGAGGTCGCGCAGCGGATCGAGGAGGCCGGAGCCGCCTGCCTGACCGTGCACGGCCGGGTTGCCGCCCAGTT
>CAMDFJ010000166.1 GCA_945897435.1 Candidatus Kuenenia stuttgartensis | reverse complement strand
GGTCGTTGAGGCGTGCCCTGTCGAATCGAAGACTGGCCGCGTTCGGAATGACGCACGGCCGTGTCGGACTCGGCGCCGACTTTCTCGACCCTGAAACGTCCCTGACGCCGATGGCGGATCCTTTCAACACCGTATCACGCATCGAGACGACCCACTACATGCGGGACACGCTCCTGCGTGACACCGACGCCAACAGCATGCGGCACTCGCTGGAGGTGCGAGTGCCCTTCCTGCACCGACCTCTGGTCGACTACCTGTCGTCGCTTCCCGGTGACGTCAAGCAGAGCCGAGGACAGAGTAAATCCCTCCTTCGAGCAGCCGCCGCCAAGGAACTCCCTGACACGATCGCGAGGAGACCGAAGACCGGGTTCACGCTCCCGATCGATGACTGGATGCGCGGGCAGATGCGGGATTCCTGCGAGACAGCGATCGAGGCGGTGACGTCGCTGCCGTTCCTCGAGCCCAATGCGGTCCGCGGTGTCTGGCAGGATTTTCTCGGCAACCGCCGGTCTCTCCACTTTTCCCGACCGCTGGCCCTGGTCGTGCTGGGGCATTACGTGAGGGCGATCCCATCGCTCACAAACACCCAATCGGTGTGAGCAGGTCCGGCTATGGGATCAGACCTCCCGCAGCTGGCATTCAGGTTCTGATTCCATCAGGACCGCGATCCGGGACAAGGGCTCGATAGACCTCGATCATGTCGCGACTGATCGCGGACCATTGATACCTGCCAGCCACGAGCGTGCGGCCACGGGAGCCCATTGCGAGCCGCTCCTCGTCGCTCAGTTGCAGGGCTTCGGTCAGGGCTCGTGCGATTCCACGGGCATTCACATCGACCCACCAGCCGCAGCCACCCTCGATCTCGCTCCATGGCGCGGCCTTGGTGGTGATCGCTGGCAGGCCTGCGGCGAGGGCCTCGGCTACCACGATCCCGAAGTTTTCGCTCCGCGAAGGCAGCACGAAGAGATCCGCCTCCGCGAGTGCTCGTGCCTTGTCGGCTCCGTAGAGGGGCCCCGCAAACACGACGTTCGCAAGCCCGAGACTTCGGGCCTGTGTCTCGAGCCGTAGCCGCATTCCCTGCTCATCCGGGCCGGCGATCAGAAGCTGCCAGCGCTCGCCCGACGAAAGAGAAGTCGTTGCGGTATTCCATGCGTCGAGCAGGAGATCGAGCCCTTTGAGCGGATGCAGTCGCCCCAGAGAGAGCACCTGCCGGACCCGGTCTGTGGGCTTGGGGCCAGGTGGTATTTGCGGCAACGCCGGCAACTCAACGCCGCCGGGGATCAGGACGATCCCCGGCCCCTTTCCCAGATATTTTTCGATCCAGTCGCGTTCAGGCTCGCTCGTCGCGTGAATCGCGGACGCCTGCCGCAGAATCCGCCGATCGAAGATGCCCGCCAGCCGCTTCTTCCAGGCCGAGTGGGCGAGCCGCACGGGATCGAGGCAGCCGTGCGGCGACATGACAAGCGGCCTGCCTGCCTGCAGGGCGCAGTGACCGCCCCACCAGACGGGAAACGTCCAGTTTGAATGCAGATGCACGAGATCGGCGCTTTCCACGAGCTCCGGCAGGCCCCGCCGCATCGCCCAGGAGAAAAAAAGGGCCCGCGGGGCGGACGGAGCAAACCGCACGATTCGCACGCCGCCCGCGGCGGCAGCCTCCGCAGTCGTCGAGAGCGGCTCGTCAGCGTTGGCCACAGTGGCGATCGTCACGCAATTGCCCTGCCGCGCCGCCTCGAGGGCAAGTCGAGGAACAAGTTCGGACAGCCCTCCCCCGGCGGGCGGCAGGCCGGCGATGACGTGGAGGATGTTCATTCGCACGTCCCTGAGAACGGTCCCATTCCGAGCGCGACATAGGCAAGGTGACAATAACTCAAGTCGATGCCAGCGGTGCTCGTCGTCGATGCCCGGCACAGATCGGCAGGCAGGTCATCCCGCGATCCAAAGATGGCGGGAACAGAGGCATGGCTACCGCTCCACTCGCTGCCCCAGTTGTTGCGGTCGTTCATGACCACCGCTGGAAATTCGACGTAGGCCGCAAGATTGCGGGCGAGGTTTGCCCGGTCTGTATCGTTGGGCGGTACGATCACTTTCTGGGCGTGGCCGAGCCGGCGAAGCAGCGGCTCGACGAGCCAGCGCTTGATCCGCTCTCGCGGTGTTCTCGCATAGGCCGGGCTCATCTGGATGTGTGGATGACCACATCCCGCCCGCAGATGCCGCAGCGAGTAGAAGTCGCCTTCACCGCAGGGGTAGTTGTCTTCGAAGATCGCGTGCCGAAAGCCGAGCCAGAACATTTCCTTCAGCCGCTCGTAGGAGTTCTGGTGGTCGTCGAAAAAGACGACGGCGTTGGCAACGTCGGTCTGCGACCAATCGAGCCGCGAAAAATCGACGGTTTCGTACCGCACTCTCGGGCTCACGTAGACGCGGGCCTCTGGCACCGGATCGATCGCGATGATCTCGGCAGCGGGCACCGCCTGCTCGATGATCCAGGTCGACTGCCCGCGCCAGACGCCCGATTCCACGACCACCGTCGGCTGCATTTCGCGAAGGATGAACCAGGTTGCGAAGCAGTGGTTGAACCCCATACCAAGGCTGTTTCGGGCGATCGGTCGCGAGCGGTAGAGTTCATAAAAATCCGCCACGCTGTCCCGGGCCCGGTCACGGTCGAGAGTGAAGAGTTTCATGCCACGAGCCCCGTTCAGGTGCCGAACAGAAAGCCGTCCCAGGCCGCGACCGCCTCGCGGTGAAATGACCCATAGTCGAACGGCGGCAGGCTGCCGGGCGTGAGTCTGGCGTTGATCAACTCCGCGAGGCTCTGCGGGTCGTCACTCGCGGCGATGGCGGATCCGAGGCGATTGCTGAATGCCGTCGAAACGATCGGCACACCGCGGGCGATCGCATCGAGTAGCTTGATCTGGAATCCGCTGCCGAGCCGCGTCGGATTCACGGCGACAGCGGCCCGCGCAAACGCCGCATCGAGTTCCGCGGCGTCGAGGCAGCCGGCGTAACTGGTCCGGGGGTGGCTGTTGCAAAGCGTCTGGAGCCTGCCCCCCTCGTCCTTTCCCGTGACCGTGAGCCTCGCCCTCGGATCGACGTGCGGCCAGGATTCCCTCAGGAACCACTCGAGCGATGTCACATTCTGCGAATAGGTGAAGTTGGTCGTGATGATGACATGATTTGGTTCGACGCACGACCGGTCGAGGGGCTGTGGCCGCATGAGCGGCGGGACGTAGGTCACGTCGTTCCGCCGTCCCATTCGGTTGAGCGCGTGCAGATCGGCCGCTGAGATCGCCCCGATACGGCCCGCCATCGAAACCGCCCTGCGGCAGAGCCGATCGACCTTCGGATGGTCGACGCAGGCGGCAAGTTGGCGTTTGAGCGAGGGTCCGTCGTAGCGCACGATGTCGGGATCGACGTTCACCATGTAGAGCCGCGTTTCAGGAGGCAGCGACGATTCCTGGTATGCGGTCAGCGCCCAGGAAGAGACTGCAAGTTCCGCGGTTGGCCGAAACTGACGCCGCGTTCGTGCGAGCAACTCCCGGTTGGCCTCCGTGGCAAACTTCGCAACCTCGGCCGGTAGCGGCGAGAGTAGCCGGCCGACATACCCGCGAAGCCCAGGAATACGTCGGGCCGCGAGCGGATGCCAGGCGACACCACCGAGCAGGGGATCGCTCCGGACTTCCTCGAACTCAGCTGTGAGATGGTTCGCCACCGGCACGACCACCGCGACGTCTCCGCGCGATGACAGATAGCGGAGGATTTCAAAGAGCAGAATGCCCCCCCCGGTCCTGCGTTCGGGCAGGTTCGGCAGAACACAAAGCGTGCGGTGCGCCGCGGAGTGGAGACTCATTTTCCGAGTGGCGAGGTGGGTGTCGCCAGCGGCTCGGGCAGACCCCGACAGGCCGCACAGCGCCGCCTTGCCGCCAGGAACCAGCGATCGGCGGCTGCAGTATCCGCACTGGCCTCATCGATGGGCTGCTGTTCTGCGGATGCGTGCAGGTATGCCTGGCCGACGAGGATCGCGAGGCTGCCATTCCAAGGATCCCAGACGGCCATCCGCTCGCCCGCAGCGATCGCCGCCTCCAATGACGGAGAGGCGGAAGGTCTTTTCGGATCGATGGCTGCGAGCCGGGATGCCACGATCGCCTCCCTCAACTGCCGCTGAACGACATCTGAAACCGCATCACGGCCAAGAAACGCGAGCGCGAGGAGGCATGCAGCGGCCAGCACCAATCCCGGCCAGCGATTGCCCTGCGGCTGCGGCTTCGCATTCGGCCGGGCGGTGCGGCTGGAGGGCGAGGCACCGCTGGCCGCCGCCATTCCGACGACGACGCAGGCCAGCAGGGCATTCGCGGGCAGGTGGAGATTCCAATCGAAGGCGGTGTGAACGCCGATTCCGGCGACCGCGGCCCAGAGCCCCGCCCCCAGGGGATCGGCTTCACCCCCCGGTGCCCGGATCCACGACCGATACCGGGCGGCGAGGAGCACCAGCAACGGTGCCGCGAGAAGTCCGCCCACGAGCCCGGTCTCCGCCAGCCACTGGGCGTAGTCATTGTGTGCGTAGCCGAGGAGCAGATCGCTCCGGAGGAATCGATCGAACAACTCCCCGTAGGTGCCGAGGCCCGACCCCAGAAGAGGCGACGCAAGGAACATCCGCGTCGCCACCCGGCCTGCCACAACACGGCCATCGTTGAGCAGGGCCGCGACCCGCGGCCGGAGTTCCGCAGGCAAAAGCCCTTCGAATCCGCCGAACGGGCCGTACATGGCGATCACGAGAGCGAGCAGACACATTCCATAAGCCGCCGTCGCTGCACGAAATCCAAACCGGAGCCATCCCGATTTGGACGTCAGGCTGCCGAACACGAGAGCCGCCAGAAGGAGTGCCGCCCCGCCCGCCCGCGACGTCGCCATGAATCCCACAGTCCAGAGACCGGCAGCAGATGCGATTGCCGCAACCGC
>CAMDFJ010000165.1 GCA_945897435.1 Candidatus Kuenenia stuttgartensis | reverse complement strand
TCCTCGAGCGGGCTATGGGAGCAAGCGCAGCCAGGATGGCGAAGCGCAGCGGACATGCAGTGAACGGAGGCCCGGAAGGCCGACGTGAACGTCCGGCGAGAGGATGCGGGCAA
This sequence comes from Candidatus Kuenenia stuttgartensis, assembly GCA_945897435.1. Lineage (GTDB taxonomy): Bacteria > Planctomycetota > Planctomycetia > Pirellulales > UBA1268 > RGVT01. The sequence goes on along the minus strand of CAMDFJ010000165.1, from coordinate 4,840 downwards.
CCCCGACCTCGCAAGACGCTGTTACTCAAAGGCATGACAGGCTGAAGCCTGTCCCACATCGGGCAGCGTCAGGCCCGGAGGGCCGGGTCAACACCAGCCGGCGGAGCCCCCGCAAGTTCCACCGCGGCACCGAACGCAGCTTTTCAGGGACGCCTTTTTTGCTTCACAGCCCGCCACTCTGGCGATACAGGCCGTGGGTGGCGATGTATAGCTCGACGGCGCGGGGTGTGCGGTAGCGGATGCTTTTGCCCGATGCGATCGCCGCCCGCAGGTCGCTCGAGCGGATCTCGATCGCGGGGCAGATCGCCCGCGTCTCCACGAGTTGCGATGCCGCATCGGGGCCGAGCAGCCCGGCGAGTTTCGGCTCCCGCGTGATCGCAGCCAGATCGTCGATGCCGATCCGCTCCACGGCAAGCAGCCGCGCGGCCGTCAGGATCCGCTCAGGATTCCGCCATTCCGGCAGACTACGGAGTGAGTCCGGGCCCAGAATGAGAAGCAATTCGTCAGAGGCGTGAACGGCACCGAGTCGCTCGAGGGTCTCGGCCGTGTAGCTCGTACCACCGCGGTCGATCTCCTCGGGCGAGACAGCAAACGCCGGATGGCCGCCAGTTGCCAGGGCGAGCATTTCCAGTCGCTGCCGTCCGTCGGCTGGCGGGCTCTCCTGCTTGAAGGGAGAGACGGCCGCCGGCAGGAAGAGCACCTGATCGAGCCCTGCCTGCTCGCGGCAGCATTCGGCCACGATCAGGTGCCCCATGTGGACGGGATCGAAACTGCCGCCGAAAACGCCGATTCGCATCGCTGCTCTTCCCTCGGGCCAACGTCGCGGCACCACCTGCTCTAATCAAGCTTCCGATGGACAAGCATACGGGCCAACGCGAGTTGTTCGAATCCCGTCCCGCCTGGGTCGAGGACGATCTGCGCCGGGGCACGATCGCCACGGTCGTGATGCCCGACGGGGTCGACAGGCCGCTCGACTATCTGGTGCCGGAGGGGCTCGCCGCCGAGGTGGAACCCGGCCGCCGGGTTCTCGTGCCGCTCGGCCGCGGCAACCGGGAACGGCTCGCCTATTGCGTCGCCGTGAGGTCGGGCGAACTGCCCCAGCATCCGCTCAAGACGGTGCTCGGAGTCGAGGATCAGGCGCCGCTTCTGTCGCAACGGATGCTCGACCTGACCCAATGGATGGCGGATCGCTGGCTGGCCCGCCGGGGAGAGGTTCTGGAGGCGGTGCTTCCCGCCGGAGTGCGGTCGAGCCGCAGGCCGCGGGCCATTTCCCTCTACGTGGCGAGCGGCCAGACGCCATCCCGCAGGCCGACGCCCGCCCAGACCGCCGTGCTCGAGGCGGCGACGGCCCCGACATCGGCCGAGGATCTCGCCCGGCGTTCGGGAGCGAGCCGGGCCGTGATCAGCCGGCTCGTCCGCCTGGGGCTGCTCGTCGAGGCCGGCACGGTTTCAGCATCGGTTCAAAGAGCGGTTCGGAGCAATGATCGCGAGAAGATCCGCCATGATCGGCCCGAGACCCTTTCGGAGCCGCAGGCGGCGGCACTCGAGGCGATCCTCGACCCGATGCGGGCCGGAAGGCACGAGACGATCGTCCTCTTCGGCGTCACCGGCAGCGGCAAGACGGAGGTCTACCTTCAGGCCGTCGAGGAGACGCTTCGTCAGGGCCGCCAGGCGATCGTGCTCGTGCCCGAGATCAGCCTCACGCCGCAGACGTGCGATCGCTTCCGGGCCCGGTTTGGCAGCGTGGCCGTGCTCCACAGCCACCTCACGCCCGCGGAGCGGCATGCCCAGTGGCGGGAGATCGCCGCCGGACGCGTGGGCGTGGTCGTCGGCGCCCGCAGCGCGATCTTCGCACCCGCGCCGCGGCTGGGGCTGGTCGTGATCGACGAGGAGCATGAAAACTCGTTCAAGCAGGCGACGGCCCCGCGGTATCACGCCAGGGACGTCGCCGAGTGGATCGCCCGAGCCGAGGGCGTGCCGCTCGTGCTCGGGTCGGCGACGCCCTCCCTGGAAACGTTCAGCGAGTGCCTCGCCGGCCGCTGGAAGATGTGCCGTCTTGCGGACCGTGTCGGCGGCTCGCAGCTGCCACCGGTGGTCACCGTCGACCTGCGTGACCGGGCCGCCCGCAGCCGCGGATCCGTCAGCCCGAGACTGGCCGCCGGGATCAAATGGGCGCTCGACGCGGGCGGGCAGGTGATGCTGCTCCTCAACCGCCGCGGCTTCGCCACTCATGTCCAGTGCCGAGGCTGCGGGCACACGGCCCGCTGCCCGCAATGCGATCTCGCTCTCACGCTCCATCAGCCCGGCAGCCGCGGCATCTGCCATGGCTGCGGTCTCGTGACACGGGTTCCCTCCGCCTGCCCGGCCTGCGCCGCACCGCAGCTGGTTTCGCGGGGCACGGGTACCCAGCGGCTCGAGGATGAGATTCGCGGACTGTTCCCCGGCGCCAGGGTGGCACGGATGGACACCGACACGATGCGGACCCGCGGCAGTCACGAGCGGACGCTCGACGCCTTCCGGGCCCGGGAGATCGAGATCCTCGTGGGAACGCAGATGATCGCCAAGGGACTCGACTTTCCATCCGTGATGCTCGTGGGCGTCGTCCACGCCGACGCGGCCCTGCACCTGGCCGACTTTCGGGCCGCCGAAAGGACATGCCAGCTCGTCACCCAGGTGGCGGGCCGCAGTGGCAGGGGCAGTCTCGGCGGCCGAGTGGTCGTGCAGACGAGCACTCCCGATCACCCGGCGATCGTCGCGGCCGCGAAGCACGACTACGAGGCCTTTGTCCGCAGCGAACTTCCGATCCGCGAGGCCCTCCTCTATCCACCCTTCGGCAGCATCGTGCGGGTGGTCGTTCGGAGCGTCGACGAACGGGCCGCCGCCGACTGGGCCGGGCATATCGCCGACCGGATGCGGAAGGAGGCGGGACAGCCGGAAGGCTCGGCCGCGGCAGTCCGGGTGCTCGGACCGGCGCCTGCGCCGATCACGCGACTGCGGGATCGGTTTCGCTGGCATCTCCAGGTGCAGGGGCCCGACGGGGGCTCCCTCCGTGAGCTCGTCCGCCGGGCCACGGCCGGCCTGCAGACCCCCGACAACGTCGCCTGGATCATCGACGTCGATCCGGTCGAGATGCTCTGATCTGAAACGGGGCCGAGGACGAATGTTTCGCCCCCCGAACGCGACCCGGGTACGATTGATCGGGAACCACCCATGCCCTATCGATCGCTGACCGACATCCTGGGCGAGACGAGCCTGGAGCGGAAGTGCCGCTTCCTCTTCGGGCTCTGCCTGTTTGCGCTCATCACCGGCAGTTTCTGGTGGTACGGCAGCCGCACCGAGGAACTGGTCTACACCACGACCCGCAGCACCGGCCGGCACTTCGTCGACGCCAAGATGCTCCAGTATCACTGGGAGAAGCTCGAGCCCGACACGAAGTATGCCACCTACATCGAGCAGCTTGGCTCGATCCTGCGGCCCCAGCCATACCGGGCCTGGCTTCTCGAACCCGACGCCGCTCCCGATCTGCGGGCCGGCTACACCCGCCTCGACAACGCCGTTCTCGCCTATTTCAAGGATCGGCCGCCGATCTCGGTGTCGGCGGCCGATTCCGAGTCGGGCGAGTATCGCGAGTTTCGCACGGCCGACAACAAGGAATACCACTACTACCAGCCGGTCCGCTGGAAGAGCAGCTGCAAGGTCTGCCACGAATACCACGGCGTCATCGGCGACGCGACTGCCAGCGCCGGCGGCGAAAACCTGGTGCGGTATGCGGAGAACGACCTGATGGCGGTCGCCAAGGTGGTGATGCCCGATTCCACGACCCGCAAGGCGATCAACTGGAACCGGGCGATCCTGCTGGCCACGGCGATCATCACGGTGTTCCTCGCGATGCTCGTGGCCTATGCGATCGTCCGCTACGTGATCGTCAAGCCGCTCGAGCATCTCCGGGATGTCAGCGATGAGGTGCGGAAGGGGAATGTCCAGGCCCGGGCCGAGATCCACACGGCAGACGAGTTTGAGGAGCTCGGGGTGGCCTTCAACCGCATGCTCCGCGGTCTCGTCGATTCGCAGGAGGAGCTTCGCAAGGTCAACGAGAGCCTCGACGACAAGGTCGACGAACTCGCCCAGGCCAACATGCACCTCTACGAGATGAACCGGCTCAAGAGCGACTTCCTCGCCACGATGAGCCACGAACTGCGAACGCCCCTCAACAGCATCATCGGGTTTTCGGACGTGCTCGGCTCGATCCAGTCGCTCGACGACAAGCAGCGCCGCTACGTGCAGAACATCCGCTCCTCGGGCAGGATGCTGCTCGAGATGATCAACGACATCCTCGATCTGGCGAAGATCGAGGCTGGCAAGATGGATGTCCGGCCGCATGCGTTCCGGATGGAGTCGGTGGTCTCGGCCCAGTGCGACATGGTCAGGCCGCTGGCGGAGCGGAAGAACATCGACCTCGAGTTCGCGGTCGACGAGGGGCTCGATCAGGTCGAGCAGGACCCGGCGAAGGTGCAGCAGATCCTCGCCAATCTGCTCTCGAATGCCGTCAAGTTCACGCCGGAGGGGGGGCGGATCGACGTCCGGGCCGGCCTCGAATCGCCGGCTGATTCCGGGCCGACCCTGGTGATGGAAGTCAGCGACACCGGCGTCGGGATCGCCGCCGACGAGCAGCAGACGATCTTCGAGAAGTTTCGTCAGAGCCGGGTCTTCCAGAGCGGCGACGACGCGATGACCCGCGAATTTTCCGGGACCGGCCTCGGGCTTTCGATCGTCAGGGAGCTTTGCCGGCTGCTCGGCGGGGACGTATCGGTGGAGAGCCAACTCGGCCGTGGCAGTCGGT
>CAMDFJ010000164.1 GCA_945897435.1 Candidatus Kuenenia stuttgartensis | reverse complement strand
GTGCCAGCGGCTTCGGCTTGTGGCGGACAGCCCGGCGGGCATTCTCGTCGCGGAGCCGTTCGACCGCCGCCTCGAGGCTCATCGCCCCCAGATCGCCGTCGATCCGGTCGCGGAGGCTGACCGTGCCAGCCGCCTCGTCCCGCGGCCCGCAGACCACCATCATCGGAATCATCTCGAGTTGGGCGCTGCGGACCTTGGCCCCGAGCTTCTCGGCCGCAAGGTCGATGCCGACACGCAGTCCGGCCGCCTCGAGCCGCTGCTGCACCTGCCGGGCGTAGGCCTCGCTCTTTTCGCTCACCGGCAGGACGCGGACCTGCTCGGGGGCGAGCCAGAGGGGAAACCCGCCGGCAAAGTGCTCGATCAGCACTCCCACGAACCGCTCCAGGCTTCCGAGCGGCGCCCGATGGATCATAACCGGCTGGTGCTTGGCGTTGTCGGCACCGATGTATTCGAGGTCGAACCGCTCGGCACTCGGCAGGTTGTAGTCGAGCTGCACCGTGCCGAGCTGCCACTCGCGGCCGAGCGAGTCGTTGATCACGAAATCGATCTTCGGACCGTAGAAGGCGGCCTCGCCAGGCTCGGGTTCGCAGCCCGGCAGGTTCATCCGTCGGGCCACCCGTTCGATCGCCGCCTCCGCCTCATCCCAGCGGGCCGGCGGGCCGACGTACTTGTCGCTCTTGGGATCGCGGAACCCGAGCCGGACGCGGAAACTGTCGAAGGCCAGGCTCTCCAGAACCTTGAGTGTGAAATCGATGCAGCCCTCGACCTCCTGCTCCACCTGCTCCGGCATGCAGAAGATGTGGGCGTCGTCCTGGGTGAAGCCGCGAACCCTCGTCATGCCGCCGAGTTCGCCCGACTGCTCGTAGCGGTAGACCGTGCCAAACTCCGCCAGCCGCAGCGGCAGATCCTTGTAGCTCCGCGGCCGGGCCTTGAAGATCATCGTGTGGTGCGGGCAGTTCATCGGTTTGAGCAGGTACTGCTCGTCGTCGCTCATCACGATCGGTTTGAACTGGCTCTCGGCGTAGTAGGGATAGTGACCGGAGATCTTGTAGAGATCGACCTTGCCGATGTGGGGCGTGTAGACCGGCTGGTATCCCCGCTTCGCCAGTTCGTCGCGGACGAAGCTCTCGAGCACGCCCCGCAGCACGGCCCCCTTCGGCATCCAGAGCACGAGCCCGGAGCCCACGAGCGGGCTGGTCGTGAACAGATCGAGCTGCTTGCCGAGCACCCGATGATCTCGCTTGCGTGCTTCTTCCAGCGCCGCCAGATGGGCGTCGAGATCCTCCTGGGTGAACCAGGCCGTGCCATAGAGCCGCTGCAGCTGGGCGTTGTCGGCATCCCCCTTCCAGTAGGCGCCGGCGATGTTCGTCAGCTTGAAGGCGCCGATGCAGCCGGGGCTGGGGACATGCGGCCCGCGGCAGAGATCGACAAACTCCCCCTGCCGGTAGAAGGAGAGGGTCTCGTGGTCGGCGAGGCCGGTCTCGATGTGCTCCACCTTGAGCGGCTGGTTCAGATCGCGGACGATCTCCACGGCCTTGGCACGCGGCACCTCCACCCGCTCGAAGGCCTCGTCGGCCGCGATGATCTTCCGCATCTCGGCCTCGATCAGAGGCAGGTCTTCATCGGTGATCGGCCGGGCGGCCCGCATGTCGTAATAGAAGCCCGCGCCGACCGTCGGCCCGAAGGCGAGTTCCACCCCCTCGAAGAGTCGCATCACGGCCCGGGCCATGACGTGGGCGGCAGAGTGCCGCATCACGGGCAGCGCCCGCGGATCGCCCTTCAAAAGAAACTCGATCGTGGCCTCACCCGAAGCGGGCAGCGGGGAATCGAGGCCGACGGCCCTGCCGTCGAGCAGGGCGGCGATCGGCCGCGACTTCTTTCCCCCCTGCTGAGCAGGGTTGGCAAGGATGTCGGCGGCAACATCGGCCACCCTCGCGGCCGGCGGATATTCACGGATGACGCCATCTGGCAGACGAACGCTGGGCATGGGCTCACTTCGATGCTGAATGGACGCGGCATGGCCGACGGCGACCACACTGACCGGCAAAACCCGCACAGTATCCCCGCGGACCCTCGGCCGACAAGGCCGTTGCGGCCCGGCAACGGCGGGTTCGCTTGACTGGCCACGGATTGGGCGCGAGACTCACTCTGGCCGACTGCGAGGGCGATTAGCTCAGTTGGTTAGAGCACTAGCTCGACAAGCTAGGGGTCATAGGTTCGAGTCCTATATCGCCCACTTCCCGGCAGAGCCGATGCCGCGTCGATTTCGGATCCCACCGCCGCCCCCCGGCCTGCCGAGGCGGTATCGTGTCTGGTACGTGGCGTTCGCGGCGATCGCCACGGCCGTGGTGGCGTCGCTCCCGGCCTGCCCGATGCTCGATTCGGCCGGCCGCCCGATCTGGCGGGTCGAGACGGTCCACGACGGCGACACCGTCACCTGCGTCGACGAAACCGGAAAGCAGCGCAGGATTCGGCTCCTCGGTATCGATGCCCCTGAATTCAACCAGCCGTACGGCCGGGAATCCCGAACCGCTCTCGATCGGAAACTCGCCGCGGGCCGGGTTCGGGTCGAAGGAGACGCGATCGACCAGCATGGCCGGCTGCTGGGAGTCCTCTGGATCGAGGAACGAGATATCAATCGGGAGATGGTGGCCGAGGGGCATGCCTGGGTCTTCGGCGGGTTCTCGCCCGACCCAGATCTCGTCTCGGCCGAATCGGCGGCCCGTGGACAGCGTCGTGGGCTCTGGGCCGAACCGCATCCCGTCAGCCCCGGAGCCTGGCGGTCGGAGCACCCGCCCCATCGCTGAGCCCCTGAGAAGAGGGTAGGCCACTTTCGGCGCGGGCAACGCTGGTTTAGGGTGGCGGTTCATGAGTGTTTCCCGGGAAGTCGTGATCACGGGTCTGGGAGTCGTCAGCCCCATCGGCATCGGCTGTGGGCCGTTCTGGGATGCGCTCGCCAGCGGCACCAGCGGCATCCGGCCAGTCGATCTGTTCGATGCCAGTGCGCTGAGCGTCCGCTTCGGCGGGCAGATCACCGACTTCGATCCGAAGCTCTACGTGCGGCCGCGGAAGAGCCTCAAGGTGATGAGCCGCGAGATCCAGCTCGGCTTCGCCGCCGCCGACATCGCCGTCGCAGACGCGGGGATCGCCCCGGGCGGCATCGAGCCGGAACGCTTCGGGATCGTGTTCGGCAACGACATGATCTACGCAGATCTCGAGGACCTCGAGAGCACCTACCGCCGCTCGCTCCACGAGGGGCGGTTTGAGTTTCCGCTCTGGGCGGAGGCGATCCACGAGGAGCTTCATCCGCTCTGGCTGCTCAAGCACCTGCCCAACATGACCGCATCCCACATCGCCATCGCCCTCGATGCCCGCGGGCCCAACAACACGATCGTCCTCGGCGACGTCTCCAGCCTGCTTGCGCTGGCCGAGGCGACGAGCGTGATCGAGCGGGGCTGGGCCGACGTGATGCTGACCGGGGGCACCGGCTGCCGACTCCATCCGACGGCGCTCGTGGCCCGGGGTGATGCCCTGCTCTCCCACCGGATCGACGACCCTCGCCGCGCCTGCCGCCCCTTCGACCGCGACCGCGACGGGCTCGTCAACGGCGAGGGGGCGGCGGCGATCGTGCTCGAATCGCGGGAGCATGCCGAACGCCGGGGGGCCCGGGTCCGGGGCCGGATCCTCGGTTCAGCCTCGCGGTGCGAGCCAAGGGCCCGCAGGGATGGTTTCCGGGGCGAGTCGCTCAGGCAGGCGATCGCTGCAGCCCTCGACGCGGCCGCCATCCGTCCCACCGATCTCGGCCATGTGAATGCCCACGGCGTGAGCACGATCGAGATGGATCGTGTCGAGGCTGAGGCGATCGCTGCCGTCCTCGGCGACGTGCCGGTGACGGCGCCGAAAAGCTCGTTTGGCCACCTCGGTGCCGCGGGCGGTGCGGTCGAACTGGTGGCGAGCATCCTCGGACTCGAGGCCGGGCTCGTGCCGCCAACGCTCAACTACGAACATCCCGACCCGCTCTGCCCGGTCAACGTGGTCCATGGCGAGCCGCTCGCGGGGCGGCCCGGAACGGCCCTGGCCGTCAACGTCTGCTCGACCGGCCAGGCGGCGGCGGTGGCAATCGCCTCAGCCTGACGAACCGTGGCATTCGGGAGGGGTTGCCCGTTACCCGAGAGCCGGCGTTGCTGACAAGCGGAGGCATGGATGCCGAGGCGCAGGCAGCATCGAGTGAGCGAAGGCCAGGATGGCTGCAGCGAACGTCCGGCGACGGGGTGCGGGCAACCCCTCCCAACGCAAGACGCCGATGCTCCACGCCATGACAGGCTGAAGCCTGTCCCACTTCGGGCGGCGTCAGGCCCGGAGGGCCGGGTCAACACCAGCCGGCGGAGCCGGCCAAGGAAACAACGGCAGGATGCCGTGTGTTTCCTTGAAGCAGCCTGTCCCACTTCGGGCGGCGTCAGGCCCGGAGGGCCGGGTCAACACCCGCCGGAGGAGCCGGCCAAGGAAACAACGGCAGGATGCCGTGTGTTTCCGTGAAGCAGCCTGTCCCACTTCGGGCGGCGTTAGGCCCGGAGGGCCGGGCTCGTCAGGGTCACCAGGAGCCTTCGCAGCCGATCGAGAGGCCGTTGTAGAAGACCTGTCCGCCCGCATCGATCGGGTTATCGCGAACGTTATCGAGATCGAATTGGCGAGTCGCGGTGGCGATGCCAGCCACCCAGAGGAAGTCGTATCCGGCCTTGAGGGAGAAGTTGGGGGTCACGTTCCAGCCGGCAAACAACGACAGGTCGCCGACGAATCCCGGGGCGAATTCGCTGGCCGTACTGGCCCGGTTGACCGACCGCGGCGGCAGCAGGGCGGACTGGTCGTTGCTGATCAGCGACTGCTGATTTGCGGCGAAGGTCATCGCCGGCGTGGCCCGGCCGCGCAGACCCCAGTAATAGAATTCATTCTGGCTGATGAGTTCGCCGCCAAAATTCATTCCCCAGAGCCAGTTCTGGGTGCCGATCTGGTAGTCGCCGCCAAACTGGCTGAAGTTC
>CAMDFJ010000163.1 GCA_945897435.1 Candidatus Kuenenia stuttgartensis | reverse complement strand
CGGCCCCTCGGGCGTGGGCAAGACCTCCATCCTGCGGCGACTGCTGGCAGGTCTGCAGGACCTCGTTCCGAGCGTCTCGGCAACGACCCGGCCGCCCCGGGCGGGGGAGCGGAACGGGTTGGATTACCACTTTCTCACCCAGGACGAGTTTGACCGCCGCCGCGAATCGGGCGATTTTCTCGAGTGCTGCCGGGTTTACGGCCGCCAGCACTGGTACGGCACGCTCGTGGCCGAGGTTGCCCCCCGACTGGCTGCCGGAGAGTGGGTCGTCCTGGAAATTGACGTCGAGGGTACCATTTCGATCCTGGAACGGTATCCTGACGCGGTGACGATTTTCGTCGAACCCTCCCGACCGGAGCAACTCGAGGAGCGGCTCCGCGGCCGCGGTACCGAGTCTCCCGAGGCGATGGCCAGGCGGCTCGAGGTCGCCCACCGCGAACTCGGCGAAGCCCACCGCTACCGCCACCGGGTCGTCAACGACGACGACATCGACACCGCCGTCGCCTCGATCAGGCACATCCTCGCCGACGCCGGACTCGCATCCGCAACCCAGACCCGCCCGCCAAGCCCGACACCCTCAGGAGCCAAGACATGATCGACGACCTGCGCGAAGAAGAGATCGTCAACAAGGTTGGAGGCCGGTTCAAGCTCTCCACACTGATCCAGAAGCGGCTCGTGGCGCTCAACGCCGGCGGCCGTCCGCTCGTCGACATCGACAGCGACGACAAGATGCAGATCGTCATCGAGGAGATCAAGCAGGACAAGATCTTTCTCGACACATCGTCCAACCTGCGGATCACCGGTGAGTCGCCCGAGGCGGGCGGTCCCCTCGATTTCGACACCTCGATCCTGTAATCAGTGCCGGCATGGCCGGCCATTCGCCGCTGGGGTGATGCCGCATGCTCGAAGGCCGCGAGATCGTGATCGGTGTGTCGGGTGGCATCGCGGCCTACAAGGCGGCGGCGCTCACGAGCATGCTCGTCCAGCAGGGGGCGGGCGTGACGGCGGTGATGACCCGCAATGCCCGGAGGTTCGTCGGTCCGGCGACGTTCGCCGCGCTCACCGCCCGGCCCGTGGCGTTGCGGAGCTTCGAGCCGGCCCGGTATCCGCTCGGGGCCCATATTGAACTGGCCGCCCGGGCCGATCTGGTGGTGGTGGCACCGGCCTCGGCAGACCTTCTGGCCAAGGTCGCCTCGGGTGCGGCCGATGACCTGCTGACCACGCTGCTGCTCTGCGCCGAGTGCCCGTTGCTGTTCGCGCCGGCCATGAATTCAGCGATGTGGGCCAAGCCATCCGTGCAGCGAAACGTTGCCCAGGTGGCCGCCGACGGCGGGCTGATCGTGCAGCCCGGCACAGGCTGGCTCTCCTGCCGCCAGAAGGGGGCCGGGCGGATGGCCGAACCAGGCGAGATCGTCGATGTGATCCGCGACACGCTTGCCGGCCGGCCCATCCGGCAGCAGGGCTAAAACGCTTCGATGGCCCACATCCTGATCACCGCCGGCCCGACCCGCGCCTATCTCGACGACGTCCGCTACCTCACCAATGCCTCCAGCGGCCGGATGGCCCAGGCGCTTGCCCGGGCCGCGGTTCGTCGGGGGCACAGGGTCACGATCGTGAGCGGCCCCGTGGCCATCGCCTTTCCCAGGGCCGCCCGCCTGATCCCCGTGACGACCACGGCGGAAATGCTCGACGCCTGTCTCGCGGTCCTGCCCGGGGTGGATGGCGTCATCGCCGCCGCCGCGCCCTGCGACTTCGAGCCCGCAACCCGGGTCGCCGGCAAGATCCAGCGGCAGGGCAGCGGGCTGACACTCCGCCTCGGGTCGACGGTCGACGTGATCGCGACGCTGGCCCGCAGGAGCCGGGCCGGACAGTGGATGGTCGCCTTCGCCCTCGAGCCCGGGGCCGATCCGAAACGGGCCCTCGAGAAGGTGACGACGAAACGCTGCGACCTGATCGTCGTCAACGACGTCTCGGCGATCGATTCGACCCAGACGGCGGTGACCGTCTACGACCGCGGCCATGCCCGCGTCGGCGCCCGGGCCGGAACGAAGGCCCAGGTCGCGGGCTGGCTCGTGCGGCTCGTCGAAAAGACCTTTGCCTGAGCCACCGCACTCGTCGCGTCTGCTATAACCCCGCCAGGAGTCCGTCATTCATATGATCAAGGTCGCCATTCTCGGCGCCTCCGGCTACACGGCCGTCGAGGCGATCAAAATCCTGCTCCGGCATCCGGAGGCGAAGATCGTCGCGGTCACCAGCCGCCAGGAGGGGAGCCCGCCGATTTCGACCGTCCATCCGAGTCTCGTCGGCCGGCTCGAGTTGCCGCTCGAAGATCTTTCCCCCGAGGAGGTCGGAACCCGGGCCGACTGCGTCTTCTCCTGCCTGCCCCACTGCGCCAGCGCCGAACTGATTCCCCAGGTGCTGGCGGCCGGCGCGAAGGTGATCGACTTCAGCGCCGACTACCGACTCGACGACGCGGCCACCTATCTGGAGTGGTATGGCCACGAGCACCCCGACACCGGCCGGCTCGGCACGACCGTCTACGGCCTGCCGGAGCTGTTTCGAAAGCAGATCTCCGGTGCGACGCTCGTCGCCAACCCGGGCTGCTACGCCACCTCGGCGATCGTGCCGCTGGCGCCGCTCGTCAAAAGCGGTCTCTTTGAAACCGAAGACATCATCATCGACTCGAAGAGCGGCGTCAGCGGAGCCGGCCGGTCACCGAAGCTGATGACCCACTTTCCTGAATGCAACGAGAGCATGTCGGCCTATAACGTGGGCCGGCACCGGCACACGCCTGAAATCGAGCAGATGATACGTCGCCATGCTGGTGCCCGGCCGCAGGTGATCTTCACCCCCCAGCTCGCCCCGATGGACAGGGGAATCCTCTCCACGATCTACATCAAGCCGAAGGGGAAGGTCGCCGAGGAGGACGTGATGGCGATCCTCCGCCAGGCCTACACCGGCGAGCGTTTCATCCGCATCGTCGATCACCTGCCTGCCACGAAGGACACCGTCGACACGAACTTCTGCGACGTCACGGCCCGGGTGGTCAGCGGCCGGGTGCTCCTGATCAGCTGCCTCGACAACCTCGTCAAGGGTGCGGCCGGAGCCGCCGTCCAAAACTTCAACTGCGTCTTCGGCCTCCCCGAGAGCCTCGGACTCCTCTGACCGCCACCACGAGATCGATATCCAGATGACCAATCCCACCACGCCTCCCGCCGACACGCCGGTCCGGCTGCCGCTCCCAAAACTCCCGATCGGCTACCGTCTGGCCGGGGCCCGCGGCGGCCTCAAGCGGCATGCCACCCGCGAGGACGTCTGCCTGCTCGTTTCCGACCATCCTGCGACTGCCGCCGGCGTCTACACGACCAATCTGGTGTTTGCCGCACCGGTTGCCTTCGACCGCAGCCGGACCCCGGGCGAGGGTTTTCGTGCCGTCGCGATCAACTCAGGCAATGCCAATGCCTGCACCGGCAGCCGCGGTCTCGATGACGCCCGCAGCATGGCGGCCCTGACGGCCGCGGCCGTCGGAGTTCCAGAGTCGTCCGTGCTCGTGATGTCGACCGGGATCATCGGGGAATTTCTCCCGATCGAGAAGGTGCGGACGGGGATCGACGCGGCGGCCGTGCGTCTTGGAACGAGCGATGAGGCGATCCTGACCGCCGCCCGCGGGATGATGACGACCGACACCCGTCCCAAGCTCTCCGGCTCGAAATTCTCCGCAGGCGGACGCTCCTACACCCTCTTCGGGATGGCCAAGGGAGCGGCGATGATCGGTCCGCGGCTGGCAACGATGCTCGGCGTCGTGGTCACCGACGCGGCGATCCGGCCCGCCGACGCCCAGACACTGCTGCGTGAGGCGGCAGAGAAGACCTTCAACTGCGTGGCCGTTGACGGCCACACGAGCACCAACGACACGGTGCTGCTGCTGGCCAACGGCGCCGCGGGCGGAGAGCCGCTGGCCGGTGCCGATCTCGACCGCTTCGCCGTCGCCCTCGCCGAAGCCTGCGAGGCTCTGGCCCGGGAGATCGCCGACGACGGCGAGGGGGCGACCCATGTTTTGCGAATCGAGGTCGGTGGCTGTTCGACCCGCGACGCGGCCCGCCAGATCGCCCGCACGATCGCCGACAGCCCGCTGGTGAAGACGGCGATCCACGGTGCCGATCCCAACTGGGGCCGGATCGTTTCGGCGGCGGGCTATTCCGGGATCCGATTCGATCCGGAGCGGCTGGTCCTGCGGCTCAACGGGACGCTGCTCTTCCGGGAGGGTCAGCCGGTCTCCTTCGATGCCGATGCGGTCTCCGCCTCGATCCGCGACCAGCGGGAGACGCTGATCGAACTCGATGTCGGGTCAGGGACGGAGTCGATCCGCTTTTTTTCGAGCGATCTGACCGCGGAATACGTCCATCTCAATGCCGACTACCACACCTGACGCCTATACTGGGTCGTTGCAGCGGCAGCCCCTTGAAAACGCTCCTTCAAGACGCTCCTGGAACCGGCTGGGACCGTCGGCTTGACGCGTCCCCGCCAAAACGGTTTCCTGTGGGTCTCCAAGTCACCCCTGAAAGCCCGCCCTCACGATGATGATCGCCCTCCCTCCGCACCCCGAAATCCGTCTTCCGCTTGTCCTCGATCCCTGGCAGCCCGCCCCTGATCTGGGCATTCTTCCCGCCATTCTCCCCCGCCCCGCGTCGCGGGTCGCCGCCGCCGCCGAGCCGGAGGAAGATGACGAGATTGATGACGAGGAAGACCTTGCCGGCGGTCAGCCGCTGGCCGATGAGGAGTCAAGTTTCGACGACTTCGACGACGAGTTTGACGACGACTTCGAAGAGGAGACGAACGACCCCGATTGGGACCATCCCGACGAGGGTGACAGCGGGCCGCCGCCGCCGGCCAAGGGACCAGGCAAGAAGAAGTAAGCCCGAAAGAAGCCCCGAGTACGCCCGCGAGACCGTTTCGATGGCAGGCCAGCGCACAGCCGATTGGTTCGGCACGATGAGCCAGCTCGATTTCGACATCGACTTCTTCGAGGCCCTGCTCGCACGCAACGGCGATGCGATCGAGGTTCTGCGGGTGCTCGGCGAACTGCTCTCGAAGAAGGG
>CAMDFJ010000162.1 GCA_945897435.1 Candidatus Kuenenia stuttgartensis | reverse complement strand
AGGGATCGGCCTCGACGAGCGCGGCGTGGGCATCAGGTGCGCCGGCGCGGGAGTCGTCGAGTCCGGTGAGGCGGATCCGCCGGCCGTCCTTTTCGAACGTGATCGAGCGGTTGACGAGCAGTTCGATCCCGTGCCGCTCGTAGAGGCTCGCGAGACGCTGGGGAGAAACGCCAGCCCAATACTCCCAGTTGCCGATGACGGCGGCCATATGGGGCCGCTTCGGGCACTCACCGAGGAAGGCCTCGAGCTGGCCGATGTCGGGATGGCGGGCGATCATGTCACCCGTGAACACGACGAGATCCGCCGCACTGTCGTGCACCGCCTCGAGCACCCGTTCTTCGAGGCTCCCGATTTTCTGCAGGTGCAGATCGCTGACCTGCACGATCCGAAGCCTCGGCGATCTGGCCGACAGGCCGGCGCCGACGGCATGCTCGCTGACCTCGAGCCGCCGGGGCGTGATCAAGAGGCCGTCGACGCCCGCAGCCAGAGGCAGACCCGCACCGAAGATTCCAGCCGCCAGCCATGCCCTGCGGCCCACCCGCCCGGGCCGATCCTGACGATCGGGCCGTTGACGTCGGGGGCCCGTCGCGGCTTGCGACCGCTCAGAATGTTTCTTGGGCAGACCGCCCCGAGGCGGAAGTGCGTCCGCCTCGGGGGGGCTGCTATGGGTGGTCACGATGTCACCGATTGGGACCTAACGACGCTGCATCTGCCCGGAAGGCGTGAGCTCGTCGATGATCTTGGGGATGTAGCGGCTGAGCACTTCGGCGAGCTGCTCGCGGTCGATGTTCCTCTTCCGGGCGATGTCCTCGAGCTCCCGCTGCCCGAAGACATCTTCGATCTGGCGACGATCGACCGGCTTGTTGGGGCCGGTGCGAACCCACGAGTCGACCTGGTCGCGGAGACCCTTGTCCTCGAACTGCTTGACCACGTCGGGGAGCTTCTGGGCCTCGCCGCCGCCGAAGATCTGGCCGAAGATTTCCGAGAGATCATCGGCTGAGGGCATGCCCTGGGGGCCAGCCTGTGGACCAGCCTGGGGGCCGCGTTGGGGGGCGGGCTGCTGCTGCTGCTGGGCCGCGCCTTCGAGAACCTGCTTCAGAATCTGTCCGAGGATGTCCATGCGAGTGCTCCGATGTGCTGAAGGAATGCGAGCTGCCGAAACCCTCGGGCCTCGCCCGACGGACAGTCTACGGCTGCGGCCTACGGCATGGAAGCACCGGCAGGCTCGCCACCGGCGCGGGTGCCAAGTGCCCGCCAGACCGTCAGGTCGATCGAGTCTGCGATCGTGCTCACGGAGCCGTCCATCATGGCGGTCACGACGATTCCGGGGTGGGAACTGCGGGATGTGATCGCGGCATAGGTCGGCGCCGCCGTGTTGCCTTCCTGCCGCGAGTTGTAGTCGAAGTCATAGACCGCGCCGCCGGACGAGTAGGGAACCTTCGTGTTGGGCGTGAACGTGGTCGTGAAGCCGGTGTGGTGGACGCGGCCATCGGGCCATTCCGTGTGGCCGGTGCAGTCGTTCACCGTGGGCCCGAGTTTGATGTCTCCGGCGCTCGCCCCGGTCGCCAGTCCGGCGACTTCCGTGGGGGCCGACGGGGGAACGTTTTCCGGAAAGCTCGATCCCGGGTCGGCCGTGTTGCGGACGTAGGGTGTGAAGGCCTTCACCTCGGCAGCACAGAGTGTTTTGCTCAGCCCGTCGACGAACCTGCCCGCCGTGAATCGCGAGTTCGGATGGAACGAGCCGTTGCCGCCTCGGCCCGTCGCCGGGTCGAAGACAAACCAGGTGCCGAAATTGAAGGCGTAGTTGAAGGCTGCCACGTACGGCACCCCAGACTTCGTGCGAAACGCCTGATTGATCTCGCTTGGGCAGGCGAATGTCTTGACCCGCATGGTCCTCACGGTCGACCAATTTTTCGCCGGATCGGGGGAACCGGTCGTGAACCCGTCGTCCCAGGCCTTTTCCATGTCGAGCCGGGCGGCCTGCGTGTCCTCCTCGAGAAACGAGAGGATCCGGCCGTGAATCCCCCAGGAGCCATTGTTGGTTGCAAGCGTGCCCGTGAGCTGCATGCTCGGCGGGAAAAACCTGCGGGCAGATTCGTAGCCGTGGACGGCGAGTGCGAGCTGGCGGGTGTTGTTGGAGCAGGAAGATCGGCGGGCGGCCTCGCGGGTGCTCTGCACGGCAGGCAGGAGCAGCCCCACGAGGACGCCGATGATCGCGATCACGACGAGCAGCTCGACGAGCGTGAACCCGGACGGGTGAAACTGCCTCGTTGTCGTGGAACAGGCACGGGATGCGAGGCGAACGCACCGGCTGGTTTCAGGGGGCATCGGTTGACTCCGTCGGTGTCTCAGCCGGGCAGGGGCGGGCAATGCCCAGCAAGGCTGATCCTGGGAGATGCAGTTTTCGTGCCGCTGTCGCGGATCCCCCTGAGAGTCGATCTGGCCGCTGCTCGCCGCCAACCGCTGGCGATGAGATCACCAGCCGGTGAAAAATTCACCGGCCAAGACGGGATCGGAGCGTTGCCCGGTCGAGCCCGAGAATCCGCGCGGCGGCGGTGAGGTTGCCATCGGTGCGTTCGAGGACGGCTTCGGCGAGTGTCCGCTCGACGAGCGGCAGCAATGAGGCGTGGAGATCGCCGCTGTTCGGGTTGCCCCGGCTCCAGGCATCGGCCACCCAGTTGCGGACGGAGTCGGCGACGCCCGTCTCGGCTGAAGAGGGCTGTTGTTTTGGGATGGTATCGGCGTCTGGAGCCGGCAGGTGCTCCGGTCGCAGGGCGGATCCGCGGGCGATGACGCAGGCATATTCCACGGCATGCTTGAGTTCGCGGATGTTGCCCGGCCAGGTCCGATCGCGGATCGCATCGAGAAACCCTTCCGTGACCCTGCCCCTGGGCCCTCTGAATCCTGTCAGGAACCAATCGACGAGGGCCGGCAGGTCGTCGAGTCGCGAATCGAGCGGCGGCATCCGGATTGGGAAGACATTCAGCCGATGGAAGAGATCGGCCCGGAACGTCCCGGCTTGGATCGCTGCGCCGAGGTCCCGGTTTGTCGCCGCGATGATCCGCACGTCGACGGGCCGCACGGTCGCCGAGCCGACCGGTGAGATCTCCCGTTGCTCGAGCACCCGCAGCAGTTTCACCTGCAGATCTGCCGGTGCCTCACCGATCTCATCGAGAAAGATGGTGCCCCCGTCGGCCAGTTCGAAGAGGCCCTTGCGATCGACGGTGGCACCGGTGAATGCACCGCGGACGTGGCCGAAGAGTTCACTCTCAATCAGGCTCGACGCGAGGGCCGCCAGACTCGTGGCCAAAAACGGCCCGTCGCGACGTGGTCCATGGGCGTGGATCGCCCGGGCGGCGAGATCCTTGCCGGTGCCGGTCTGACCCGTGATGAGCACCGGCAGGTCGATCGGGGCGACGAGCGCGATCTGCCTGAAGACCTCCTGCATCGGTGCCGAACCGCCGACGAGGCGATCGGCCCGCGGCGGCCCGGAGCCGGGGACGGTCAGCGCAGCACGGCCCGGAAGATCGGTCAGGGCCCGCGAGACGACCTGCGACACCCGCTCGAGGTCGAACGGCTTCACGAGATACTCGAAGGCCCCGCCGTTCACCGCCCGGACGGCCGTTTCCAGATCACCGAAGGCGGTCATCACGATGACCCGCGCCTGTGGGGCGAGGGCCTGAAGATCGGGAAGCGCCGAGAGGCCGTCGCGGCCGGGCAGTCGCACGTCGAGCAGCATCGCGTCGGGCTGGAAGTGGCCGCAGGTTTCAAGCGCGGTTTCGACAGAAGCAGACACTTCCACCTCGTGCCCATCGTCGACAAGCAGTTCGCGCAGGCTCCAGCCGATCGCCGGTTCGTCATCGACCACGAGGATCCGGCTCATGCGTGGGGTTCCGATATCGGTGTGGAGACCATCGACTCCAGTTTCGCCGCAGGCAACGAGATCGCAAACCGGGTGGAGTCTTGCAGGCGGCTCCAGGCAAGCCCGCCAGCGTGTTCCTCGGCAACCGCCTTGACGATTGCCAGGCCGAGCCCGATTCCCTCCGGCTTGCTGCTGACGAACGGCTCCCCAAGGGCGTGACGGACCGACTCTGGCGGGCCGGCGCCGGAATCCTCGACGGCGAGTTCGATCCGGTCGCCGATGGTCGTGCCGGTGAGCCGCACCAATCCCCCGCGGCCGGCCGCCTCGATGGCATTGAGGGCGAGGTTCACAAGCGCCGCCCGAAGCGAATCGGAACTTCCCACGAGCGTGATGCCGGTCGGGATCTCGCATTCGAGCCGCACGCCCGCATGCTCGCATCGCGGGGACGTGAGGTCGCGGACCGATGCGAGCAGGTCGTCCACGGCGACCGGGCCGCGGGAGATCTCGCCCGGCCGGCCGAGGGCGAGCAGTCCGCGAACCTCCTCCTCGACGATCGCCAGTTGCCGCGTCGCCACAGCCAGGCTCTGGTCGGCCGCTGCATCCGGGGCCGAACAGCGGCGGCGATGGAGGTCGATCGCGAGCCTGGCTCCCGTGATCGCGTTTCGCAGTTCGTGGGCGAAGCCGGCGGCCAGCTGGCCGAGGAGTCGCTGCCGTTCGCCGGCCACCAGCGACGTCCGCAATTCACCGAGTGCGGCGCTCATCCGATTCACGCCAGCCACGAGTCGGCTGACCTCGTCGCCGGAATCGTCCAGCGTCAGCTGCGGCCCAAAATCCCCGGCCGCGATCCGGCCGACATGACGCTCGACCGCCGCGATCCGGCCAGTGAGCGCGGCTGTGGTTTGCAGTCCGAGCGGCAGCAGGGCGGCGAGCGTGACCGCGGCGACTGCCAGCACCGGCCAGACCGCCTCGAGCGTCGAGGCGATCAGGCCGCGTTGTGGAGTGAGCACGAGCACCATCTCCGGCCGCACCCCCTGCGACCGGGTCGTGCCGATGCGGTATCGCTGCCCGGCGATCTCGAGACCGCCCGCGGCGATACCTGCGGCGATGGCGGCATCGCCGACCGCGTCGAGCGATGAGGCATCGAGCGTGGAGGGGCCGCGGCCCCCGGCCGTGCCGCTCCAGACGAGAAAGTGGCTGCCGGTCAGCTGGTGGAGGGCGTCGAGCACGGGCAGGGAGAGCGAGACGCGGGAGGCGGCAAGCGCCGCGGCCACCTGCTCCTGCTGCTTGCTGGCGGCG
>CAMDFJ010000161.1 GCA_945897435.1 Candidatus Kuenenia stuttgartensis | reverse complement strand
GTCGGCGGCCGCGCCGACGAACTGCAGGTCATCATCGACCCACAGCTGCTCGCGGCCCGGCAGCTCACGATCGACGACCTCCGACTCGCTCTCTCCAACCAGAACCAGGACACCTCTGGCGGGGATTTCTGGGAGGGGAAGCGGCGCTACGTGGTCCGCACGCTCGGGCAGCTCCGTTCGCCGGAGCAGGTCGCTGACCTGATCGTCAGCCGGCGCGAGGGCCGGCCGGTCTACGTGCATGACGTCGCCAGGGTGCAGCTGGGGATGAAGAAGCCCGACGGCATCGTCCGCCGATTTGGCACCAGCAACATCGCCATCAAGGTCACCCGGGAGCGGGATGCCAACGTGCTCGACATGATGCGGCGGCTGCGGACCGTCGTCGCGGCCATCGACGCCGACCTGCGGCCGCGTGGCCTGAGCCTGTCGCTGATCTACGACGAAACAACCTACATCGATTCGGCGATCGGCCTGGTCAACGACAACATCTTCGTGGGCGGCCTGCTGACGCTGGGCACGCTGCTGCTGTTTCTGCGAAACATCCGCTCGACGCTGATCGTGGCGATGTCGATCCCCGTCAGCGTGATGGGCACATTCCTCGCCCTCGCCGCATTCAACCGGACCCTCAACGTGATCAGCCTGGCCGGCATCGCCTTCGCGGTCGGCATGCTGATCGACAACGCGGTTGTCGTCCTCGAAAACATCTTCGTCCACTGGAGTCGGGGGGAGAACCCCAGGACGGCGGCTGTCCGGGGCACGACGGAGGTCTGGGGGGCGATCCTCGCGAGCACGCTCACCAACGTGGCCGTCTTCCTGCCGGTGCTCTTTGTCCAGGGCGAGGCAGGCCAGCTCTTCGGCGACATCGCCCTGGCGATCGCCGCGGCCGTCGGTCTCTCGCTCGCCGTCTCTGGCCTCGTCGTTCCGGTGGCCGCGGCCTGGCTGCTGCAGGGACGTCATGGCAGCGCCGCCGCCGCGGTCGTGACTGGCCGACAGGATGGCGACGCCCCGGGGGCCGCCCATCGAGCAGCCGCCAGCGATCCGATCACCCGGTTCGGGACCGCCTTCATGGATGGCCTGATCGGCCTCGACCGCTTCCTGCTGGGCAGCATCGCCAGGCAGGCCATCACCTCGACGCTGATCGTCGCGCTGGCGGCCGGGGCCACCTGGCTCTTGATGCCGAAGGTCGAATATCTTCCCGAGGGAAACCGGAATCTCGTCTTCGGCATCCTGCTGCCGCCCCCGGGCTACAACATCGATGAACTGCTGCGCATGGGCGACATCGTCGAGAAGCGGCTGCTCCCCTACTGGGACGTCGATCCCGGCAGTCCCGAGGCGGCAGCCCTCGACGCCCCGGTCCTCGGCGATCTGTTCTTCGTCGCCCGGGGGCGGAGCGTGTTCATCGGCGTGCGGGCGCTCGATCCGCTGGCGGCCGGCAGGCTCGTGCCGCTGATTCGCCGGGTGGCGGCCGATCTGCCCGGCACGTTCGCCGTGGCAAAGCAGTCGAGCCTCTTCGAACAGGGGATCGGCTCGGGCCGCACGGTCGACATCGAGATCACGGGCCCCGATCTCGCCAAACTCGTGCAGCTCGGGCTGAGCGTGATGGCCAGACTCCCGGAGGCCACGCCCGGCAGTCAGAATCTGCCGAAGCCTTCACTCGATCTGTCGAGCCCCGAGGTGCAGCTGGTCCCCCGGCTCGAACAGGCCGCCGACATGCAGCTCGACGCCCGCCAGCTCGGCTACATGGTCAACTGTCTGGTCGACGGCGGCTACGCGACCGACTACTTTCTCGACAACGACCGGATCGACCTGGTGATCAAGGGGGACGACCGGTTCGTGAAACGGACACAGGACCTGCGTTCGCTCCCCGTGATCACCCCGGGCGGACAGCTCGTGCCGCTGGAGAGCGTCGCCGAGATCAGGGAATTTTCCAGCGGCCCGGAGCAGATCCTGCACCGGGAGCGGGAACGGGCGATTACCGTTCAGGTGTCGCCGGCGGCCCAGATGCCGCTGGAAGAGGCCCAGGACCGCATCCGCAGCCAGATCGTCGCGCCGCTCAGCGAATCTGGGGCCCTCGCCGGCGGCTACTCGATCACACTCGGCGGCACCACCGACAAGCTCGTCACGACCTGGCGGTCGCTCTGGTTCAACCTGCTGCTCGCGGGCGTCATCACCTACCTCTTGATGGCGGCGCTCTTTGAGTCGTGGATCTATCCCGCCGTGATCATCATGTCGGTGCCGCTTGGAAGCGTGGGGGGGCTGCTCGGCCTGGCGCTGCTCAACTGGCTGGGCGCGCCGTTTGGCATCTTTCAGACGCTCGACGTGCTCACGATGCTCGGCTTCGTGATCCTGATCGGCACGGTCGTGAACAATCCGATTCTGATCGTCGAGCGGGCGCTGCAGCTGGTCCGGGGCGAATCGGAGGCCACGACGGACGGTACTGCATGGGAGCCCACCGAGGCGATCATCGAGGCGGTCCGCAGCCGAGTCCGGCCGATCTTCATGACCACGCTCACGACGGTGCTCGGCCTGCTGCCGCTGGTGCTCTTTCCGGGCGCCGGCAGCGAGCTCTATCGGGGCCTGGGGGCCGTGCTGCTCGGCGGCATGTTCATCTCGACCCTGGTGACGCTCGTGCTCGTACCACTGCTGCTGGGCCTTTGCTTCCGGGCATTCCCTCTTCCCAGACACGCACCGTAACCAGACCGTTGCCCGTCGTCGCCCGCGAAGGTGTCCAGGGAGGCTTCGGAGGCCGGGCTTTCCGGGCTCGTTGCCGTCTGGGGTGCGCGGCCTTAAGTTTGTCGGAACGGACGTCCGGAGCGGGGAGATGAACATGACGGATGACGACCTGACCGCCACCATGTCGGACGGACGGACGCCGGGAGTCAAAGCCCCGGACGATTGCGTCACCCTGTTTTCCGAGGAACGCAAACATGGCTGGATCTCTCTGGGCGAGGCGCGAGTATCCGACGGGCTCTGGAGTCTGCTGCGTCGGCGACAGGACGAACCCGCCTGCCGGGAGGACATCCAGGACGCCCGCGGCCCGGGGCATCGCTATCTGATCGGCAGGGAGATCGGTCGCGGCGGCATGGGCGTCGTATTCGAGGGCTGGGACGCCCAGCTCCAGCGGAGCGTGGCCATCAAGCTCATGTATCGGAAGCAGGAGGCTTGGCCCGCCGGACTGCGCTGGTTCTTCCGGGAGGCCAGGCTCGCCAGCCAGCTCCGACATCCCGGCATCGTCGCGATCCACGAGTTCACCCTGACGGCGCACGGGCAGCCGTTCATCGTGATGCAGCTTCTCACCGGCCAGACCCTCAAGCACATTCTCGCCAACCGTCAGAAGGGAGCCGCCGACCTGCCGGGCCTGCTGGCCACGTTCCTGCAGATCTGCCAGGCCATCGCCTCCGCACACGGGGCCGGGGTGATCCATCGGGATCTCAAGCCGTCCAACGTCATGGTCGGCCAATTCGGCGTGGTCACCGTGATGGACTGGGGCATGGCCGAGGTGCTCGGGAGTCAGTCGGACGAAGAGATTCTTTCGTCGAGAGACGAGCTGCCGCGGCCGTCGGCGGGATCGGTGGGCGAGACGGAGATACACCGCACCGTCGCCGGCACGGTCTGCGGCACTCCGGCGTATCTGGCTCCCGAACAGGCTCGCGGCGACACCGCCCAGATCGACCGGCGGTCGGACGTTTTCGGCCTCGGATCGATCCTCTGCGAGATGCTCACCGGGAGCCCCCCCTTCTCCGCGGCCAATTCGACGGCAAGCTGGGCCAAGGCTGCCACCGGGGATGTTGCCGACGCGTTCGCCAGGCTCGACGCCTGCAACGGACCGTTCCCGGTTGTGAGCCTCGCGAAGCGGTGCCTGGCGGCCGATCCTGCTGCGAGGCCGGATGACGCCGCCGCAGTCGTGATCCTGCTGACGGACTATCTGGAGTCGGGACAGCGTCGGGCCGAGCAGGAGCTTGTGCGTTTCTTCGACATCTCGCTCGACCTCTTCTGCATCGCGGGATTGAACGGGTTCTTCCGCCACATCAACGACAACTTCCCACGCCTGCTCGGCTACACGATCGACGAGCTCAAATCCCGTCAATTCATGGACTTCGTGCACCCCGACGACCGCGAAAAGACGTCCACAGAGATCTCCCGGCTCGCCCGCGGTGAAACCACGATCCAGTTCATCAACCGCTATCGCCATGCCGACGGCACCTACATCTGGCTGGAATGGAACGCCCGGAGCGAGCCCGAGGAGGCGGCCATCTACGCCGTGGCACGCGACGTCACCGACCGGGTGAACGCGGACGAGAACCATCGCCGGATGCAGACATCGCTGGAGAGAAGCCGACAGGAACTGGTCGACTTCACCGAGAATGCGAACGTGGCGTTGCACTGGGTCGATGCCCGTGGCCGGATCGTCTGGGCCAATCAGGCCGAACTCGATTTTCTCGGCTACACCCGCGACGAGTACATCGGCTCCCCGATCGCCCGCTACCACGCCGATGCCTCCACGATCGAGGACATCCTGACCAGGCTGGATCGCCGCGAGTCCCTCCTGGGCCGGGAAGCTCGCCTCGTGGCGAAGGACGGATCGATCAAGCACGTCGCGATCTATTCGAGTGCCTCCGTCGAGGACGGACGATTCGATCACAGCCGCTGTTTCACGATCGACATTTCCCATCAGAAACAGATCGAGGCCCTCGCCCAGGAGCGGACCACGTTGGCGGCATTCGCGGCCGCGGCGGGCCTGTTTCTCAGCGGCACAGGCGGCCTGAACAAAAGACTCGAAGACGTCGCCGCCGAGGCGATTTCCCAGCTCGACCTCGTCGCCGTGGAGATCTGGGGCTGCGGAAACGCTGCCGATGGTCTCGAACTGCTGGCCCATGCCGGCAGGTCGGTCACTCCCGCCGGTGCATCGCCCGGGAACGCGGTCGCGGTCGGACCGATCGGCCTGATCGTCCGAAACAAGCAGCCATTGCACCTGCTCGATTCGCAGGCCGCCTGGCAGGAGTTCGACACCGCCACCCTGACGCGGCATCGGATCCGCTCGTTCGTCGGCTATCCGCTGCTGGTGGCCGATCAGTTGGTGGGCGTCCTGGCGGTCTACGCCGCCACACAAGTGTCAGAAATGCTGATCACAGCCCTCAGTTCCGTGGTGGCCAGCATGGCGCTGGCCATTCGACTCGAGTCCCAGCGGAAAAACATGCCCGGGAGCACTTGAGCCCGCT
>CAMDFJ010000160.1 GCA_945897435.1 Candidatus Kuenenia stuttgartensis | reverse complement strand
AAGGAGGCCCGGCCCTGGCCGACGCCCGCTTTCGCCGTGCCGCTGGAAACGTTCGATGCAGTGGCCGTCGGCGCGATCGGCATCCCCGCGGCGTCGTTCCAGCGGCCGAATGGGCAGCCCGATCGCGGCGAAGGGGTTGGCGTGACGGCAGAGATCTCCTCGCCCCTGCCGATCGATGGTCGGCCCGCGGCGAAGCCTGGCCGCAGTCTGAAGGTGCAGGACGCTCCCGACCTCGCCAAGACCCACGAGCCGGTGCTCAATATTCGTCCCAATTGGACTTCCGGACGATTTATCGTCGGCTTCGACGCGATGTCCGAGCCCGGGGCGGAATGGTTTTTCGAGATGCGCGGAAAGGGTGATTTCGCCGTCGGACCGCTCGTCACGTGGAGGAACGGGCGGCTATCGGCCGGCACGGGCAACGCGACGCCGCTGGCGGAGATCCCGCCGGGCGAATGGTTTCGGCTGGTCATCACCGCTGAAACCGGCGCCGGCTCCTACGACGTGGAAGTCGTTCGGCAGGATGGCTCCCGCAAGGCTTTCCAGAAGATCGCCTGCAAGCCGACGTGGACGGATGCCAGCTACCTGCTGTTCGCCAGCGTCGGCACGAAGAAGGCGGCGTACTTCATCGACAACCTGCGGCTGATCCCGGTCGCCGACTGACCTGTATCGCCGGAGACGATGTTCGTTCGTGGCGATGCCAGACTCCCGCCTCTGCCAGATCGGAAACGAGCGGCGAATCAGTTTTTTTGCGGCCCTGACGGGATCGCCTGTCTGGCGGTTGTCAGATCCCGGCTCCGCAGTTCGGCGAGGGTCGCGCGGACCTGCTCCCGCGTGCCGACGGCCACCCAGATCAGGAAGTGATACGGTCCCGGCGGCAACCGGCCGGCCTCGTCGCCATCGGCTGCGGCCGCCCGCTCCCGAACGACGCAGTTCCACTTCGAGACCCGTTCCCGCTCGAACCAGAACCGCCCATAGGCCGCCGGCCTTCCCGTGGTCTGGCTGCGGTCGGGCGACCAGGCCCCCATGGCGTGGCGGCCATCGGCCGTCGAGGCGATGACCGGCAGCGACTGCTCTCCCAGTCCGTCGGGAAGTGGCTCGAGCCGGCCGTCCTGCCGAAGCCCATGGAAACTGCGAAAATCGGCGGGCATATAGGCTGTGAGCGCCTCGAACGTGGCCTGCGTGTGACGCTCGTCCGCGGGCAGGGTGAATGTCACGGCATGGCGGATCGCATGCGGCAGGCCGGGCAGTCCGATCCGCACCTGCTTCTGGAGGAGATGATTCGACAGGGCGGTCGTGTTGACGGCCGGATGGCCGCCGCTCGTCTCTCCGGGGCGAAGCCAGAAGGCCATCCGGCCGACCGTGGCCAGGTCTCTTCCCGACGCGGAGATCCAGAGCAGACGGCTCGTGCTCGTGGGACCGGCGCCGTCGTGCATGCTGCCCGCCTCGGTGGGATTGAAGCATTCGTTGAAGAAGCTGCCGCCGAGGTCGAGGTTCGACGCGCTCTGCATCTGTCTGCCATGGTCGCGCGAATCGATGAACTCGCGACCGTCCCAGGTGAGGGAATCGATCGCGCCGGCGACCCGCGACGTCGTGGTGATCACGATCTCCGATCCACCTGCCGGAGCCCGGATCACGGCATCGCCTGAAACCTTCCCGGCATCGTTCTCCCCGGCCGCGATTCCGCCCAGTGTTGCGACGAGGCAGACGGCCCACCCGATACGGCCGGCAGGAAAACGACTAGGATTGAGATCGGTCCGGGGAAGGCTGATCTGGTCTCGCAGCCTCCAGCGTCGCCGCCGGGGCCGCGGCCCCACCTGACGAAATCTCCTCCGGAAGCATCCTCTCTGAAAGCATCCCATCATGGGCCTTCGCTTCATCGCTCTTCGCTCGACCGGTTTCCTGCTCGTCGGCAGGCTGTTTCTGGCCGCCGTCAGCCAGGCCGCTGAGCCAGCCCTCCCGTTGCCGCTGCGGGAGGCCATCATACGGGCCGCCGCCGAGTCGGGGGAGAGAACATGGCGGGCCGCCAATCGCACGCCGCCGACCGTCGGCGCCCGGGAACTGTTCGCCGCGGCGCTTGCCCTCTGTGCGACCGAAACCCATCCGGAGCGGCTCGACAGGCTCCTCGACCTCGCAGTCGAGATGCAGGACCGCGATCCGCAGAGCCGAACCCGCGGCAACTTCCGCTGGTATTGGCGGAACGAGAAGCCGGAAGACCTCAACGCCGTCGACTTCTGCATGCAGCACGCGGCGGTGATCTGGATTGAGCACCAATCAAAGCTGCCCGCCACCGCCCGGGAGAAACTGCGGGGGCTGATCGAATCGGCCATCCCGGCCCTGCTCGCCCACCGCGTGCCCGAAACCTACACCAACATCGCCCTGATGAATGCCGGCGATCTGATCATGGTCGGCGAGGCACTCGACAGGCCGGAGGTCGCCGCGGAGGGCTATGCCCGGCTCGATCGGTTTCTGCTCGCCATGTGGGAGGCCGGCACCCATGAGTATTGCAGCCCCACCTACCACGGCACCGACCTCGATGACCTGATTCTGATCGAGGCCTATGCCGGCAGGGAGACCGCCCGGGTGCAGGCCCGGGCCCTGCTCGAATTCTTCTGGACCGACATCGCCCTCAACTGGTTCCCGGCGGCCCAGAAACTCGGCGGGGCACACAGCCGCGACTACGACTACCTGCGCGGGCTGGGAGTTCTCGACCAACACCTGATGGCCAACGGCTGGCTGCCGACCGACAAGCGGCACCGGATCACGAACATCCTCACGGCCTACGCCAGATGGCGGCCGCCCGCCGAACTCAGAACGATGTCTGAAACCCGCCTGCCGCGGCTGGTGGAGCAGTTCTGGGGCTTCGAACCGGCCGAATCGCGGACCCACTACCTCTGCCACGATGTCGGGCTGAGCGCAGCGGGCGCGGGCTACGGCGGCTGGATGGATCTGCCGCTGTGCGTCGATCTGCCCGGGCCGCGGGAGGGAGTTCGCTGCTACTTCATCCCGGACGGTCGGCACGATCCCTACGGCAAGACGAAGATTGCTGCCGGTGCCCATGAGAAGACCCACCACCTCCAGCCGTTCTGGGCGGCGGCCCAGCTGCGAACGGATGCCCTCGGAGTGGCGGTCTACCGCGAGGGGGATCTGCCGGCAGGGCTGCAGACCCTGGAATCGCATTTTGTGATGCCGATGGCCGCCGACGGCTTCTGGATCGGTGATCGGCGGCTCGATCCACCCAAGGATGCGGCCTGGGACTACCCGCTGCAGTCGGGCGAGCCGCTCGTGCTCCGCAAGGGCACCGCGGCGGTCGGCGTCCGCCTGCCCTGGACCCGTGGTCTGGACGGCCGCGAGCCGAAGGCCAGCTTCGTCTACGACGGCAACACGTTTGGCGCGGTGCGACTGACCGTTGCCCATCAGGCGGCCGCGGAGTCCGCCGCTGCGGGGAGGCGTGCCGGCGCCGCCTTCTGGGTCCGGATCGGCAGCGGACTGGCGGATGATGCGGCGTTCGACAACTGGCGGCGGGAGTTTACCGCGGCCGAGGCAACTGCCGACGTGGACGGAGATCGGGTGCGGGTGACGGTGGCGGGAGCCGACGGCCCGGTCGTCGTCGGGGCGGATGGAAAGAAGTCAGTGGCGTTCGCGCTCCAGCCGCCACCGTCGCGGGCGCTTTTGGCCGTGGACGGCGACGACATCGGCAGGAGGCTGATCGAAAACCTGGAACCGATCCGCAATTGGCGGCAGAAGTTGACCGTGCAGAAGCCTGTCGCGGTGCCGGCCTCGAAGCAGCGGCGGGTCTTCTGGGAGGCGGAGGCGGGACGGGTGATTCCGCCAATGGGCCGCGGCGACGACCCGAAGGCGTCGGGCGACGCCTTCGTCTGGATGCCGGCCCAGCCGGGGGAGTCGATCGGAAGTTCGATCGGCAGCACGACCTGGAACCTCGAACTCGCCGCCGCGGGCCGCTACTGGGTCTGGGCCCGGGTGCAGGCACCGACACCGGAGAACGACTCGTTCATCGTGCGGGTGTTTGGCGATGATGGCGAGATCGTCGGCAGAACCCACTGGATGACCGGCGTCCGCAAGGAATGGCAATGGATTCCGCTGGCCATCGGGGGCGGCCGCGGTCCGACGCCGCTGGAATTGCCTGCCGGAACGGTGAGCCTCCAGATCCGGGTTCGCGAAGGAGGCACGAAACTCGACAGGCTGTTCCTCACGGCCGATCCGAATGACCGTCCCCGCTGAGCACGGGTTGACCGTGCCCACCCGCGACCCGCGACCCGCGCATCCCTGGGGTTCGCTCCACCGCGGAGCGGACATTCAGGAGGGGTTGCCCGTGCCCCAAGAGCCGGCGTAGGCGGCAAGCGCAGCCAGGATGGCGAAGCGCAGACGCCTCCGAGAGAGCGAAGGCCAGGATGGCCGCAGCGAACGTCCGGCGACGGGGCACGGGCAACCCCGACCCAGGCAAGACGCCAGCACTCCAAGGCATGACAGGCTAAAGCCTGTCCCACATCGGCCACAAGACAGGCTGAAGCCCGGCCCACATCGGCCACAAGACAGGCTGAACCCCGGCCAACTTCTGCAGGGGCGTTGTGCCGATCGGAATTGCCACTCGGCGATTTCGGGGCCTGGATTTGAAGCCGGATTGAAGTGGCGAAGAACGTCGAAAGGTTTAGAATTCGGAATCTGGTTTTCGGTTCATGATTCCCCAGGAGTCGCCAGCCGTGGAGCGATCGTTGACCGTTGCCTTCCGCTGCCTCGCCTTTCTGGCGATGATTTCGGCTGCCATGTCCGCCCATGCGGTGTCGTTTGACTCGCGGGTCAAACCGCTGCTCGAGAAGTATTGCCTCGACTGCCACACGGGCAAGGATGCCGAGGGGGGGATTTCGCTCGACGAGTGCACCGAGGCGGCGGCCCGCAGCACCGATCGCGGCATCTGGCTGAAGGTGATCCGGCAGGTGCAGGGACAGGCCATGCCCCCGCGCGACGCGGAGCAGCCGACCGAGGCCGAGCGGGCGGAACTCTCCGAATGGATCAGCGGCTTCGCCCTCAAGCCCGATTGCTCTCAGGGCGAGCGGCCGGGCCGGGTCACCCTCCGGCGGCTCAACCGCACCGAATACAACAACACCGTCCGGGATCTCTTCGGCATCACGCTCACGCCCGCCGACGAATTTCCCTCCGACGACGTCGGCTACGGGTTCGACAACATCGGCGACGTGCTCTCCGTCT
>CAMDFJ010000159.1 GCA_945897435.1 Candidatus Kuenenia stuttgartensis | reverse complement strand
CGGGAATCGTCCGTTAATCGGATATGGAAATCGGATATATCCGATTTCCTCCCGTCAGGAGGTTTTCATTCGGCAAACCCCCACCCTTCGTCTGTCTTCGACACGACCTGGCACCGCGTTGCGATTCTCCAGAGCGCTTGCGGGATTGGCGTCGGATCATGGCGATAGAGGTCGGGAAAATGCTCCCGTATGGCACGGGTTGCCTTGACCGCGTGGTAGTGCGGAATCCGAGCATCCATGTGATGGGCGACGTGCGTGCTGCCGATGTGATGGTGCAGGAAGTCGAGAATGCCACCGTATGGGCGATCGACGGTCATGAACGCTCCCTTGACCCACGTCCAATCCTCGTCGTCAAAGTGCGGAACATCGACATCCGTGTGCTGGAGCCATGTGTACAGGACGAGCCAGGCGTTCAAGACCAAGTACGGGCCGCCATAGACGGCGAGCACCTGGGCAAACCCCGCGGAGTACGTCCACCAGCCGAGCAGGCAGAGCATGCCCACGACACCAACGTCCGACAGCCATACCTTACGGCGCCACGTGCCAGGAAAAAGCGCCGCCGAGAATGGCCACCCTGGCCAGAAATGGTTGGTCATGCCCCGAGCCGGGCCGCCCGTGACCCCGGTCAGCAGATAGAGCGGCCATCCGACCAGGAACCGCAGACCGATCACGACCACGGCAAACGCCTCGTCGCCGAACGTTTCCTGCCACCGTCGCCAGGCTTGACCACCGGGCGTCGTGTCGCGCAGCGGCACGTGCGTTTCACCGAGATCGAGGTGATTTGTGAGGGCGTGATGCAACGCGTGACTGCGTTGCCAGGAAAAATACGGCACGAGCAGGAGGCTGTGCAGCAGGTAGCCAATCGCATCCTGAAGCCAGTTCTGCTTGGCAAACGCTCGATGCCCGCACTCGTGCGCGATCACCCAGCACCCGGTGCCCGCCGTCCCGGCCGCGATGGCATAGGCGATCCACGCCGGCAGCCATGACCAACTGACGGGCAGGAAGGCGTAGGCCAGGACTCCGCTGCCGATCGTCATCGCCAACGAAAGCACCAGCGAGAACGACGACCTGATCAGGCTGCGTTCGAAGCACTCGTCCGGAATGACCGCGAGCACCTCGGATCTCGTCGGATAACGCTTTTCAGCGGTCGCGACCGAGATCGGATTGCTGTCGCCGGCTTCCGACGACGCGGGATCCAGGAGATCACAGTTATTCGACACGACGTCCTCTGTCGCGGGGTCTACACAGAACCAAAAATTAGAGGCTCGCCGGCGTTTATTCAAGCGTTCCGTTCGGAGTGGCGGCGGGGCACCGTTCGACCAGCGGAGCACCTCGACTGGATGTCGAGTATCCGCGTGCATCCGGTGAACGAACTCGTGGGCAATTTGTGCCGGGCGGTGCCGTCTGGGGTGGGGCCCCGGGCAACGTGGCCTGCGATGCCGCCGGCCTCGGCGTGAGGAGCTTCATGGTCAGCCGGGTGGGCGGTGATCCGCTTGGCGATCAGGGGATCGCAGCACTCGGCTCGCTTGGCGTCGATTGCAGCCACCTGCAACGCGACCCGCGGCATCCGACCGGAACCGTCGCCGTGACGCTCGGGCCCGCGGGTGACGCGAGCTACGTCTTTGCGGCCGCCACGGCGTGGGACAATCTCGCCTGGGAGCCGGGGCTCGAGCAGCTCGCCGGAGAGGCCGACGCTGTCTGTTTCGGCACGCTAGGCCAGCGGTCGAAGGAGTCGCGTGAAACGATCCGACGGTTTCCGGCCGCTGCCACGCGGGCCGTCCGCGTGTTCGACGTCAATCTCCGGCAGCATTTTCATTCGCCCGAACTAATTCGTGATTCGCTAGCGCTCGCCTCGGTGCTGAAATTCAACGACGAGGAATTGCCGGTGGTCGCCGCGGCCTGTGGGGTGGTGGAGAATGACCCCGTGGCGGCTGTCCGGCAGCGTGCCGACCGGTATGGCCTGAGGCTGGCCGCGCTGACCCGGGGCGCCGCTGGCTCGGTGCTGGTGGACAACGGCGTGGTGCGTGTTCATTTCTCGCCGTTTGCGATACCGTGTGGGCCGCGGGCGGTATCGAGGCCACTGTGCAGGGAGGTTGGGATGCCAGAGCGGAAGGTCGCCGTCGTGACAGGGTCTGCTACGGGTGTGGGCGCCGCCACGGTCCTGGGCCTGGCACGCCGCGGGTATGACGTCGTTATCAACTACACGAAGAGCGAGGCGGAGGCCGCGGCATCGGCCGCAGCCTGCGCCGAGGCTGGTGCCGACACGCTGCTGGTGCGGGCCGACGTCGCCGACGACGCTGCCTGCCGCAGTATGGTCGGCGCCGCAGTCGATCGCTGGGGACGCATCGACGCGCTCGTGAACAATGCGGGCCGCACGTCGGTTGCCAGCATGGCGGGCTGGGAAGGGGTCGATGCGCAGGTCTTCCACGACATCTATGCCGTGAATTTGATCGGGCCCTTCCAGATGATCCGCGCCTGTGCGCCGGAGCTGACGAAGGCCAAGGGGGCGATCGTGAACGTCTCGTCGATGGCCGGGGCGCTCGGGATCGGCACCTCGGCTCCCTACATCGCCTCCAAAGGAGCGCTGAACGCCCTGACCCTGAACGTAGCGAGGATGCTTGCCCCGGATGTGCGGGTGAATGCCGTGTGCCCGGGTCTCATTCTTAGCCGCTGGTTTGCGAGCGGAGCCGGCGAGGGCGGCATGGAGCAGCTGAAGAGTCAATACGAACGGGCCGTTCCGCTGGAGCGGGCCAGCACTCCGGCGGAGGTTGCCGACGCGGTGATCTGGTTGATCGATGGTGCCGCAACGATGACGGGTGAACTGCTGCTGCTCGATTCGGGCATGCATCTCGGCAAGGGGTTGTCGGGAAGCCGCCCGGCCTCTTGAGTCGCATGGCTGGCGTTGGCGGCGGATCTATCTCGAGAATAGGCTCGTGCCCTAGCGGAATCCTCGAGGACACAACGTGACAATCAGCGTGGCGATCGTTGGTGGCGGGCTGACCTGCCCCCATGAATGACGCCAGTTTCTAAGTTAGGTTTTCGGCCTCCAACAGACCATCCCTGTGCGGTTACCGAGGCGACCGCACAGGGCTGCCGCGCCTCGGGAGCCGGGGGGCGATACCCCAGCGCACTGTGCGGCCGGACAGTGTTGTAGTGTTGCCGCCACCGCTCGATGAGCACCTTGGCCTCGAGCAGCGTGTCGAACGCTTCACGCTCCAGCAGCTCGTCCCGGAGCTTCCCGTTGAAGCTCTCCACGTAGCCGTTCTCCCACGGTGAACCCGGCTCGATGAACAACGTCGTCACCCCAACTCGCCCAGCGATCACGACCACGACCAGACTGAAGCCGATCCCGATGGGCCCGGCTGAATGGATGAGTTCTCGAACGTCTTGTCATTCAGGGCTGGGTTGCCGGTTCGCATTGGATTGGCTCCTGGGCTGTGCCCCATGCCTTTGACGAGGTTGCCAAACGCCGTGGGCTTCTAACACGATGCCTTCCTCTCACCTTACTGAACGTTTGTAGACCTCCTGAATCCCGGTGTCGACCCCAAATCAGACGTAGACCCGCAGCGGATAACGAGTATGCTATTCCAGGGGCAGGCCTTTCATCATGTGTCACAGATGACCGTCATGGGCAAGCGCCGAAAAAAATCGATCTCGCAGCAAGAATCCCGCACAGTATTCGGATTTGAGCAGCTTGAGATCAGGCGAAATTTCGCCAGTGCGACGCTGGACTTTCACGCTCAGCATCAGACTATCGACGGCTATGGCACGCACATGAACGTTGACAGTTCGTTGGCGGGCGCGGACCTGCGAGCCGCCTATCTGAATGCAGGATTCAACATGGTGCGGTTGGAGGTCGGACCAGCTCTGTATACGAATAACAAGAGTGGTGACCTGTCGACCCCGATTCCGATCGAGGCAGACTACGCCGCCAACATTGCCCGGTTCAATTTTGAGCACGGCGGGTGGTCGTACCTCGACGACTTCGTCAAACACGTGAAGCAGAATCAGGAGAACCCGGAGCGGTTCAAATTGTCTGGTTCGGTCTGGAGTCCGCCGCACTGGCTCAAGATCCCGACGGGAACGCAGATCAACTGGACCAATTGGGACGGCACTCCCAGAAGCGATTACGGCCCATTCTTCCCTTATGGAACCGGCGGGGGGAATAGCGGGGGCGGACGAGTTGATCCGGCGCGGTATCAGGAATTGGCGCGGTGGGTGCTGTCGTTCGTGAAGGGCTATGGCGATTTTGTCGGCACACCGATTGATTCCTTCAGCTTCCAGAATGAGCCGGACTATGAAGGTTTTTACAACACCACCAGCTACGGCCGGGTCGCCAAGGACGTGAACAACCCCAGTGCCGGCTCAACGACGGACTGGACGCTTTACGCCGACGCCTTCCAGGCGATTGTGGATGAGTTGGCACTGCACCCGGAAATCCAGACCAAGATGATCGGCCCGGAGATCATGACGGTGGCGAGCTGGGCAAATGGAAATTCCGACCAGGTTCGGCAGGGGCTGGTGGACCAGGGATTGATGGATGACATCGATATCGTCGGCGCTCATGGCTACGAAAGTGTTGCCGATTCGGCCTCAGGGTGGAACACGTTCTGGAATCGGTACGACCAGGACAACCGCCCGATCTACATGACCGAGCACAGCGGTGAGAACCAGAACTGGATGGACTCGGGGACGAGCGTGGGCAACGGCGCCCTGGGATTGGCACTCAAGATCCACAATGCCTTCACCTACGGACACGCGAGCACCTACGAATACTGGTCTTTCTCAAACACGACCATCGGCTCGTCGCTCGTTCAGCCGGCGAATCGGTCAACACCCACCGCCGATTACAAATATTGCGCGATGATCCACTTCTCCAAGTTCATCCGCCCCGGCGCAGTGCGGATCGGCTCGTCCTTTGAGAATGGGCAGAGCGCCATCGGCGGGGCGAACTGGCTGGACGCGGATGACTCGCTGAATATCTCGTCTTACTGGCACCCGGCGGACAAGCAGCTCACGTCAGTGCTGGTGAACATGCGCCCGGTGTCGGATGTGACCACCATCACCCTGCCGGCGGGAGTCAACATTGCCTCTGTGAAGCAGTTCCGCACCAGTGGCACGGAGAAGTTCGTCCAGCTGGCTGACCTCACCGTGGTCGACGGCAAGGTGACGCTGACAATCCCTGCCTACAGTGTGGTGACCCTTCAGGGCACGGCGGGCATCCGGGCGGATTGGACGGCGACTGACGTCGGTTCACCGGCCAACACCGGCTGGTCGCGTCAGGCTCAGGGAGTCTGGGCGG
>CAMDFJ010000158.1 GCA_945897435.1 Candidatus Kuenenia stuttgartensis | reverse complement strand
GCTGGTGGCTCTTCAGCACCAACTGGCTGGCCCACTTCCTTTCCGCCACGCCCTCACTCTCCGCCCCGGCGGTCGCCCGAACGGCAGTGCCGCACGCCTTCCACATCGATCTCGCCATCCAGGGAACGCTCGCTGCGGCGATCGGCATCGTGATCGCCGCGATCGGCCACCTTGGCCGCCGTAGCGACTCGCCCCAGATGGAACGGCTGCTCGGCCCCCTGCAGACGCTGTTCGCCAACAAGTTTTACTTCGACCAGATCTATTCCGGATTGATCGTGAAGCCGCTCGAGGCGGTCGCGATGCTGGCCGCCCTGATCGACCGCTACCTGATCGACGGCCTCGTCAACGCGGTGGCGCTGATTCCAGTCGGGCTTGGCGGAATCGTGCGCCGGATGCAGTCGGGGCTCGTCCAGCGGTATGCGCTCGCCGGCGTGATGGGCGTTCTGATGATCGTGCTGGCTCTTGCCTGGCAACTTCGCGGCTGAACCTCCCACCCCACCTGCACCACCCATGAACGGCATTTCCCCCGGCACCCATCTGCTTCTCGTCATCGTCACTCCGCTGGTGGGCGCGGTCGTGGCCTGGCTGCTTGGCTCCCGCGGCAGGCATGCGGTCCGCCAGAGTGCGGCCGTGACTGCAATCATCACGCTCGTCGGCACCGGATGGCTCCTGCTCCGTTACCTGCAAAGCCCCGAAGCCGCTCTCGGCAGGCCCTACGCCGTGATCTCGGCGCCCTGGCTGGTGGACGGAATGTTCGACGTCCGGCTCTCCCTCGGGCTCGACGGACTCTCGCTCTGGCTCTTCGGCCTCTCGGCCCTGCTTTCGCTGACGGCGGTGATGGTGAGCTGGGAGGCGATCGAGGACCGGCCCGTCGGTTTTTACGTCCTCCTCCTGGTACTCGAGGCGGCGATGCTCGGTGTTTTCGCCGCCCGCGACCTGATCCTGTTCTACGTGTTCTTCGAGTTCACCCTCGTGCCGCTGTTCTTCCTGATCGGCATCTGGGGGCACGACGACCGCCGCCGGGCTGCGATCAAGTTCTTCCTCTACACGCTTGCAGGCAGCGTGCTCACGTTCCTCGGCCTGCTGACGATCGTCCTCTGGAATGCCTCCCATACCGGCAGCGTGACCTTCGACATCGACAGGCTGACCGCGGGCATGGCGGCCAACCCGCTGCCGATGAGCCGTGAGGGCGGCTGGCTGCAGATGATCGTCTTCGCGGCATTGTTCATCGGCTTCGCCATCAAGGTGCCGATCGTGCCCTTCCACACCTGGCTGCCGCTGGCCCACGTCGAGGCGCCCACCGGCGGCAGCGTCGATCTGGCCGGCATCCTTCTCAAGCTGGGCATCTATGGTTTCCTCCGATTCTCGTTGCCCATGCTGCCCGAGGCAGCGGCCGTCGCCGCCCCGTGGCTCTTCGGTCTCGGCGTGGCGGGCATCATCTACGGGGCGCTCGTCGCCCTCGTGCAGACCGATCTCAAGCGGCTGATCGCCTATTCGTCCGTCAGCCACATGGGCTACTGCGTGATGGGGCTGTTCGCGCTCGAGCCGGTGGCCGTCGAGGGAGCGACATTGCAACTCGTCAACCACGGACTCTCCGCGGCGGGGCTGTTCGCGCTGGTGGGCATGATCTACGAGCGCTACCACACCCGGTCGATCGCCAATCTCGGCGGGATCGCCACGAAGGCCCCCTGGCTGGCGGCGTTTTTCATGCTGTTCACATTTTCGAGCATCGGACTGCCGGGGCTCAACGGCTTCGTCGGCGAGTTCATGATCCTCGCCGGCTCGTTTCAACGGGCCTGGTCGGGTGTCTCGACCGTCTGGCAGACCGCCTATCTGACGATGGCCGTGCTGGCGGTCGTGGGCGTCGTGCTCGGTGCCTGGTACATGCTCTGGGCGGTCGAGCGGGTGCTTTTCGGCCCTTCCCGGGAGCCTCCCCGCGGCGGCCATGCCAGCAGGTCGCATCAGGCCGTCCAGTCGGCCGTTCATGACCATGGCAGTCATTCCGGCCATGGCCATGACGAGGTCACGGCCGGCGGCGACGATCTCCGCTGGTACGAATTCGTCGCCGTTGCCCCCCTGGCGGTGTTCATGCTCTGGATTGGTCTGTTCCCGGCGACATTCCTCAAGCCTTCGGCCACTGCCGTCCGGGCCGCGATGCGGCCCGGCGCCGCGGCATTCGCTGAGCGGATGGAGCCCGAACGGCCAAAGGCCGCCCTCGTCGTCCACCTCCCCTGATCCTTTCTCCGATCGACGCCGCCGTCGCGTTCATCACACACCCGCTCTGCTGGAACGCCCCTCGCCCATGACAACCTCCCTGCAAACCTTCGCCCTGCTGGCACCAGAGATCGCGCTTGTCGTGGCGGCGATCATCGCCTTTCTGGCGGGGGCTTTCTGTGGACTTCGCAGCGGCTGGCTGGTGGCCCTCCTCGGAATCGCGACGGCGATGGCCCTCGCCGGGGGGCAGCCGACGGGCGGGGCCGTCTCGGCGGCGATCTCCATCGATGCCTTCTCGATCTATGTCCGCTGGACGGTGCTTGTGCTCGGAGCCCTCCTGGCGCTCGTGCTCGCGGGAGATCTCTTTCCCGCAGCCGTGAGCCGCGGCAACAACGTCTGGCGGGGCGGAACCTGCGAGGAGGCCGGCACGTTCCTGCTGCTGCTGGCGGGGCTTTCGCTGGTCGGCGTGGCCGGAGACCTCGTGCTGTTGTTTGCAGGTCTCGAACTGGTCTCGATCCCGACCTACATCCTGCTGGCTTTGAAGCGGGGTGATGCCCACGGCCAGGAGGCGAGCCTGAAGTATTTCTTTCTCTCGCTCGTGGCCTCGGCCCTGTTTCTCTATGCCTTGGTCTGCCTCTACGGGATCGGCGGCTCGACCAGTCTGGCGGTGATCGGCGCCCGACTGCGGTCGACCGACGACGCCATCGCCGGAATCACGACCGTCCTGCTTCCCGTGGCGATCGGGATGGCGATGGCCGGGGCGGCCTTCAGGCTGGCCGCCGTACCGATGCACTTCTACGCACCGGACGTCTACGAGGGCACGAGCCCGGGCAACGCGGCCCTGCTTTCGACATTGCCGAAGGTGGCGGGCGTCGTCGTGCTTCTGCGACTGCTCGGGCTCGCCGTGGCCGGACCTGCCCAGGCTGCGGCGGTCGGCCCGGCCGCGATTTCCTACACGACGCTGTTCTGGCAACTCGCCCTCGCCCTCGCCGCGATCACGATGACAGTCGGCAACGTGATGGCATTGATGCAATCCAACCTCCGCCGTCTGCTTGCCTGCTCCTCGATCGCCCATGCGGGCTACCTGCTGGTGGGCCTGTCAGCCGCAGCCGCAGCCGCTTCGACCGGCGTGACACAAGGCGGCCTGTTGGCCGATCAGGGCTGGACGCAGGGCCTGGGTGGGGCGAGCGCCACCCTCTTCTATCTGGCGACCTACACCCTGGCGACACTCGGAGTCTTCGCGGCAATCACCTACCTCGGGCATCGCTGGCCAGAGTGGAAGAGCGGCGCCGGCCCACGGCCGCCGCGGGAGGAGATCAGCACGGTCGACGATCTCGACGGACTTTCCGCCACCAATCCCGTCGCCGCATTCGCCATCGCCGTCTTCCTGCTCAGTCTCGCCGGCATCCCGCCACTGCCAGGGTTCTGGGGCAAGCTCTCGCTGGCAACCTCGGCCCTGGAAGTCGATTGGAACGCGGCGATCACGTTCGGCAGCCGCAGGGCCGCCTTCGTGGCCCTCGCCGTGCTCTTGGTGATCAATGCCGCGATCGCCGCCGCCTACTACCTGCGGATCATCGCCGCGATGTACTTCAAGTCGACGAAGCGGGGCGTGCAGGCCGACGGTGGCATTTCGGCCGGACTGGCGATGCTTGCCTGCCTGCTCTTGGTCCTTGTGGCGACCGTGAAACCGGCCGGACTGTTCCGAGCCGCATCGCGGGCGGGGGGCAGTCCGGAAGCCCAGGTGGTGGCGAGCGACCTCCGATGAACATGACTCCCGATCAGACATCCGTCGTCGCCGCGATCGCCTCCGTTGCCGACCCGGAAACCGGCCGGCCTCTGCAAGAGATGGGGCAGATCGATTCTGTGTCGGCGTCGTCCGACGCGATCGTGATCCGGATCGGCCTCACCAGCCACTCGGCGATCCTCTGGAACCAGACCCGCGGACGGATCGAGGAGCTGCTCCGCAGCCGGTTCCCGCAGGTCTCGCGGGTCGATGTCGAGATCGTGCCGCACGAGCGGCCTCCCGGAAAACTCGGCCAGATCGGGCTCGAGGCCAAGAGCGTGATCGCCGTTGGCAGCGGCAAGGGGGGCGTGGGCAAGAGCACGATCGCCACCTCGATCGCCATCGGACTGGCCCGGGCCGGCAGCCGGGTCGGACTCCTCGACGCCGACGTCTACGGTCCCAGCGTGCCGCACCTCCTCGGCCTCGAGGGACGCCCGCAGATCGATCAGGGCAGGATCATGCCGATGCACCTCTCCGTCGGCCCCCACCCGATGCCGGTGATGTCGATGGGTTTTCTGATTCCGCCCGGCGAGGCGGTCGTCTGGCGTGGGCCGATGCTCCACGGCGCGATCTCACAGATGCTCCGTGACACTGCCTGGGGCCCGCTCGACTACATGATCATCGACATGCCGCCGGGAACGGGCGACATCGCCCTCTCGCTCTCGCAGGTGCTGCCGCTCACGGGCGCCGTCGTCGTCTGCACGCCGCAGGACGTCGCCCTGCTTGATGCCACCAAGGCGATCGCCATGTTTCGCAAGGTGAACATCCCGATCCTCGGCATGGTGGAGAACATGAGCTTCTTCGTCTGCCCCGACACCCAAAAGCGGTACGACATCTTCGGCACGGGCGGCGCACGGCGGACAGCCAAGGAACTCGAGATCCCGTTCCTCGGCGAGGTGCCGATCCAGATCCCGATCCGCGAGCACGGCGATGCCGGCAGAACGGCCGACAACTTCGCCGACCCGGCCTGTCGTCCCTACCTGCAGGCGATCTGCGAGCGACTCGCCGGCAACCTCGCCGCCGCCAGCGCCGCCCGCCCGCCACTCCCATCCCTGCCCGTGCTGTAGGGCGGATGCGGCAGGATTCACGGAAAATCTCGGCATCCTGCCGAATTTTCCTTGGCGACCTCCGGTCGCTGGTGATCACCCGGCCCTCCGGGCCTGGCGCTCTTTGGCGGTTCTCATCTCGGCATCCTGCCGAATTTTCCTTGGCGACCTCCGGTCGCTGGTGATCACCCGGCCCTCCGGGCCTGGCGAGGGGTGGTAGGTCTTGGCAGTGACAGGCTGAAGCCTGTTCCACATCGGG
>CAMDFJ010000157.1 GCA_945897435.1 Candidatus Kuenenia stuttgartensis | reverse complement strand
CCGACCGGCCAGCGAGAGAGTGCCGGTTATGAGGGCAGCGCGGTCACTAGGGCGTGTATTCGCGGTCGAGCGGGTGCGTGGAGTTAGGATGCGGAGAGTTGTGCGGGGGGATTGAGGCCGGCGAGAAAAAACACACGTGAACAGGCTCGATATGACCACCTGCTCCCGTCGCTTTGGATTCACATCGGTGGCCGTGCGTCAGGCTCGATTGCGCCGCCGCCACAACGAGAACCCACAGCAAGCTAGGCCGACGAGGGCCGTTGCGAGGCTAGAGGGTTCGGGGACAACAACAACGCCGGCAACTCGGAAACCAAGGTTTACGATATCAGTGCTCGGACCGAAGCTAGAGCGGGTCGAGGAATCTAAAGCATCACTCGCGCCACCGTACCAGTAACCACCTCGAACCATGCGATGATCACCCACACTGTCATTGGTGCCATCCGCGGAACTTTCCTGCCATTCTTGGATATTCCCTCCCTGACCCATCGTCCCGTAGGAGCTAAGTCCTCCAGCTTGATAGATAGAAGCTGGACCTGGTGGAACCCATCCTTGGTTGTACACAGCTGTTCCCAAGCCCGTTCCGCTTGTAACAGCTGTGGGGGCAGAATT
This sequence comes from Candidatus Kuenenia stuttgartensis, assembly GCA_945897435.1. GTDB lineage: Bacteria > Planctomycetota > Planctomycetia > Pirellulales > UBA1268 > RGVT01. The sequence goes on along the minus strand of CAMDFJ010000157.1, from coordinate 4,713 downwards.
GCCTGCCGTTGGATACAAGTAGTAACCGCTTCCATCACTCTTGCCGAAAGCCGCCTTGTAGAACTCGTTCTCGCTTGGGAGGAAATACTTGGCCTGTGAGTTGCGGAAGAGGTTATTGGCGTCGTAACCATTGTCTGCGGGATTCCAGAGGGCCATACTCCAGGTGCTACCGGCCCGTGACAAATTATAAGCAGGAGCGAATCCCTTACTCGTATTGAGCCAATTCACAAAGGCTGCCGACTCATACCAACTCATATTGGCCGCAGGCTTGTCACCACTCCATCCTCCTGCGGTGACATTCTGGAGTCCTGATGCCGTGGCGGCAGTGATCTGGTTTTGGGAGATTTCGTACTTGCTAATCCGATACGAGTACCCGACCGAGCCATATCCATTCGTATCGGCGGAGTTGCCGGCATTCCCGATCGTGGTGAAGTCGAGGGTGAACAGGTTGGCACCGGTTCCAAAGGTCTCAGCATGGGCGGAAGTGAGTCCCGCCACGACAAGAATGGCTGAGGCAAACGACTTTGCGAGATTGGCGTTGTTCATTAGTTGGTTGCCAGAGGTTGAGGTGCCGGAAGAATAGCAGGGTCAATGGCACTTCCGCAAGCGTCGGCGCAGCGGATCGAATCAGGAGGAGCAACAGCCGGGATTGATCGGGAGGATAGCCCGTTCAAAGGCACTTCCGCAACGATTGCTCAGTTGATCAGCGGCGAGTGAACCGCGTGCTCCTGGTTCCCGGCCCGCAGAAAGAACGAGCCGTATCGCCCGCGTTTGCGAACGATACGGCCGTTGCAGTACCCCCACGGGGAGTCGAACCCCGGTTTTCGGACTGAGAACCCGACGTCCTGGGCCACTAGACGATGGGGGCGTGACACTTCGAACTGTAAAGGTGTCGGATGGGGTGTCAAGCGAACTTGAGATGCCACCCGCAAACCCGCCGCAATCGGACCGTCTCTAGTCGCGGGGCGGCGGCGGGGCGAAGGGTGGTCGGTCCCGGAATGGCGGTGGATGGCCGCCGGGGGGCGGTCCATCGGCCTGCCGGTCTCGCTGGGGGCGTCCCCGGGGCTGGCGGTCGCCCGGCTGCCGGTCCTCCTCCGGGCCCTCGCCACCGGGTCGCTCTCCCGCCGGGCGGATGATCACCGGCCGGCGGAAGAGCGGCCGGACCCGGCCGATCGCAAACCCGGCCAGAAGCGCGGCCACGGCCGCCGCGGCGGTCGCCATCCAGAAGCGGCGGGATGATTCCCGCTCAAGCTGCTCCCGCGAGATCACGTTTTGCAGTTGCATCGTCGCTTCCCGCATCTCGAGCGTCCGGCTGTGGGGCCGGTCGAGCCGCGTTCCCGAAACCCTTCCCGCCACGAACGAGCCCGGTGGCCAGACGGTCTCCCCATCCCACCTCAGAGGCGAAGGCGTGTGCCGAGATTCAGGAGCCAGCGAGGCCTCGAATCCGCCCACCGCCTGGAGCAGTTCGCCGGGCGTCTGGAACCGGTCTTCGGGCCGCTTCTCCAGCAGGCGATCGATGATCGAGCAGAGTCGGGGCGGAAGATCGGCGCGGGCCTGGCCGAGTGGCAGCGCGGGCTCCTTGATGTGGGCCATCGCCACCGAGAGGCTCGTTGTTCCGGTGAACGGCGGCCGACCGGCGAGCAGGTGGTAGACGGTCGCCCCGAGCGAGTAGAGGTCGCTGCGGCCATCGACCGGCCTGCCCTCGGTCTGCTCAGGGCTCATGTAGAGCGGCGTGCCGAGCGTCGTTCCCGTCTGCGTCAGGTCGAGGCCGTCGGTGTCGGAGAGCACGCGGGCAAGGCCGAAGTCGGCCACCTTCACCTCGCCCGCCGAGGTCACGAGAAGGTTCTCGGGCTTGATGTCCCGGTGAACGATCCCCTGCTCCGCCGCCCGGCCGAGCGCCGAGCCCACCTGGGCCAGCACGCTCGCCCCCTGGGCCGCATCGAGCGGACCGCGGACGGCAAGCCAGGTCTTGAGCGTCGGCCCCGAGACATACTCCTCGGCGAGAAAGTGAATGCCGTCGATGCAGGCCACCTCGTGGATCTGCACGATGTTGCCATGCACGAGCGAGGCCGCCGCCCGGGCCTCCTGCTCGAATCGCTGCACGGCCGTCGCCTGCGATGTCCCCGCGGACCGGGCCGCCTCGGCCCGCAGCACCTTCAGTGCCACCCGGCGGCCCAGCGACTCCTGCTCGGCCAGGTAGACGTCGGCCATCGCGCCACTTCCAAGGCCGCGCAGCAGCCTGTATCCACCGAGCCTTCGCCCGGAGAGGTCACCGACGTCTGCGGCCCTGGCGGAATCGCCGCTTTGCATGCAGTCGAGCGTATCAGCAGCACGAGGAGTTTTCATGCCCGAGCCATCCCCCGCCGACCTGCAGAAAGCCGCCAAGCATCTCGATCTCGCCGAGATCGACTCAGAAGTCATGCTCAATCGAAGAAGCCAAGGCAGGATCGGCAGCCGATCCTGGTCCGGCGAGAGACCCGGCAGGCCGGGCTACCGCGACTTCCGGTAGCAGCGGAGGTCGTCGGCGGTCCGGATGATGAGATCGCTCCCGACGGCGATCGGGGAAGCCATGATCCGCGTGCCAAGGTCGCTGGTGGCCAGTTCGCGGTAGGTTTTGCCGGGCTCGATCACGGTCACGATTCCCTCCTCGCTGGCGAGGTAGATCCTGCCGTCGGCGAACAGCGGCGAGGCGGAATAGTTGCCGCCGACCCGGTGCCTCCAGTGCTGCCGTCCGCTGCGGGCGTCGAAGCAGGTGGCCACACCGCGGTCGCTGATCACGTAGAGCTCGTCCCCCACGACAAGCGGCGAGGGGTTGGCCGGGATCTGGCTCTTCTCCTCCCAGGCGATCGCGGAAGGCGGAATCGCACCACTGCCCCCCTGCCGGATGGCGAGCAGTTTCGGCGCGTTGAACCCTGTGCAGACGAAGATCAGCCCGTGGGCCGCGACCGGTCGGGGTACGACCGAGAAGCCCTCGTAGTCGAACCGCCAGAGTTCCCGACCCGACGCTGGATCGTAGGCGTAGACATGGTCTGCCGCGGGGGTGACGAGTTCGTCCCGGTCGCCCACGCGAATGATCGCGGGCGTGCTGAAACTCTTCTTCACGTCGGGATTGGGGCGGAGCGTGCCCGACCGCGGCGTCTTCCAGACCTCGCGGCCCGTCGTCTTGTCGAGGGCGACGGAAAACTGCACGTCGGCGCCGTCGCAGGTGAGGATCAGGAGATTGTCGTAGAGCACCGGTGAACTACCGGGGCCGACGTAGTGCTCGAGCGGGTGGGAGGCGTCCCGCCAGAGCACCTCTGCCGAGGCGGTGTCGATGGCGGCGGTGCCGTTGGTGCCGAAGTGGACGTAGAGCCGGCCGGCCTCGATCGCGGGCGTCGGCGAGGCGTGGGAGTTTTTCTTGTGGATCTCGATCGGCTGCGGGATATGAAAGACTTCGATGTCCCGATCGAGCCTGCCGTTGGCGCGGCCGACGCAGAGTGCCCGGAGCGACCTGCCCTCGCCGGTGGCCGTCGTCAGCCAGATCTGATCGCCGAGCACGACAGGCGTGCTCCAGCCGGCCCCGGGGAGCGGTGTCTTCCAGACGAGATGGGCCGGATCGTGGAGATCGAGGGGAAGCCCGTTGGCAACGGCATGGCCGTCACCGGTCGGCCCGCGGTAGCCAGGCCACTCGGGCAGCGGTGCGGCGACGGCCTGGCATGTCAGCCAGACGGTCCAGATGATTTGGGCCCCGCACCCCGCGCTCGAGCCCAGAAGACGGAAAGACCTCATGCCCCGGGTTGTACATCAGACCTCGTCGTCGCCCAACTCCCGCCGCCTGCCGCCAAAGATCGTCTTCAGGCCGAGGATCGCCATCGCGGCCCCTCCGGCGGCGGTCAGCATCGCCTGGCCGTTGCTGCGGACGTCGAGCAGTTCGCCGAGCGACGGGGGCTCGGCTCCGGGGGCCTGCGGCGGGTCTGCGAACACCTGCGGCTGGGCTGCGAATCCCGCTCCGGGGTCGAATACCGGTGCGGTCGCCGCCCCCTCGGGCCAGGGCTGAGGCTCAGGGGAGTGGGTTGACCGCTGGATCACATCGGGCAGGTCCCGTTCGCCGGCCGATGCCAGCCGTGTCCGCGTGGGAACCGCAGGGGTGCCGAGGCCCCTGTCGAGGGCGGGCTGGGCTGAGAATTCGGCGATCGGGATCGGCTGGAACCCGCTCGACCCGACCTCGGAGAGAAACGTCTTCAGGCGGATCGAGCAGCTACCGATCGTGCGGCCGTCGTTCTGGCCAAAGAGCACGCCGGCCAGTTCTCCCCTGGTGTTGAGGATCGGGCCGCCTGAATCGCCCTGCCGGGCGGTGGCGGAGAGTTCGACGAACTCCGTCGGGTAGCCCGATCCCGGCGCGAGATAGGCGGTGCAGGGTCCGGTTTCGGCCCGGAACGGGCCGCGGCCGTAGCCGGCAATCGTCAGCGGCTCACCGATCTCCGGCCGGGCTGCCGCGAGCGACACGGGCAGCGCCTTCGGCTTCCAGATCACGATCGCCGCCAGATCCCAGGGTTCGTCCCAGCGAACGACCGTGCCCGCCGATTGAAAGCCGTCGGGAAATTGGACGAGCACGGCCGAGCGGCTGTCGCGGATCACGTGCCAGTTGGTGAGCACGAGCCCCTGCGACCGGTTGACGTCGACGAGCACCCCCGAACCGAGCGACGTGCCGGAGCTTTCCGGGGCCACGATCCG
>CAMDFJ010000156.1 GCA_945897435.1 Candidatus Kuenenia stuttgartensis | reverse complement strand
CCGCTCGATGCCCCGGCCGCCGAGTCGGGTGTGGTGCAGGCCCAGTTCCAGCAGCCGGTCCAACCGCCAGCCGCCCAGGGTCTGCAGTCCGGTCAGTCCCTGCCGCCTTCTCGGGGTGGGCAGGGATCCGCAGCCGGGCCGGTGGATCCACTCGTGGCCGGGGCACAATCGCTCGAAACCGCGATGATCGTGGCCCGCGTCGGCCCCGAAGTGGTGCTTGCCGGCGACCTGCTCACGCCGAGTGCGGTGGCCTGGCTCGAGAAGGTTTCCCCCGGCCTCAAGCCCGAGCAGGTTCGCGAGCTCAAACTGCAGATCTGCCGCCAGCTGCTGCCGCAGCACGTCGAATCGCTGATCGTCTTCGTCGATGCCTGCCGCACGATCCCCGAGGATCGGATTCCTGAAATCGAGAAGAAGGTGAACGAGGCCTTCGACGAACAGCAGCTGCCGCGGCTGGTGAGTGAGGCGGGCCTGGCGAACTCGCTCGAATACGAGCAGATGCTCAAGTCGCGGGGACAGTCGCTCGACCGCATCCGCAAGACGTTCTTCGAGCGGGCACTGGCCCAGCAGTGGGTCCAGCAGAAGGTGACCAGCGACGAGGAGATCCCCCACGCCGAGATGATCGCCTGGTACCAGAATCACCTGGCCGAGTACGAGTTTCCGGCCCGGGCGAAGTTCGAGCAGCTGACGGTGCGGATCACCCCATCGCAGTCGCGGGACCAGGCATGGAACAAGCTCGCCGCGATGGGCAACGACGTCCTCGAGGGCAAGCCGTTCGCCGACATCGCCCGGACCCGCTCCGAGGGACCGACGGCCGCCTCGGGTGGCGTCTATGACTGGACGACCAAGGGGAGCCTGGCGTCGAAGTCGCTCGACGAGGCGCTGTTCAGGCTGCCGGTGGGCCAGTTGAGCACGATCATCGCCGACGGCACGTCGCTCCATATCATCCGGGTCACGGAGCGGACCGACGCCGGCCGGACCCCGTTCATCGAGGCCCAGGTGGCGATCAGGGAGTCGCTCCAGAACGACCGCCGCAAGCGGGAGATGGACGACTACCTGGCCCGGCTCAAGGAGCGGACGCCCGTCTGGACCATCTTCGACGATCGCCCCGCGACCGTCACCGCCGCTGCAGGGAAGCCGGCCCCGCGCTGAGCCGACAGCCACCAACGACGACCTGTTGATTCCGCCGACGCGCTCGAACGCCTCGGTCTCGGCACTGGAGAATGCCGGCACGTTCTCGTTTCTTCTGACGCTCTCGGCGGCATGCGATCGCCCTCTCGGCGATGCTCGCGGCCGGCGCAGGCACGGTGATTGTCGGTCCGTCTGGAGGGGGCTAGACTCCGCTCTCGGAATGTCGTGAAGGCCGCGTCGTCGCACGCCGGCCGCGAACCTTCAGGTCGAGGAGATCCGCAGCCATGACCACCGCCTCCAATCCAGCCTCCTCGGCATCCACCCCATGGCCCGGCACCCGCTCGGGTGGCACCGCCCGGCTCGAGATCGAGGGTCGCTCCGTCGAACTCCCGCTCGTCGTCGGATCAGAGGGGGAACGCGGGATCGACATCGCAAAACTGCGGTCGCAGACCGGCGCGATCACCCTCGACGAAGGATTCGTCAACACCGGCTCCACCACCAGCGCGATCACCTTTCTCGACGGCGAGAAGGGGATCCTTCGCTACCGCGGCTACCCGATCGAGGAACTCGCCGAGAAGTGCGACTTCGTCGAGGTCGCCTATCTGCTGATCTTCGGCGAACTGCCGACGAGCGACCAACTGAACGCCTTCCGCACCTCGCTCTCGCACCACACCATGATCCACGAGGACATGCGGAACTTCTACAACGGCTTTCCGCGGGACGCCCATCCGATGGCGACTCTCGGCAGCGTGGTGGGAGCCCTCTCGACCTTCTATCAGGATTCGCTCGACGTCCGCGACCCGCGGCAGGTCGAGGTGAGCGTGCACCGCCTGCTGGCCAAACTTCCCACGATCGCTGCCTACAGCCACAAGAAGTCGGTCGGACAGCCGCTGATGTATCCGCGGAACGACCTCTCCTACTGCGAAAACTTCCTCCAGATGCTGTTCGCGGTTCCCTGCGAGGAATACCACATCGATCCCGACTTCTCCGACGCGCTCGACATGCTGCTGATCGTGCATGCCGATCATGAGCAGAACTGTTCAACCTCGACGGTTCGAATGGTCGGGTCGAGTGACGCAAATCTGTTTGCCAGCATCTCGGCCGGCATCTGTGCACTCTGGGGACCGCTGCATGGCGGCGCCAATCAGGCCTGCGTCGAGATGCTCGAAAAAATCGTGGCCGACGGCGGCGACGTGAAGAAGTATGTCGACATGGCGAAGAAGAAGGACTCGGGGTTCCGGCTGATGGGCTTCGGCCATCGGGTCTACAAGAACTACGACCCCCGGGCGAAGCTGATCAAGGCCACCTGCGACAAGCTGCTCGCCAAGATCTCTCGGCACGATCCGATCTTCGACATCGCCCAGCAGCTCGAGGAGGTGGCGCTGGCCGACGAGTACTTCATCGAACGGAAGCTCTATCCGAACGTCGACTTCTATTCGGGCGTGATCTACCGGGCGATGGGAATTCCGGTGCAGATGTTCACGGTGATGTTCGCCATCGGACGGCTTCCCGGCTGGATCGCCCACTGGATCGAGATGCACCACTCGCCGACCAAGAAGATCTGCCGGCCGCGTCAGATCTATTCCGGCGAGACGCTCCGCGAGTTCGTGCCGATCACGAAGCGATAGCCGGCCGCTGTTGTGGGACAGGTTTCAGCCTGTCACTGCAAAGAATCACCACCCCGCGCCAGGCCCGGAGGGCCGGGTCATCACCAGCGACCGGAGGTCGCCAAGGAAAATTCGGCAGGATGCCGAGATTTTCCGTGTAGCCAGCCGCCGGGATTTTCCGTGAAGCGATTGCTCAGAACCCGGTGTCAGCCCGGGGTATCTTCCGCTTCTGGCGGAAAAAGTCGCTGAGAATCCGGCCGCATTCCTCGGCCATGACATGTCCTGTGTGTTGCACCCGGTGATTGAGCCGCTGGTCCTCGAACAGTCTGTAGAGGCTCTCCACTGCCCCGGCCTTGGGGTCGGCGGCGCCCCAGATCACGACCGGCACGCGGGCCTGCAGAATGGCGCCCGCGCACATCGGGCAGGGTTCGAGCGTCACGTAGAGGGTGCACTGTTCGAGTCGCCAGGAACCGAGAGCGGCCGCAGCCTGGGTGAGGGCGATCATCTCGGCGTGGGCGGTGGGGTCGGCCAGCTGTTCCCGTTGGTTGTGGGCGCTGGCGATCACGCGGCCTGCGGCGACGATCACCGCCCCGACGGGCACCTCGTCCTCTTCCGCGGCGGCCCGGGCCTCGTCGAGCGCGACCCGCATCCAGCGGTCGTGCGGCTGCATGCCGGGCAGGAGGGGAAAATCTTCGGGGGTATCGTCATCGGCCGGAAGCATGGCCGGCACTGTAGGCCCTGGTGACGGTTGCCCGCAAACCGCGGGTCTCCGGACCGTGGGTTTTGAGGGCTGCTGTTTTGGGGCCGTGGTCCCTCGGGTAGTATCGTCGTCTGGAAGCCACACCCCCTGGAGTCAGTTCGGCCACATGGATTCGACCACGTTCATCACGCTCGTACTTCGTTGGGCCCACGTCCTCGCCGCGATCGTGGCGATGGGAGGCCTGGTCTTTGCCCGGTATGGCCTCGTGCCCGCCCTCTCCGACATCGACGCCACCACCCGAGATCGAATCCATGAATCGATCAGGCGCCGTTGGCTTCCCTGGGTGATCGGGGCCATCACCGTTCTGCTGGCGAGTGGTCTGGCGAATTTTCTGCTCTTCAATGCCCGCGTGAAGGCCGATCCGGAATTCTGGGGAGCGACCTGGATGCGTGACAGCTCCTACCACGCCCTCTTCGGTGCCAAATTCCTCCTCGCCCTCGTCGTCTTCTACTTCGCAAGTGGCCTTGTCGGCCGGGGCGAGGGAACCCAGTGGATTCGCAACGACCGGGCCAAGTGGCTATCGGTGACGCTCGGACTGGCGCTGGCGATTGTGCTGCTCTCCGGCTGGATGAGACAGTTGCACACCGGCCCCAATGCCCAGCTGACGAACGCTCCTGTTCCACCGGGAGCAAGGCCGTAGCCGATGCGAGGCGACGCCTACGGAGACTCCATCCATGGACAAAAAGGAAAAGAAGCGGATCGAGGTGCTGCAGCAGAAGATCGCGAAGCTGCAGCAGCAACTCGCGGGCGCCAAGAAGCAGCCTGACGATCCGGCCGAGATCCCCCGGCTCGAAAAGGATCTCGCCGCAGCCCATGCGGAGCTGACATCCTTGAAGAAGGGCTGACCTGATGGCCGGCCCGGGTTTCTTCGCGAGGCTGTTCGGCATCCGCCGGAGGGTCGATCTCAGCCGCCGCTACGAGCGGCTTCACGAGAGCATCTCGGGAACGATGTCGAGCTTCTACAAGGCTCGCGACAACGAGACCGGCAAGGTCGTCGGCCTCAAGGTGATCGACCCGCTCAAACTCGATCCGATCGAGAAGCGGTACAAGGGGCTCGGCAAGCCGGGGGAGGGTGAGATTGGCAAGGCAATCAGCGGCCCGAACGTGGCAGCCACACTCGAATGGGGCATCTCTTCCGAGGGCCGGCCATTCGTGGTGCAGGAATTCGTCGAGGGCGTGCTGCTGCACTCGCTCCTGGCGGCGAAGAAGCCACTCCCGCCCGCGCAGAGGCTCGACCTTGTCCGTCAGGCGGCAGAGGGGCTGGCCACGGTCCACAAGGCGGGCTTCGTGCACCGCGACATCTGCCCGCGGAACTACATCCTTCGGCCCGACGGCAGGCTGGTGCTCATCGACTTCGGCCTCGCGGTTCCAGACAGACCGGTCTTCCTTCAGCCCGGCAACAGGATCGGCACCCCCAATTACATGGCTCCGGAGGTCGTCCGCCGTCGCCAGGCCGACAAGCGGCTCGACATCTTTTCGTTCGGGGTGACTGCCTACGAAATCTGCACGCTCGATCTGCCCTGGCCCCGTGGAGGGAGCGGCAAGGCGGCGCTCACGCACGACTCCCCTCCGGCCGACATCCGCGGGGCCTGGCCCGACATCCCGAAGCCCCTGGCGGACGCCATCATGGCCTGCCTCGAGGCCGAGCCGTCGAGGCGGCCGGAAACGTTGGAGGGTTTTCTGGGCCGCATCGCCCGGCTCGAGCTTTGAGTGCGTCCGGGGCTCTGAATCGCGGCCGAGTCGGCAAGGACTTGAAGCGACCGGACTGCCCCCGTAGGCTTTTGCGTTCCGAAATACTTTTCAGCGGCTGTTTTTCATTCACCGTTTCATCCTCTGTTTTCAGGACTCCTCCGATGACCATGGACAAGAGCCTTCGGGTGCGCAAGGGTTCCAGCAGCTCCCGCGGCGTCCTCTCTCGCGCC
>CAMDFJ010000155.1 GCA_945897435.1 Candidatus Kuenenia stuttgartensis | reverse complement strand
ATGGCGTCGGCCGGGGCGAATACCGTGAACCGCTGGGCCAGATTCGACTGGAAGATGTCCCCCGCCCGAACATACTCAATCCCCGCCTCGATCATCGATCTGTAGGAGTCAGGCGTGTGGGTGGAGACGACATCCGGGTGACCGGCCAGGAGATGAGCGGGGCCCGCCGGCAGCAGGTCGGGAGCGGCTGGAGTCGCGGCCGGTGCCGGTTTTTGTTCGGCGGGCCTGAGAAGTGAAAGCACGGCCTCGAGCCGCTCGGTGGCCCGAGCCCGGCGGGCCGCAGGGCCACGGGCCGGAACGCCCTGCGAGATCACCCAGCCCCGGCCGAGATCGTGGTCGAAGGCGAAGACGACATCGTAGGCGTGGAACGAGAGCAGCGGCACGCCGGAGGCGGAAACCGGCGCGGCCGCGACGCCGATCCGTTCGAGGCCACACTCGTAGGAGACGAGGCCGGCCAGACCACCCTGAAACGGCGGCAGGCCGGGGATCGTGGTGCAGGCGAGATCGGCAAGCAGCGTCTGCAGTCCGACGAACGCCGCGGCCGTGTCGGCAGTTTTTCCGGCATCCGGCCCCGCCGCCGGCTCGATGACCACGGAATGGATTGGGTCGACGGCCAGAAACGAATACCGGCCAAGCCTCGGTGCGGCGGCATTTTCCTCCCCGCTGTCGCCGGCCCGGTCGATCGCGGCGCTGTCGAGAAAGAGCAGCTGCCGCGCCCCCCGCAGCGACTCGAAGAGAGCCTCCGGCCCGATGCCGTCTGCCAATTCGCCGACCAGGCCGCCCGAGGCCGTGAACCAGCGGCGGGCGATCAAATTTTCTACGTTTGGGATCGCGGCCTGAGGTCCGGTTTTCGTCATGTCGTTTGCGTCGCCTGCTGGTCGGTGGGGCTCCCGGACGGGTCGGCCGGCACGCCAGCCGCCCGAGCCTTGCGGGCGACGTCCGCCGCCGAGGCCGAAGGACCGTGGCCGATTTCTGGCTGGGTGAGGTGGCCCCAGTCGAGTGCCTGATCCTGACGGTAATCCTTGCCGAGCGTCAATGCAGTCACGGCCTTCGAGACCTCGTAGCCGAGGTAAAAGGCGTGGGCGGCATCGACGGCGTCGGCGGCCGTCGCCGCCAACCGCTGCTCCAGTTCCTTGAACAGTGCGAAGGGATCGCGGGATTCGAGATGGATTCCCGCGCCGACGAGATGCACCCTGCCGCGTTCGGCGAAGAGGCGGAAGTTTGGGTCGCGGATCGCCCGGGCGAGGGCGTCGAGCACCTCCTGGCCATGCTCCTGCGGCCTGCCTGATCGGAGCGTCACCAGCCGCGGCTCGACGTGCTTCGGCAGCGTGCGCTGGGTCACGGCGTGGTGGACGAGAGCCCGGCCAAGCGCACACTCCCGGACGCTGCTTTTGGCCCAGTGGATGACCTCGGTCGTGAGCACCGAGCGAATGCCGACCTCCTGGCAGAAGCCGAGCAGCATCAGGTTGACACCCGCGGAATCGACGTCGGTCAGTTCGGTCAGGTTTCCGATCCCCATCATCATCTCGGCCTCGGGAAACCGACGCCGGATGTCGAGGTAGCGGCCGAGGCTGGCGGCGAATCCGAAGCCGATCGGTTCGAGCACCGGGTCGATCCGGTGCCTCACTCCGGCCGCCGCGAGCCGGTCGAGCGTATCGTCGAGGCCCTCGAGGCTGGCCGGCACGTCGGGCACCGCCACCACCTCGCATCCCCAGTCGGCCGCGGCGGCGACGTTCGTCGAATTGACCGAGAGCACGAGGCTCGCACCCGCCCGGACGGCGGCGGCGATCTCGCGCGGCTCGAAGCTGTCGATCGAGACGGCGAGCCCCGCGTCGACGAGCATCGCGACGGCGTCGCCGACACCCTGCCAGACGCTCCCCGGATCGCAGCCGAGGTCGATCCGGTCGGCTCCGTCGGCCACCAGCCGTCGGGCCTCCTTCAGGATCGCTCCACGGTCGAGCCGGGGAGCGTGGTTGATCTCGGCGATGATCTCGATGTCGAAAAGGCCGTAGTCGGCGAGGTCGCGGGACTGCTGGCCGAAGAACTCGTCGAGCCGCCGCAGGTCGTCGGGACCGCGTTCCACCGGGAGCGTCGTCACCTCGCGAAAGGCATCGAGCGATCCGCTACAGTTGCCGGGGATCAGGATCCGCGTCGTGCCCTCCGGCGCCGCCAGCCGGCGGGCGATCCAGGGCGTGGTCATCAGGGCCGCGACCGTGATGTTCAGAACCTGCACGGTGTAGTCGAAGCCGACGCGGCCGGCGAGCCGGTCGAGCACCTGCCGCAGCGAATGCTCCGCCAGTTTTCCCGTGACGAAATGGATCTGTTCGCGGCGGTCGGTCACGGGGCTAGGCAGAGAGGATGAGGGGTCGCGAGTATTGTACGCTCGTCTCCGGAGGTTCCCGCATGGCCGAATCGTTCCCTGCCGCCCGACTCGTCGTCGAGGGGATCGTTGCCACGGTCGATGCCGGCGGCGGCATGCATCTGGCGGCGATGGGGCCCGAAGTCGACGAGGCAGCCTGCCGCTCGGGCCGCATCGAACGGCTGCTGCTCAAGCCGTTCGAGACGAGCCAGACGGCGGCCCATCTGGCAAGGCTGCCGGAGGGCGTGTTTCACCTCAGCGACGACGTGCTGCTCGTGGCCGGGCTCGTGGTCGGCGGCCTCGACAGGCCGCCCGCGGCACGCCCCGCCGAGCGGGTCTGCGGCTTCGTGCTCGAGGATGCCTGCATGGCCTACGAATTTCGGATCGAGGAGGCCGACCGCTCGCGGGAGCGGGGGCGGCTCGAGGCCCGCGTTCTGGCGGTGCATCCAGGGCGGCCGTTCATCGGCTTCAACCGGGCCCGGCATGCCGTCATCGAGGGGGCGATTCTGGTGACCCGCCTTCATCTGCTCGGTGCCGAGCAGGTGGCCCGGCGGCTCGCCGAACTGCGGACGCTGGTCGACAAGACGGGGGGCGAGCGGGAGCATGAGGCCTTTGGGTTGCTCGTCGCCAGGGTCGGGCGGGAGCAGACCGCCGGCCCTTCTCGCCCGCCCGAATGAATTGTCTACTGGCCCCATGACAGAGCCGAGCCAGCCGTCGGGCCGCAGCCCAAGCGTTGTCGAGATTCGCACGCCAACCCGGCTGCACATCGGCATGTTTTCCTTCGGCAATCCGGCGATCCGCTCGTTTGGCGGTGTCGGACTGATGGTCGATCGGCCGCAGATCCAGTTACGGATGCGGAAGGCGAACCAGTTCACGAGCCGCGGTCCGCTGGCCGAGCGGGCACTCGGGTTTGCCCGGCAGGCCGCCGGGGCCTGGAATCTGCCGCCGGAAGCGGGCTGCGAGATCGACGTGATCGCCGTGCCGCGGGCCCATGTCGGTCTCGGCAGCGGAACCCAGTTGGCCCTCGCCGTGGCGGCGGGTGTCAGGCATCTGCACCAGACGCCGGCCGGCGACGAGCCTGGTGAATTCGAGGTACATCCTTCGGAACGGGATTGGTTTTTCGACACCCGCGAGTCCCTCGATCTGGCCCGCGCTGTGGGGCGTGGCCGGCGGTCCTGCGTGGGGATCTACGGATTCAGCCGCGGTGGCCTGATCGTCGAGGCCGGCCGGCCGGAGGCGATGGTCGAGAACACGAAGACGATTGCCTTGGGCAAGGAGGAGCCGCAATTCTCCCCGCTGGTGGCCCGGGTACGACTGCCCTCTGCCTGGCGGTGTCTGGTCATCGTGCAGCGGGATTCGATCGGCCTCCACGGCGAGGCCGAGAAGGCCGCCTTCGCCAGCCTGCCGCCGGTGCCCGGAGAGATCGCGGCGGAACTCGCCCGGCTGGCCCTGCTCGACATCCTGCCGGCGGCAGTCGAGGGAGATTTCGAAATGTTCTCCGACGCCATCCATCGCTACGGCGCGGTCGCCGGCAGGCCTTTCGAGCAGGCCTCGGCCCGACTTCCGCATGCGGCGACCACCTGCCAGCTGATCGAACTGCTGGGGGAACTCGGCATCCGCGGCGTCGCCCAGAGCAGCTGGGGGCCCGCCGTGATGGCCTGCTGCGAGTCGATCGATCAGGCGGGCCGGATCGTCGAACAGTTCGAGACGCTCGGGCTGGCGAAGCAGTACGAGGCCACGATCGGCCGGTTTGACAGCCAGGGGGCCGTGCTCCGCGTGATCGAGTAGGGCCGGGCCGCTTGCGGCTCAGACCCGGCAGGCCGTTGCCTGGCCGGTGGAAAGAAGGCCGTATTCGCCGAGCACGCCGCGAAGCTTGTCCTCGAGCGGCTTTTCCAGCCGTACCAACGGCAGGCGGACCTCGCCAGTGTCGCGGCCGAGCATCGCCATCGCACTCTTGATCGGGATCGGGTTGCTGGCGAGGCCGAGCAGGTCGCGGCAGAGCGTGAACAGGCGATGGTGCCAGTGGCGGGCGGTCTCGAGGTCGCCCGCCTCAAAGGCGTCGAGCAGTGACTTCATGTCTGCGGGCACGAGGTTGCCGACCACGGAGACCACGCCACGGCCACCGATCGCCAGCAGCGGCAGCGTCATGCTGTCGTCGCCGGAGAGCACGGTGAGGTCGGTGGAGGCGAGGATCTGCGAGGCCTGGTCCATCGAGCCCGTGGCCTCCTTGACCATCGCGATCCCCGGGATCTCGGCGAGCCTGAGGATCGTCTCGGGCTCGATGTTGCGGCCGGTGCGGGCGGGGATGTTGTAGACGCAGATCGGGATCTCGACGCTTTCGGCAATCGCCTTGAAGTGCTCGTAGATGCCCTGCTGTGTCGGCCGGTTGTAGTAGGGGCCGACGACCAGCGCCGCATCGGCACCGGCGGCGGCGGCATACTTCGTCAGCCGCACGGCCTCGGCCGTCGAGTTGCTGCCCGTGCCGGGCATCACGAGCAGGCGGCCCGCCGCGGCCTCGATCGTCTCGGCGATCACCCGCTCGTGCTCCTCATGGGAGAGTGTCGGCGACTCGCCAGTCGTGCCCACCGGGCAGAGGCAGGTCACGCCGGCCTGGGCCTGAAAGTCGACCTGCTCGCGGAGGCGGGCGGAGTCGATCCTGCCATCGCGAAACGGGGTGACGATGGCGACGGAAAGACCGGCGAACTTTTCAGCGCGGGTGGACATCGGGCAAGGGCCTTTGATGGCGGGAGGAACAAGGCAGGTTTCAAATCCTGACGACTCCGTCGAGAATAGGGTTTTCCTGATGCGGCGGCAAAGGGTTGTGCCGCCGCGGGCCCGATCGAGGTGGCAGCAGATGGTGGCAGGCCGAGAGGCATCCGCAGGATCGGCTCCGGCCCCACGGGCGGCCGCGAGGGCCGCCGCCGAGCGGCTCAGGCGGCTCTCAGGGGGGCGGCTGACCGCCCGGCCCGCGGTCGGCGTCGTGCTTGGCACCGGTCTGGGAGAAATCGCCGACAGGCTCGAGGATCGCTGGTCGATCGCCGCTGCCGAGACCGACTGGCTCGCCGCCTCGACGGCGACCGGGCATGCC
>CAMDFJ010000154.1 GCA_945897435.1 Candidatus Kuenenia stuttgartensis | reverse complement strand
AGCCGACGGCGTCGAGCCGGCGGCCCTCCTTCGACGTCCGACCCACGTGGATCGCTGCGGCCCAGGTCTTGCGGCGCATTCCCACGTGGTGAATGTCGTTGTTGAGGGCCGCATGGCCAGAGGGGGTGAGCGTCGCCCGGTCTCCCCCGGCCAGAATGATCCCGGCCTCGCCGAGCGAATGGATGTCGCAGCCCCGGATCGTATGCCGCGAGCCGCCGCTCACCGTCACTCCATTGCCGCCCAGGTTACGGATCAGGCAGCCGAGCAGCATCGCCTTGCGACCTCCACTGATCACGACGCCATCCCCGAGCCCGCCCTCGAGCGTGAGATCCTGCAAGGCGACCATCGCGGCCTCCTCGATCATCACCAGCGGTTCGCGATCCACGGCGAGCCGCACCAACGACTGCGGCCCGAACCCTGCTGGCGGCAGGAAGAGAAGCGTCTTCGACGGGAAGTGGATGCACCATTCGCCGGGGAGGTCGATCTCCTCCGGCAGGTTCACGGCCCACCAGGGCTCCTTGCCGTCGCCGAGCTCGCCCTTCGGTGCGTACTTCGAACCGATACCCCCCTGCACCGCTGCGGCGAGGTCGATCCGCCGCGTGGCCGGATCGATCGCGGCCACGCGGATCGTGGCGGGATCCCAGGGCACCCTCCAGTAGCCCTCGAGCCAGACGCCGTCTGCCACCGGCCAGCGGCCGACGCGATCATCGCGGGCGATGAACACTCCGCCGCGGCGCGGCCCGCCCACTCCCTGGCCGCGGTCGATCACCTTCTCGATCGTCGCGGGCCCGTCGTTCGGCCAGCGGGCGAGCGGCAGCGGCAGGTCATCCACGCTGAGGTCGGGCAGACCCCCGCCGTCGTTGAATATGTCCGGTGGCGCGGGCAGGTCGGCGAGGCCGATCGCCGCCAGGTCGACGGCCAGCACCCGTTCGCGGGCGGCGGCGGGCAGCCGCTCGAGTAGCGACGCCGATGGCCTTCCCAACTGGCCGCCGTCGATGACTCGACCGGCATGGATCCGCGCGGAGCGATCGGCCGGGCCTCGGAATACGAGTTTCGTATCACGGCTTTCAAGAACGAAGGGCTTCGTCCGCTGATGAATGCCAGAGGCCAGCCAGATCGTGGCCGGCTTGGCGTCTTCCGCGGAGCGGTCGTGTTCACGGGCGGCCGACCGAGCCCGCTCGAGCGTGGCGAACGGCGCATCCTCCGTGCCCGGGTTGGCATCGTCGCCGGTGGGGGCGACATGCCACTCGGCCGCGGTGGCGGTCGTCGCCAGCCCGGTCAGTATTGCGGCCGCGATCACCCCCCATCGACCCAAACCGACTGGCCATTTCCGGAGCGGCCTCATGGATTCCCGTTCTATCGAGAGTTCAAAGACACTCAGATTCTGAATCGCGATTCTACCGGCGGATGCGGGCGGTGACGGGTTTCTCCTGCCACTGATCCCGCAGAACGGGCCTGGTTCGACATTTCTCGCGGGCAGCCCGGCTGCTACTGTCCTGCCCCCCCCTGTCCACGCGGCCCACGAGCCCTCCGGAGACCGGCCTGCCATGTGTTGTGTCCACGATCAGCGGCCCCGCTTCGGGCGGCGCGTCTGCGAGGCGATCCTGGCGTGTCTGATCACGGTCACATGCGCAGGGGGAGTGACCCTGGCAGACCATGTCGGCAGCCTCGGGGTGGCCGATCGGCTCGTCGTCCGCGGCACGACCCACATCGATGCCGAGCAGCTGCGACAGCCGTTGGTCGAAGACACCGACATCGTCTGGCTGTCGCGTCCGCATGGGTCTCGTGATGCGTTCATGGCGGCGGTCGTCCACAAGGCGACGCTCGCGCTCCAACACGCAGGATTCGCCGAGGCCCGGGTGCATGCAGCGGTTGAATCATCCGACGGAGTCGAACGGCTCGTGCTCGACGTGGTCGAGGGGACGCGGTTCGATGCGGGGTCGATCGAGGTCACGGGACTGCCAGACGAAGTCAGCGGCCGGTTGGTGCGGTTTCTCTCCGATAAGCAGCCGCCGCGGGACGCTCTGCCGCGGTCGATCGACCAGCCGAACGGGACAAGCACGACCATCTGGATGGCCGCCGACGGTCGTCCCGCCACGCTCGAACAGCCGGCCTGGAAATCGGCCGGGCCCGCCACCTGTGATGCCGTCGCCATCCATCGCATCCATGCCGAAGTGGCTCGGTTCCTTCGTGATGAGGGCTATCTCTCGGTGGCTCCGCCGGTGCACGGACGGCGTTCAATTGCGAAGCCGGCCGGCGGCAGCGATCAGGCGGACCGCTCATCACCTACGCAGGACCCGCCGGCTGTCCGTGGCCCGATCGACATCAGGCTGAGGCCCGACGGCAGCAGCATCGATCTCGTGGTGGCGATCCGCGATCTGCCGCCGAAGTCCGTGCTGCGACGCATCGATCTCCCGCCGGACTGCCGGACGACGCAGCGGGATCTCATCGCGTATCTGGGGGTGAAACTCGGCGCGCCCGTCAGCGACCGGGATCGACTCGTCTGGCGCGACCGGCTCCGGCGTTCGGGCCGTTTCATCCGGCATGAAATCGAGTTTCGCGAAGATCCGACCGATCCTGGTGCGGCCGTGGCCAGGTTCAGCCTCGAGGAATACGCCGCCGCCACGCCCCTGTCGCAGTCGCTCTCCCGCGATGAGGCCACGATGCTCCGCTTTCATGAGTGGCTCGTGGCGGCGGTCGGACGCGGCGACGATCTGGTGCTGGAGGGCAACCGGCCAACAGGCGATGCCGCCGCCGGCGCGACCGCGTCTGCCCGGCTGATTCTCTCGTCACAAGATGGCCTCCTGCTCACGGCGCTGCCCGACGGCGATCGGGCCTGCGGACTGGCGGTCAGCCACACGAGTGTCGGCCTGCTGCCGGCTGGCGGTGGTGGCCGGCTCGAGATTCCGCTGCCGCAGCAGGCCTGGTGCACGGTGAATGTCGGCCTGTCGCTGGTGCGGGAGAAGCCGGTCGGCAAGGCACCGCCCAAGTACAGGCGGAACCTCTCCTTCTCCGGCTCCATCGGGAGCACCACCGACGGCAGGCCGGCGGGAGTGACCGTCGAGATGTCGATCGAGCCTGTTGCCTGCCTCGCCTTCGTGCACGAAGACAATCCGGAGGTTTGTTTCGAAGGGGACACCATGCTGATCAGGGCCGGTGGTGCGACGAGCCGGTTCGACGCCAGATCGGGGCGTCCGCTCGGCCTGGCCGTCGCTGGCTGCGAGGTCTCGCTGGAGGCGAAATCAGCAACGCTCGCCCCGGCGCTGGAGGAACTCCGCGCGGCGGCCGGTCCGAATATGCTCCGCAAAGAAGCTCCCGTGGCATCGGCGGTCGGGTTTCTCCTTTCGTCTGACGTCGCCGCCGCCTGCGGCCGGGTCGCCGATGCCGCTGGCCTTCATGGCGAGCAGCGGTCCGTCTGGGAAGGCCGGCTGGGGCAGCTGATCGACCTGGTTCAGCGTTGCCGCGAGGATGGCGGATTTGAACGATGCGACCGGATGCTCGCGACCACGTCGATGGGCCATCAGCCCGACGGCCGTGCCGGCGGAGAGCCGGGCCTGGATTCGCTGAAAATTCCGAGCGAAGAGGATCTGACCTCCGCTGCGGCCGCACAGAAGGCGGTCACCCGACATCTGGCGGCGATCATCTGGCGGCTCACGGAGGAGCATTGCGGTCGCGATTCATGGCCGGCGGCGCTGGCGCGTGCGGGGGCCTGCGCGATGGTGGGCGACCCCGCGATGCTCGATGAAATGGCTGAGTTCATGACATCCAAGCAGCATGGTCCGCTGGCCCATGTCAGCGCCTCGTCGCTGGTCACGGTGCCGCTGGTGGCCGCATCGCTGGCCCGCCGTGGCCAGGAGCGGCTTTCGACTGTGGCGTTCCACACCGACTGCCATCCGTTGCTGGCGGCAATCGGTCCCTACGGTCTCGATGTCTGTTGCGTGACGCTCGTGCGTTCGCTCGACGATGCGACGACCCGCGAGATCGGCCGGGCGGTGTGCGGCAATCCGGAGATCCTCCTGCCGCTGGTGCACGCTCTCAAGGCCCACGAGCGGCACGACGACGCCGTATCCGGCCTGCAGGATGCGCTTGATGCCTGGTGGGACGGGGCGTTACGGAGTCTGGTGGCCGCGAAGCTCGACGCCATTGCCTCGCCGCGGACGGCCACCGCACCCGACGCTCGCGACGGGCAGACGCTGAAATAGAAAGCGGCCTCGGATCGGCCGGTCTGCAGTTCGTCATTCCGTCCAGCGTTGCACGAGCGTCGCGAAGTCGCCGAGGAGTTCGCCCCGGCTGACGACGGCATCGGCGCCTGCGGCCAGAGCCTCGGCGAGCCGTTCCTTGGCGACGTGCGGGCCGAAGGCCACGAGTCTGGCCCGCTTCGCCCCGGATCCCTCGCAGAGCAGCAGCGCACGCGAGACGATCTCGGTCGCGGTTCCGGGCACCGTCTGAAGATCGACGAGAATCAGATCGTAGGGGCCTCCCGGCAATGGGTCCTCGATCCGACGCAGGGTGTCGACTCTGGCCGGCAGCGGCTGGGCGAGGCCGGCGATGCGGCTCGTCGAGAGCAGGTCGGGCGATACGAGCAGGATCAATCGTTCGTCTGGCATCGGGAAACACCATGGATCAGGGGGAGTCGCGATCGATCTCGCCACAGGGGTATCGCATCATATCGCCTCCTGCCCCCGGACCTCGCGGTAGATCTGCAGGGCCTCATCCATCGGCAGCACCATGATCCGGTCGGCAGGGTTTTCGCCACTCCCGGCGATCGCGGCGGCGATCGCCGCAACCGTCCGCTCCAGGAAATCATCGTTCACCGCGATCTCGACGATCGCCTGCTGAACGAGCTGCGCCGGCGACGAGGAGCCTTCATAGCCCTGGGCATCGCAGATCGTCATCCGGGTGACCTGAACCGCCGCCAGTGCGTCGCGAACCATCTCGAGCTGGGACGGCCGGAGGACCGCGACGACAAGACGCATCAGACCCCCCTTCACTCTCCATGCTCGACCAACGACGAATCACTGCTCGGGCAGACTGGTTTCGGTATCTGCTACGGCCGCCGCAGTTCGACATCGGCGTCGAGCACCTTCTCGATCCGCGAGCCAAGATCGGCAAGGTGGGCCCGTGAGGTTGGGTCGAGCTTGAGATCCTGTCTGGCGAGCAGGGCTTCGATCCGCCCCTCCAGCGACCGCAGTTCGGCGGCCGCCAGCGACTCGGCATCGGTCGACGCGAATCCCGAACCGAGGGCGAGCCCAGCGAGCCGCGAGAGATAGGCCCGCTGCAAGGATCGTCGCAGGCTCGGGATCGCCGGCTTGCGGTTGGAATACTCGCCCGGTGCCGCCGCAGCGATCTCCGAGAAGATCGAGGCCGAGAGCCGGTCGAGCAGTTCGGCGGTGGTGAAGGCGTCCTGATCGGCCGGAACCTTCAACTCGCTGTCGCGGATCCTTGCAAGCGTGACCGGATCGAGGAGCCGATCGAGCACCCTCTCCTGCCACATCAGGACGACATCGTGGACGGGATAGTCGTCACGATCGACCGA
>CAMDFJ010000153.1 GCA_945897435.1 Candidatus Kuenenia stuttgartensis | reverse complement strand
CCGCGGACGAACTTCACAGGGCTCCCCTCGATGCACTCCACGGCCCCGCCGGGCAGCTCTCCGAGCCGGATCTTCGGCCCGGCGAGGTCGGCGAGCACCCCGACGGGCCTGCAGAGGACGTCTGAAACCCGGCGGATCCGGTCGAGCGATTCCTGGTGCTGCTCGACCGAACCGTGGGCCATGTTGAGCCGGAAGACGTCGACCCCCGCCTCGACCAGCCCCCGAATCGCATCCTCCTCCCGCGAGGCGGGGCCGAGCGTGGCCACGATCTTGGTACGAACGATCTCCGGCGGAGTGGGCATGATGCTCGTCATGGCACAATTCCTGCGTGGCGGGGAGGGGGAGGGAAGGGTTTGGGCCGACAGAGTACCACGGAGGACGGGATTGCAGATCGGGAGCAGGAGGATGTTCGATGTGGGACAGGCTTCAGCAGGTCGTGGCCTCAACTCGCCCGACCCGCTCGGGGCTACCCACGCCCTCTCGCCGGACGTTCGCCGCGGCCCTCCGGGGCCTCGGCTCTCTGCATGTCCGCTTCGCTTCGGCATCCCTGGCTCCGCTCGCTTCCATAGCCCGCTCGAGGGCATGGGCAGCCCCTCGCTGATCCGTAAGGCTGCATGACCGGGCGAGACCGATGAGGGAGCCCAGGCATTCGCGGATCAGGCGTTTCGTGCATCGCAGCAGTCCGTTTCTTCAACGAGGCATCGGGAGGGGTTGCCCATGCTCCGGGAGCCGGCGTTGCTGACAAGCGCAGGCATGGATGCCGAAGCGAAGTCAGCATCGAGTGAGCGAAGGCCAGGATGGCCGCAGCGAACGTCCGGCTCTCGGGGCGTGGGCAACCCCGACCCTCGCAAGACACTGCGGGAAGAAGTGGTTTCGCGACGCTACGAATTGCCCCGCCCAGGATGAAAATGAGGTAAAACCTTGCGGCGTGAATATTGAAGCTTCCGGTAAAAACGAGCTTATTCAGCCGCGAGAGGCTAAGGTTTTGAGGGCCGGTTTTCCGGGCCCGGAATTGACCCGCCCCGGCGATTGCCAGGCCTTCCCCTTCCCGGAGCGATGACAAGCATGTGGCAGAACCGTCGGGTGGTCGTCGCGGGCGGCACGGCCGGTTTCGGCCTCGTGCTGGCCCGGCACCTCGCCCGGGCGGGGGCGCGGGTGCTGATCGTGGGGCGGTCGTCCGAAGGCGTGCGCAGGGGCCTTGAAACCTGCGATCAGGCCGGGGACCCGATCGATCGGCTGCAGGGCATCGCCGCCGATCTCGGCAGGGCAGGGGAGGGCAACAGGGTGGCGGCCGAGGCCGAGCGACTGCTGGGCGGCGTCGACGACCTCTTCTTCTGCGTCGGCCGGTCTGGGCGGGCCGCGATCCTGAACACCTCGCCGGCGGCTCTGCAGGAATACCTCGACGCCAACCTGCTCTCGGCCGTGGAGATCACGCAGGCTGTCGCCGACGATGTCGCTTCCGCCCGGGGGCATCTCGTCTACATCGGCAGCCTCGCGGGCAAGATCGTGATGCCCTTCATGGGTCCCTACAGCGTCGCCAAGTCGGCACTGGCCGCATATGCCGACGCGATTCGCATCGAGATCGCCCCGCGCGGGGCCCACGTGCTGCTCGTCTCCCCGGGACCGATCCGGCGGACCGCCGACGATCCCGCGGCAGACAGGGCGGCGGCCCGCTATGCCGAGGAGGCGGTCGCGGCCGGTCTGCCCCCGGAGGCGGCGGCGCCGGGCGGCACGACGAGCCTCGGGCAGCTCGACCCCGACAGTCTCGCCCGGTCGATCCTCGACGCCTGCCGCCGACGGACGAGCGAACTCGTCGTGCCGCGGAAGGTCGGCCTGCTCGCCGGGATCATCGAGTGGTTTCCCGACGCCGGACGCCGGCTCCTCGACCGCCTGACCCGCCGCCGGCGAAATCAGCAGCGGGATCAGTAGAGCGGGGAGTGCGACCCGAGCGAGAGCCGGAGGAATTCATCTCGCGTGCTCGGATTTTCCAGAAACGATCCCCGCATCGCGGAGGTGATCGTCTTGGAATTCTGCTTCTGCACGCCCCGCATCATCATGCAGAGGTGGTAGGCCTCGACCACCACGCCCACGCCCTGCGGCTGGATCGTGTCCCAGACGGCCTGGGCGATCTCCTCGCTGAGCCGCTCCTGCACCTGGAACCGGCGGGCATACATGTCGACAAGCCGGGCCGCCTTCGAGAGCCCCATGATCCTGCCGTTGGGCACGTAGGCCACGTGGGCCTTGCCGAAGAACGGCAGCAGGTGATGCTCGCACATCGAGTAGAGGTCGATGTCACGCACGAGCACCATGCTCTGATGGTGCTCCTCGAAGAGGGCGTCGCCGATGGCATCCTTGGGAGTCAGACCGTAGCCGTGGGTGAGAAACTCCCAGGCCTTCTTCACCCGCTCGGGCGTCTTGACCATGCCCTCACGGCTGGGATCGTCGCCGCAGCGGCGGATCATCTCGGCCACGAGCGATTCAAACGGCACTGCCGACAGATCAGGAACGACATCGCTCATGCAGATGCTTCTCCGAGGTATTCGACCGCGTTGCGGGGCGTTTCATGAAGCACGATCCGGACGAGTCGAATGCCCGCCGGCAGGGCCGGAGCCACCCGTTCCCAGATCGCCACCACGAGATTCTCGGCCGTTGGATTGACACCCTCCATCCACGACACCTGCAGGTTCAGGTTGCGGTGGTCGACGTCGCGAATCACCCGCTCGTCGAGCATGTCACGGAGCCGCTTGAGGTCCATCACGAACCCCGTCTCCGGGTCGACAGGCCCCTCGACGGTCACCTCGAGTTCGTAGTTGTGGCCGTGCCAGAGCGGGTTGGCGCACTCGCCGAAGACCTCGGTGTTGTGCGAGTCAGACCACTCGGGCCGGTGGAGCCGGTGGGCCGCGGAAAAGTGGACCCGACGGGTGGCCCGGACGATCGACATGCGAGGCGACTCCCAGGGTGCGGCGAAGGAACCCTTCAGAGCATAGGAATCGGCGAGGCGGGTTGCAAAAATCAGGCCGCCTGCCGATTTGCGACCGACGGCGGGGTTGGGCAGGATGTGCCGATCGTCTGCGAGAACGGCCATCCGCAGATCCGACAGGACAGGCCCCCGGATTCGGTCGATACCGAAGCAGGCCGCCGGGCGGAGCGGGCATGGTTTCTTTGGCACCTGAGCGGCTGGTCCCAATCATGGGCATGGGCATGGAACGGCGGGTGTGCATCGTCACCGGAGGCAGCAGGGGGATCGGCCTGGCGATCGCCAGCCGGTTTGCGGCGGCGGACGGACGTGTCGTGATCGCCGCCCGCGACCCTTCGGCCCTGACGGTGGCCCGGGAGCGGGTCGAGGCTGCGGGGGGCGAGTGCGAGGCGGTGGTGACCGACGTTGGCACGGCAGCTGGTGCCCGCGACCTGATCGCGGCCGCGGTGAAACGCTTCGCCCGGGTCGACGTCCTCGTCAACAACGCCGGAGACGCACCGCTCGGGCCGATCGCCGACACCGGCGACGAGGCCTTCGCCGACTGCCTTCGGGCCAACATCGGCTCGGTGTTCTTCTGCACCCGCTCGGTCTGGCCCGTCATGCGGGCCGGCGGCGGCGGCACGATCGTCAATCTCTCGTCGCTGGCATCGATCGATCCCTTTCCCGGGTTCGCCGTCTACGGCGGAACCAAGGCCTGGGTGAACACCTTCACGAAGGCCGCCGCTGACGAGGGCCGACCGCATGGCATCCGCGTTCTGGCGGTCGCGCCCGGGGCCGTCGAAACCCGGATGCTGCGGGATCATTTCCCCGACTTCCCCGCCTCGGAGACGCTCGCCCCCGACGACGTGGCCCGACTCGTCGAGGCCTGCTGCGGGCCGGCTCTGGCCCACTCGAGCGGGCAGACGCTCTTCATCCGCAGGTAACGCCACCGGAGGATCCCGCAGATGACGACCACCCACGCCCGCAATACGAGGCATTACAAATATTTCGACCTGATCATGGCATCGTTCGTGGCGGTACTGCTCTGCTCCAACATGATCGGGCCGGGAAAATCCTGCCTGGTGACGATCGCCGGCTACCCGCTGGTCTTCGGGGCGGGAAACCTCTTCTTTCCGATCAGCTACATCTTCGGTGACGTGCTCACCGAGGTCTATGGCTACGCCCGGGCGCGGAAGGTGATCTGGGCCGGCTTCGGGGCGATGCTGTTCTACGTGCTCATGAGCCAGATCGTGATCGCGATGCCCGTCAATCCGGCCGAGCCGTTCAACCAGCAGCTGCAGCCGGCACTCGAAATCTGCTTCGGCGCCAGCTGGCGGATCGTGGCCGCCTCGATTCTCGCCTTCTGGGCGGGCGACTTCGTCAACTCGTTCGTGCTCGCCAAGATGAAGCTGCTCACCGGCGGCCGCTGGCTCTGGACCAGGACGGTCGGCTCGACGTTCCTCGGCCAGTTCGTCGACAGCCTGATCTTCTATCCGCTCGCCTTCGCGAATGTCTGGCGGGCCGAGACGATCCTCAGCGTGGTGCTCTTCAACTGGCTGCTCAAAGTGGCGGTCGAAGTGCTCTTCACGCCGCTCACCTACCTCGCCGTCAACTGGCTGAAGCGGGTCGAAAACGAGGACTATTTCGACTCCCAGACGAACTTCACGCCGTTCTCGCTCAACGACTGACGGCGGCCGGACGGGGTGGGCGGCCGCGTTGCGGGAGAGAGTTCGATCGCCTATCCTCCAGCGGTTCATGAGAGCCGCCCGCAGGCTGCGGCAGCAGACACACGATTCCCAACGACGACAACAGCGAGGAGATGATTTCGATGGCAGAGGCGTTTGCAGGCATCGGGAAGATCGCATTCGAGGGCCCGACGACGAAGAACATGCTGGCTTTCCGGCACTACGACGCTGCCGCGATGGTGGAGGGCAAGCCGATGCGGGACCACCTCCGGTTCGCCGTCTCCTACTGGCACACGATGCGGGGCACGGGAGGCGATCCCTTCGGCCCCGGCACGATGCTGAGGCCCTGGGAGACGGAGAGCGATCCCCTGAAGGCGGCCCTCACGCGGGCCGACGTGGCCTTCGAGTTTCTCGAAAAGCTCGGCTGCGACTTCTACTGCTTCCACGACCGCGACGTGGCCCCCGAGGGGGCCACGCTCGCCGAGAGCAACGCCCACCTCGACGCCGTCGCCGACCGGCTGCTCGCCCACCAGCAGCGGACGGGCAAGAAACTGCTCTGGGGCACCGCCAACCTTTTCAGCAATCCGCGCTACGTCCACGGCGCCGCCACGAGCCCGAATGCCGAGGTCTTCGCCTATGCCGCCGCCCAGGTGAAGAAGGCGCTCGAGGTCACCCAGCGGCTCGGCGGCGCAGGCTACGTCTTCTGGGGCGGCCGTGAGGGCTACCAGTGCCTCTGGAACACCGACATGAAGCGGGAGATCGACCATCTCGCCAGGTTCATGCACATGGCGGTCGACTACGCGAAGCAGATCGGCTTCACGGGCCAATTCTACTTCGAGCCGAAGCCCCGCGAGCCGATGAAGCACCAGTACGACTTCGATTCGGCCACCTGCATCAATTTCCTCCGAGCCCATGGCCTTGAAAA
>CAMDFJ010000152.1 GCA_945897435.1 Candidatus Kuenenia stuttgartensis | reverse complement strand
CGCAACGGATTCGCCATCGGACGCGGCGAGACGCATGCCAACGACGAGATCACCGACCGCCGCGACTCGGATGCCCTCTACGAGGTGCTGGAGCGGGAGGTGATTCCGCTGTTCTACGATCGCGACGCCGATGGTCTGCCCAGGGAGTGGATCAAGATGATGAAAAACTCGATCAGCTCACTGGCCTGGAGATTCAGCGCCCATCGCATGGTGATGGACTACGCCCGGGCCTGCTATGTCCCGGCCGCAGGTGGCGTCTCCTGTGACATGAACACCCGCTGAATGACAGGCTGAAGCCTGTCCCACATCGGGCAGCGCCAGGCCCGGAGGGCCGGGTCAGCACCAGCCGGCGGAGCCGGCCAAGGAAAATTCGGCACGACGCCGAGATTTTTCGTGAAGCAGCCATGACAGGCTGAAGCCTGTCCCACATCGGGCAGCGTCAGGCCCGGAGGGTTCTACCGGCCCGGGCGGCTGAATTCGAGTTCTGCCTTCCAGCGTTCGAGTTCGCGGGTCGCCTCGGATTCCTTTGTACGGGCAGCCTCGAGATGCGCCTGAGACTCCTCCAATGCCTTGCGGGCGGCCGCCATCTGGGATTCGGCCAGTTGCATCGCTTCGCTGGCGACCTTGGCCTTCTCGGCAGCGGCACGGGAGCTCTCGATCCGTTGCCGCTGGGCCAATTCTGCCGTTTCGACGCGGGTCTTCAGCGGCGGCGGGTTGGTGTCGAGGTCGCCGATCGCGGTCCCGTCGCTGGTCTTTGAGGCCGCGAGCCGGCCGAGCAGATCGCCTGAAAAAAGACGCCCGCCGTCGTTCGTCAGCGCAACCCGAAGCACGATCTCGTCATGCTGCCGGAGTTCCCGCTCCCGCCCACCGTCGCCTTTCCAGATGACGACCTTGCGGTCGCGGCCCGAGGAGGCGATCCGGCCGTCGGGAAGCCAGGCGATACCGAGGACGCCGCCGGGATGGGCCTCCCATTCCTTCAGTTTCGCTGCATCGCGTCGGGACCAGAGCCGAATCTTTCCGTCCTCGCTCGCCGTGGCGACGACGGCCCCGTCACCGCGCCATGCGACCGCAGAGATTCCGCCCGCATGGCCTTTGAGAACGCCGTCCTCGCGGGCACCGCGGGTTTCCCAGAGAAAGGCATTGCCCGCCCGATCGCCGGTCGCCAGCATCTTCCCGTCGGGTGAGAACTCGACGGCCGTGATCCAGTCGGTGTGCTTGCGAATCTCGGCGTCGAGCGAGCCGTCGGCCGTTCGCAGGAGTCGCACCACCTTCTGCGGGCCGCCGAGGGCGACGACGCTCTGGTCGGCTGCGATGTCTGCCGCCAGCACCTGGTCGAACTCGTCCCCCAGCTCACCGATGCGGGTCGCGCTGGCCACGTCCCAGAGAACGACCCTGCCGTGCTTCGCCCCTTCGCCGCCCCCTCCGAGCAGCAGTTTTGCATTGCGGGAGAACCGCAGGGTCTTCACGTCGCCTTCAGGGAAGGGGAGCACGCCGAGAAAATCGAGTGAGTCGGTATTGAACAGCAATATCTGCTCGCGGCCTCCGACGGCCAAAAGCGGCCCGTTTGGCGAGGCGGCGAGTCCGGTGATCGTGAGCGGACGTGATGCATGACCGATCACATCGAGCGCGAGTCGTGGTGGCATCACGGCCGGCCCCTGCGGGGCGAGCACGGCGGATGCGTCGAGGGCGAGCGACGCATTGGCCTTGCGGGCCACCGGCTTTCCACCAGACCGCTCGATCGCGCCCCCCGCGATCCACTTTCGGAGGACATCAAGCATCTCGCCGGGAATCCGATCCGACTGGGGCGGCATCTTTGGTTCCGAGGCGTGGCTCGCCAGCTGCCAGAGGTAGGAGCCATCGACGTCGCCGGGGGCGATCACCTCGCCCGACGATCCACCGGCCATGGTCTGGCCGTAGCTCGTCAGGTCGAGTCCCCCCTGCTTCTTGTCGGGGTTGTGACAGCCGCAGCACTTCTCCCGGAAGATCGGCCGCAGATGTTCCTCGAACGTCGGCGGCGCATCTGCGGCGACTGCGGCCCGCAGCGGCAGCACCATCAGGAGCAACAGATATGGCTTGAAGACTCGCACGGATCAGTGATTGAAGATGAATTCGG
Source organism: Candidatus Kuenenia stuttgartensis (assembly GCA_945897435.1). GTDB lineage: Bacteria > Planctomycetota > Planctomycetia > Pirellulales > UBA1268 > RGVT01. The sequence goes on along the minus strand of CAMDFJ010000152.1, from coordinate 3,454 downwards.
GAGAGTTGAGCAGCGCCCAGAAGACGTCCTCGAGGGCAGCCTTCCTGTCGGCGGCCGCCATCAGGGTGGTGACAGTCTCGATCCGCTCCCGCTCGGTCGGCATCCGGCCGTAACAGCGGAGGAAGAGGTCGTCGAGGATCTCGCTGTCGGGCCTGCCGGCGGCGATCGACCGCTCGATGACGCCCCCCTGGCGGATACGGTCGTTGACCGCATCGCCGTTGAGCAGGTGGAGCGCCTGGGAGAGGCTCGGATCCATCCGCACGGCGCAGCTGCAGACGTCGTCGCGGGTGGCGCGGCCGAAGGTTGTGAGGAAATAGTTCGTGGTCCGGCCGTCGGCCACCTGCACCGCCCGGGCACCGAGAGGCAGTCCGGGAAACTTGTTCTTGGTTTCGGTCACCTCGGCAAGCACGTCGAGCAGCACTTCGGCGCGAATCCGACGGACCGCGGCATGGGAGAAGTTGGTGTCGTCGAGACCGTTCGAGGCATTCGTCTCGCAGGACCGCTGGTAGGTGTTCGAGAGCACGATATCGCGGATGAGAGCCCGGAAGTCCCAGCCCGATTCGGCGAGCCGGCCGCCGAGGGCCTCGAGCAGCGGGCCATTCGAGGGCGGATTGCTGACGCGGGCGTCGTCAGGTTCGTGGACGATGCCGCGACCGAAGAAGTGGGTCCAGGCGATGTTGGCCACGTGCCTCGAGAAATAGGGGTTGTCGGCCGCCGTGACCCATTCGGCCAACGCCTCCCGCCGGTCCCGGCCGGCGACCTTCGGCGACTCGCCGCCGAGAAACTTCGGGGCGACGTTTGTGCCGGAGACGGGATGCTTCATCTCGCCCGCGCCAGAGTCGTAGACGATGAACTCCCGCGGGTCATCGCTCCGCTTTCGGGCGATCTGTTTGAAGAAGGCGGCGAAGCCGTAGTAGTCGTCCATCGTCCAGCGGTCGAACGGATGGTTGTGGCATTGGGCGCACTGGATCCGCATGCCGAGGAAGGCCTGTGCCACGTTCTCGGCCAGTTTGAGCGTGTCGCGTTCCTGCTGGAAGTAGTTGGTCGGTGGATTGTCGAAGGTGCCACCCGAGGCGGCGATCAGGTCGCGAACCATCCTGTCCACCGGCTCGTTGGCAGCGATCCTCCGGTCGAGCCATTGGTGGTAGAGGATGACCGCCTTCGAACTGACCTCGTTGGGAACGGATCGGATCTGGAGGATCTCCGCCCACTTCATCACCCAGAGTTCGACGAACTCCTTGCGTTCCATCAGGGCATCGACGACGCGGGCACGCCGGTCGGGCCGCTGATCGGCGAGGTATGCCTCCCGCTCCTCGGGCGTGGGCACGAGGCCGATGAGGTCGAGCGTCAGTCGGCGGAGGAAGGTTTCGTCGTCGCAGACGTTCGAAGGGGCGATCCGCAGGCTGGCCAGCTTGCGATCGACAAGGGCGTCGATCCAGGTGCCGCCGACCGACTCAGGATATTTGAAATCGAGGTGTTCAGGGATGACGACGAAGGGCACGCCGACCGTGATTGTGCCGTAGCGGGCCATGATGAAGGCCTCGCCGCGACTGCCGCTGCTGACCAGACCTTCGGCCGAGACCTTGGCCGTGGGATCGTTGTTGGAGCCATACCAGCAGAGGTCGCTGACGTCGCGGTCGCTGCCGTCGGCGAACCTGGCGACGGCGCAGAGCGGCTGTCGGACTCCACTCCCGGCGAGCAACGCTGTCGGCGGATAGAGGTCGAGGGCCACGAGGCCGGAGACGGGGCCGGGGTCGTCGGACGCACCCGCCGCGATCCAGCGGATGAGGGTCTGGCCGAGGTCGCTGTCGGGCTCGAACCGCTTGCCGCCCGTATGGGGCACGCTGCCCAGAGCCTTGGCGACAAGGAGGCTGCCCGTCGGATCGCCGGGGTCGATCCGACGGCCTGGGATCTCGCGGGTGATGCGCTGGTAATCGCCGGCAGGATCGAAGCCGAAGAGCGACAGTCGGAAGCCGTCCTTGCCGCGGGCCGCCCCGTGGCAGCTGCCCATGTTGCAGCCGGCCCTCGCGAAGATGGGCATCACGTCGAGCCGGAACGAGAGCGGCGGCTCCGAGGATGCCGAGATCACGGTGAAGGGGATCTCTCGGGCGTGGCCCGCGTGTTCGATCCGCAGGCTCCCCTCGCCGTCGGCAAGCGGCCGCAGAACAGCCCGCTCGATGGCGATGAGCCGGGCGTCGGAGGGGCTGGCCGATGCGGCCGAGGTGACGTCCTCGGTGTGCCCGTCTGAGTGCATGGCCTGCACGACGATTCGCTGCCTGTCGCGAGAGGAGTCGAGCCGTACCCGCGGCGGAAAAACTTCGATGCCAACGATGTCGGCGACTGCCTCGACCGTGGAAGTCGAGGACAGGACTGCCAGAAATGCGGCGAGGATCGCCGCCTTGGACGTCGGCCGGAAGGTCATCGCGTGGTCTCCGACTTCGCGGCCACGCCCTCGGGCAGCGGCTTGTCGATCCGCAGCGACGTGGCCGGCGTCTGATGGACCATCCAGGCATCGCCGACCGGGACCTCGATCCGGCAGAAGACCTGGTCGTGCTTGCCGGGCGCCGCGTCGGCCGCCGCTCGAATCTGGAATTCGAGGCTCTCGGAGCCTGCAGGCAGATCGACCACCGTCGATTCAACCTTCGCTGGCAGACCCATCAGCCGGGCCTTCGCCGTTCCCGTGAACGACGGGGGCCGGCTCGCCTTGAAGACGATCCGGGTTTCGTGGCCCTGCTCGACGACAGCCTTCTCAGCCGTCATCTCGACCAGCGGTTCTACGATCGAGAGCGGCACCAGCCGGCTGGCAACGAGAATGCCCCGGGTGGCCCGGCGACCGCCCGGCTTTGCCCCCTTCTTTTCAGCCTCCGGAAGCAGCGTGGCCGTGAGTGCCACACTCCACTGTTTTGTCGGCGCCTCAGCAGTGCAGCTGATCGGAACGGTCGCTGCCGATTCGCCCTCCTTGACCTCCACCGCCGACATGCCGATCCCCGGCGGCTTGAATGGCATCTCGAGGCGAATCCGGCCCGTGTAGCCCTCGGCCCTTTGTATTTTCACGGCGAGATCCATCGTCCCACGCCGCGTGATCGGGGTCTGCGGCTCGAGCAACTCGATCGTCGCCGGGGCCTCGTCGACCACGGCAACCGAGAGCCTGTTTCCGATGGCGGTGCGAAACGGCGTGCGGTTCGGGTCGCCGAACACCATGTCGTAGGTCTGTCGCAGGGATCCAACGCCTTCAGCCGTTTCACCCGTCGAGCGGACGACTCGGACACCGACCGCCCGCGTGCCGGCCGCGGCGTCTGCGGCCGCCTCGAAGACGACGAGCCCGCCGGGGGCTGGATCGACGATCGGAGCGGTTGCCACGGAGACACCGGCAGGCAGATCGTTGCATTCGATCCGCACCGGCTCGCCGTAGTCGCTGCGCTGGGCATTGAAGAACAGGGCGGTGCGGTTGCCC
>CAMDFJ010000151.1 GCA_945897435.1 Candidatus Kuenenia stuttgartensis | reverse complement strand
CGGGCCTCGGGGGCGGTGCTCGATGCGATGCGATCGCACTTCCATCCGGGCCACCCATCCGTTGAGTTGACGTTCGAGAGTCGTGGCACGACCTACACGGTCAGCAAGCAGTTCACCGGGACCAATACCGCCCCCACCACGCTCACCGTAGCCGGCAGCCCACCACTGCGGAACGAGCAGGCGGAGGAGGCGCTCGAGGAAATCCTCGCCATCGAGGCCGTCGCCGGCCGCGGCGCCGAGGACAAGCTGCGGCTGCAATGGGCCCATCTCTGGGTTTGGCAGGGTGTCTCCGGCACAGACCCGCTCGATCGCGACTCGATCGGCATGCCGCTGGAACGTCTGCGGGAGCGGCTCGGCAGCCTGGAGGCCGGCGACGTGCTCGAATCAAGGCGGGACGCCGCGGTCGGCACGATCGTCGCCGAGACATATGGCTCCTGGACCAAGGAAAATGGGACTTCGAAGGCAGGTTCACCGCTCGGTGAAGCAGATGCAGCACTGGCCGATGCCCGGTCGAAACGAGCCACCGCCCAGGCCGCGATCGATGCACTCGAAGGGGCGGCGGCGGATGTCGAACGGGCCGATGCCACGATCGCCGAGAGCGAGTCGAGCCTCGCGGCCAGAAGGCGAGAGCAGGAAGACAACGGTGGCCAGCTCGACGAGGCCAGAAGATTGGAAATCCTCCAGGCGGAGCAGCAGGCGACGGCCACGACCGCGGTCGCACGACTGGCCGGCCTGACCGATGGTGACCGCCAGATTCGAGAGTCTGAGGCACGGATCGCATCCATCGAGGCGCGGCGGGCGCCTGCGGCTGAAAGGCAGGCCGCCGCCGGCCGCGCCGAGAAGGAGGCCGAGGAACGTGCGACGACCGCCCAGGCCGACGCCCGCGCATGCCAACGGGAACAGGCAGACGTCGCCGAGCTGGCCGAACTGCACTCCCAGGCCGAGCACCTCGAGCGTCGACGAACGGAGCGGGTCGGCCTCGCCGGCCGCTGTGGCCGGATCGCCGCCCTGCGGGCGGAGGCGATCGAACTTCAGGCCCGGTTCGATTCCCTGCCGGCGGTCAGCAGCGCCGATCTTTCGGAGCTGACCTCCCTCGAACGCAGGCACGATGCTGCCCAGGCCACGCTCGACGCGATCGCCACACGGGTCGAACTCCTCGCCGCCGACGGCCCGGTGCGGCTCGGTGACCATGAACTTGTGAAAGGCACTTCCGAGACGATTACGGCCGATAGCGAACTGGCGGTCGGCGGAGCGCGGCTCCGGATCTCGCCTGGCGGAGGCACCTCGCTGACCGAGGCCACGCGACTGCGGGACGACGCAGCAGCAGCCCTCGAGGACCGACTTCGCAGGGCCTCTGTTGCCGATGTCGACGAAGCCCGCCGCATCCAGCCGCTTCGTCAGACGGTGGAGTCGGCACTCGAGGCCAAGCGGACCGCGATCGAGGGCCTTGGAGGCGCAGATGCCGATGGGGAGCTTGCGGAACTGGATGAGGAAATCGTCACGCTGGAACGGGACCTGACCAGATCGTCCCGATCCGACTTCATCCATTCCGATGGCCTCGACCTGGCCATTGCGGCCCGGAGGGCGATCGACGAAAGGCTTCATCAGCTGGTGCAGTCGCTGGCGACGGCAACCGCAGCCCAGCAGGCAGCTGAGATGGGGCGGACCACTGCCCGGGAGGAACGCAGCCTTGCCGACGAGGCCGTCAGAAAGGTCGACGACGAACTCCGCACGGAGCAGGCCCGGCGGGCTGTCCTGATCGAGGAGCACGGCTCGGATCGGCAGCGGGCGATCAGCGCTGCAACCTCAGCCCGGGATGATGCCGAGGAGGCGCTCGCCGCAACGAAGGTTCGGCTTTCCCGTCTGCAGCCGGAGATGCTCCGTCAGGCATCGGGCCGGCTGCAGCGGGCCGTCGAAAAACTGATCGAGGGAAAACAGGCTGCCCAGGCGGCCCGGACGATCGGGTTGGACCGCCTCAGAAACGAGGGCACGCTCGACCCGCGTGAGGATCTTGCCAGAGCGATCGTGAACGAACGACTCGCCGAGACACGGCAGCGGCGGGCGGCCAGAGAGGCGCGGGCGTACGCCCTGCTTTCGCAGCTGTTCGCTGAGAAGAAGCGGGACGTCGAGGCCCGGTTTGTGGGTCCGCTCACCACTCGCGTCGCCGACTATCTGCGCTGCCTGTTCGGCATCGATGCGACGATAGCCGTCGATTATCAGGCCGGACAATTTCAGGCGCTTACGCTGACGCGGCCGGATTTCGGCGGCGCGGCCTTTGCCTTCGGCCAGTTGAGCGGTGGCGGCCGCGAGCAGGTGGCTGCCGCCTTCCGTATGGCCATGGCCGAGATTCTGGCCGAAGACCATGGAGGCTGCCTGCCGATCGTGTTCGACGATGCCTTCGTGAACTCCGACCCGTCACGGGTGGCTGCCATCCTGGCGATGCTCGACCTCGCCGCCGTTCGGGGGCTGCAGGTGATCGTGCTCTCCTGCAATCATCGGGAGTACGACGCCTTGGGGGCCACGACCATCGAGTTTTCCAGGCCGTCGTCGCCCCCGCCCTGAGTCGCCAGCCGCTCAGCCGAAGGTGATCATGACGACGGCATCCTCGTCCTCGTCGAAGGGGTCGAAGTCGCCGTCGTATGGGCCAAAGACGTTGGGGGATTCTGGCGGGTGGAACATGGCTGCAACTCCTGTCTTATTCCACTCCACCATGGCGGCGGCCGAGAATCAAATGCTTGGAAACGAGGCTGAAAAACGCTATCTTCCGGGTTCGCGCCCGCGCGGGCGCAGACCCCGAGACACCCACCCATAGAGGGACCGCATCATCCGGTCCAAAGACGCCGCATGGCCAGTTCCACAGCCCCTCTCGACACGCAGGATCCCTGGTTTCAGGACCGCTTCGCCGACCGCATCGGTGGAGCGGGGTATGGCAAGGGCAACGAGATCTACAAGTTCGAACTCATCAAGCGGGCCAAGCGGAAGGCGTTGGCGGAGCATCCGGAACGGCGGATGCTCGACTTTGGAATCGGTGAGAACGACGAGATGGCGCCGGAGAGCGTCCGGGCGGTGATGCGGCGGGAGGTCGACAGGCCGGAGAACCGTGGCTATGCCGACAACGGAATCGCCGCCTACAAGGAGGCGGTTGCAGCCTTCATGCAGCGGGAATTCGACGTTGCCCTCGACCCCGCCACCGAGATCAACCACTGCATCGGCTCGAAGACGGCCTACGCCATGCTTCCGGCCGCGTTCATCAATCCCGGCGATGTCACCCTGATGACAGTGCCGGGCTATCCCGTGGCAGGCACGGCGACCCGCTGGTTCGGCGGAGTGGTCCAGAGACTGCCGCTGGTCCCCGAGAACGACTTCTTCCCCGACCTCGACGGGATTCCGGCCGATGTGCTCGCCAAGACGAAGATGCTCGTCCTCTGTTATCCCAACAGCCCCACCGGCAGGACGGCGACCAGGGAATTCTACGAACGTGTGGTCGAGTTCGCGGTTCGCAACCGGGTGATCGTGGTTCAGGATGCCGCCCACATCATGCTTTCCTACGACGACCAGCCGCTCTCCTTCCTTTCGGTCGACGGGGCGAAGGAGGTGGGCGTGGAGGTCCACTCGATGTCGAAGGGCTTCCATATGATCGGCTGGCGGCTGGGCTGGGTCTGCGGCCACGAGAAGCTCGTGCGGGCCTTCGCCGATGTGAAGGACAACTGCGATTCGGGCCAGTTCATGGCGATCCAGAAGGCGGGCGCGGCGGCCCTGGCAGACGCCGAGATTCCGCGCCGGGTGAGGGAGAAGTATCGGCGTCGGCTGGAGAAACTCGTCGGTGTGCTGCGGGCGGTCGGCTTCGACTGTGCCATGCCGGGCGGCACCTACTTCCTCTACACACGGAGCCCCAAGGGAGCGGGCGACCGCGGCTTCGCCACGGCCCAGGATGCCAGCCAGTTTTTGATCAGCGAACTATCCATCTCGACCGTGCCCTGGGACGACTGCGGAGCCTACCTGCGTTTTTCGGCGACCTACGAGGCCGACGACGAGGCCGCCGAGGATGATCTGATGGCCGAAACCCATGCCCGCCTGTCGCGGGCCCGGCTCAAATTTTAGAGTTCTCGACCGCGCCGGTCTCAGGAGATGCATCGATGCCTGTTGGCAGATTCCCACGTGCCGTCGCCTGGACGCTGCTGCTTGCCGCGATGCTCCTGCCGGCAGCCGGCTGCGGCGGCAAGAAGAAGGCCAGGAAGGGCGGGCTGACCGTCAAGGAACAGCTCACGCGGGCGGAGAAGGAGACCAACCCCGACCGCAGTGCCGCCGCCTATCTCAAGGTGGCCCGGTCGCAGCTGGCGGCCGGCGACAAGACCGGCGCGAAGGACTCGGCCCGCAAGGCGCTCGACAAGCTCTCAGGCGAGGGTGATGCCGGGCTGTTTGCCCAGCGGCTGATCGACGTGGCGGCATGCTGCGTCGAGCTTGGAGACAAGAGACTGGCCCGTGATGCCCTGAAGCGGGCGGTCGATCTGACCACAAGAGTCGAGGATCCGGTCCGCAAGACGAAGGTCCTCGCCGATGCCGGCGGCTTCTCTGGCGACAAGCTCAAGGGACTCGGCGATACCGCGGCGGCCGGGGAAATGCTCGCCGCAGCCGTCAGTGCCGCCGAGTCGGTGGAACCACGGTTTCAGGCCGAGCCGCTTGCGGCCGTGGCCCTCGGATACGCCCGGGCAGGGCTGGCCGACGCGGCCAGCAAGATGGTGGTTCGGCTCGAGCAGGCGGCCAAGGCGATCGAGGAACCGCGGGCCAAGGCGGAGGCGCTCGCGGCGGCCGCCAACGTGCGGGCCCAGGGCGGCAGGGCTGACGAGGCAGAGGAACTTCTCAAGGCTGCTGCAGTGGCCGCGAGGTCGGTCGAGCGGTCCGAGAGCCGGGCCTATGCACTGCTGGCCGTTGCCTCGGCCAGCGCCGCGGCGGGTGACACCAAGGCTGCGATCGCCCTGCTCAAAGAGGCCGACAAGGCCGCCGACAAGGTCTCGGAAGGAGACGCCAAGAAGACGATCGTCGAAAGGGTGCGGGCCATGCAGTCGACGCTCGAAAAGAAGAAATAGGAAGGGCGGGCCCCGATGTGAGACAGGCTTCGGCCTGTCATGGCCTCAACGCGCCCGACCCGCGAGGGGCTGCCCATGCCCTCTCGCTGGACGTTCGCCTCGGCCCTCCCGGCCTCGGCTCTCTGCATGTCCGCTTCGCTTCGCCATCCTTTCCTGCGCTCGCTCCCATAGCCCGCTCGAGGGCATGGGCAGCCCCTCGCTGATCCGTATGGTTGCGTCACGTGGGGAGGTGAGGGGCTGCCCCTACCGTTGAGCCGGCGTATGTGACCAGCGCAGCCATGGATGGCGCAGCGCAGGCACATCCGAGTGAGCGAAGCCCAGGATGGGCGCAGCGAACGTCCGGCGAGATGGTAGGGGTAGCCCCGAGCCGGATCGGACGAGTTCGGGAATGATAGGCTTAAGCCTGTCCTATCTCTGCATCGCCGGGCCCGTAGGCCTGGTCAGCACCTGCCTGCTCCGGGATTACCGGTGGTCCGGAGGCTGCTATCTGCCTGTGACCTGCTTGAGCGCGGCGAGGGCGAGTTTCCGCGCCTCGGCGTGGTCGACGATCGGCTCTGGGGAACCCTCCGGATCACTCCAGCGGCGGACGTAGGACCCGTCGGGATCGAACTTCTCG
>CAMDFJ010000150.1 GCA_945897435.1 Candidatus Kuenenia stuttgartensis | reverse complement strand
CCGCATGATCACCGACGATGTCTCGAGATGGATCCGCTCATGCTCGATTCCCATCAGGATGATCCAGGCCGGAGAGTTCTGGCGAATCGGCAGTTCGAGCGGCATCGACTGGATGAAGGCATCCACCCGTTTCCGCATCGCGGTCCGGTATTCGCGGACGGCACTGACGCCCGGCCAGTCGTAGTGGGCCGTGTTGAGATCGTCCCACGACATCTCATCGACCCCCACCGCCATCATCGCCTCGATCCGGGCGTCGATCCTCTCGGGGATCAGGCGTCCTGCGATCAACTTGTTGATGTAGAAGACGGCCGGATGGGCGAAGTAGAAGATCAGCGGGTGTCGGAGCGGTTCGTATCGCTCGTAATAGGAGGAGTCGTCGCGGATCAGGTCGAAAAGCCGCTCATAGAGTTCGCAGGTCTGGTGAAAGTAGCGACGGATCTCCTCCCGCTTGGCGGCCGGATCATCGCCCGTCAGCAGGGGAGTCTTCGTCGGCACGAGCGGCTTCGAAAGCCGGCTGAACTCGGCTGGCGGGGATCGGTCTGCGGGGTCCGCGGCGGCGACTGGGTTCATGCGGGCGAGTTCTCGAGTGGTTCAGGACGCAGATCGTTGGGCGCGGCAAAAATTTCCTCAACTCTACCACGGGCCAGCAGGCCCTCCAGCAATCCCTGAGGGATCTCTGTTGATGCTCCGAGAAGCGAACCCACGACCGCCCCGCGATGGCAGTTGTCGCCCCCAACGCGGGCGTTGGAACAGACACCACCGGCAAAGTCCCCCGCATGTCGCCAGGCGAGGAACAGGGCCGCAGGGAAGGCGTCGGGGATGTAGCAGGCCGAGGAAAGCATGCCGCCGACCACCGCATGATCGGGGTGCTGCTCCCAGGCCCGGACCTTGGCGGCCGAAATCCAGTCGCGGCCCTCGTCGAGGATCGTCTCCCGGAGGTCGTCGCCGGCGGTCACCCGGACCAGCATGCGGGTGAGGATGTCGGCGGCCTCGAGCACCTCGTCGTCCTTGTGCGTCAGGCCGACGTGCAGCCGCACGATCCGGCGCAGATCGGCATGCCGCGGGCCGAGTGCCGCCACGAGGGCCGGCACGGCGGCGAGGCCGCCGATGTGGACGTCCCGGACACCACAATTGATCGGTTTGCGGCCGGCGGCAAGGTTTGTGAAGAAGTGGCGGTGATACTCCTCCACGTAGGTGTCGCGGTGTCGGCCCGGCGTGAGCATGAAGGCGATGTAGCGGTCGAGCCAGCGTTCGGGATCGTAGTCGCGGTCGCGGCGGACGAGATCGGCGAGTTCGACCGCGAGCCTGGAATTGAGCGTGTTCTCGCCGGCGGCCAGGAACTGGTGATAGTGGATCCCGCGTTTGCCCCAGTATTGGGCCTGCTCGCGGAGGATGTCCCCCTTCTCGTTCGCCGGCGTGTAGCTCGACCGCCAGAGGATGCTGTCGGCGTGCGGGCTGCGGGGGGCCAGATAGCCCTCGATCGGCCCATAGTCGCGGGCCAGCGCCTGCTGGTTGTAGTACCAATGCACAGGCATCGCGACGGCGTCTGCGATCAGGCCGCCGAGGAACCCGCGGATCGCGAGCCGCTGCATCACGTGGGGATCGTTCATCTCGGGGATCTCCGGGGCGGTTTTCTGCGGGGCTATGCGAGGATCCGATCGAAAAAACCGCGAACCCTCGGTTCCGCACAGCCGTCGAAGATTTCTTCCGGTGGGCCGTGGGCCAGCACCCGGGCGGCGCCGATGAAGGCGACCTCGTCGGCCACGCGGCGGGCGAACCGCATCTCGTGGGTCACGAGCACAAACTGCGTCCCAGCCGCCTTCAGCTCGGCGATCATGTCGAGCACCTCGGCTGTCATCTCCGGATCGAGTGCCGAGGTCGGCTCGTCGAGAAACAGCCGGTGCGGCCGGACGACCAGCGCCCGCAGGATCGCGATCCGCTGCTTCTGGCCGCCGGAGAGTTCGGCGGGCCGCTTGGCTGCGTGGGGCATGAGCTGGAATCGCTCCAGGGGCTCGCGAACCCGCTCCAGGGCCTCGACATGCGTGAGCCCGTGCACATGCACGAGCGGGAGCACGAGGTTGTCGATCGCCGAGAGGTGGGGGAAAAGATTGTAGGCCTGAAAGACCGTGCCGACAGTCCTGCGGTAGGCCCGCAGTTCCGGTTCGTCCCGCGGCAGGGGCACGCCCTCGAAGGCCACGCTGCCAGCCACGGGCAGATCGAGGCCGGCCAGGATCCGCAGCAGCGTCGATTTGCCCCCGCCGGATGGGCCGACGAGTACGAGCGCCTGGATGTCGCCGGTCAGCAGTTCGAGCCGGTCGAGCACGGTGGTCGCGTCGAATCGCTGGGTCAGATCGCGGATTTCGAGCAGCATTTCAGGCCTCGTACCGAAACCGGGACTCGAGCCAGCGGGAGAGCGCCGAAAGCGGCAGGGTCAGCAGCAGATAGCCGGCGGCCAGCGGCAGATAGCTCTCGAGGGTGGAATAGGTGAACGAGTTGACCTCCTGGGCGTTGAGCGTGAGCTCGGAGATCGCGATCACGGAAAGGAGCGACGAATCCTTGACCAGCGAGACAAACTGGCCGGCCACGGCGGGCAGCACGAGTCGCACCGCCTGCGGCAGGATCACGAGCCGCAACGACTGCCATGGGGAGAGACCGATCGCCCGGGCGGCGTCCCGCTGGGTGGCGGGGATCGCGGCCAGACCGCCACGAAAGATCTCCGCCATGTAGGCGCCGCTGAATAGCGAGAGCACCAGTACGCCGCAGAGATAGCGGTTTTCAAGACCGATGGCGCTGGCGATCACATAGAATCCAATCAGCAGTTGGACGAGCAGGGGAGTGCCGCGGATCAGTTCCACGTAGACCCGGCCGACCGCCTCGACGAGCGGGTTTTTCGACTGTAGGCAGAATGCGGCGATGCCCCCGATCAGAGTGCTCACGACGAGCGCCGCGAGGCTCAGGCCGACCGTTGTCAGCCAGCCCTGAAGGAACTTGGCCCGATATTCCCAGACACCGGCCCAGTTCCAGGCATAGTTGACCCGCGCGAAGGCGAGCGAAACGAGCCCGAAGACTGCGGCGATGACGACGAGGTGCGCGAACCGTCTGGACATGGAGTCAGGCTACCAGAGCCGGATGCCCTCAGCCGCGAAGGCCCGCGTCTCATCCGGCAGGAATTCAGCACCGAGCTTTTCGAAGCCGCCGGCGGCCCGAAAGTCGTCGATGAAGCGGTCGATTTCCGAGCGGAGCGACGTGTCGCCCTGCCGAAGTCCGACGGCCCAGGTCTCCTGGCGAAATGGCCTGAGAATCGCCCGGGTCGTCTCGGGGTGCCGGGCCTGGTTGCGATAGACAGAGAGAGGATCGTAGATGAACGCATCGGCCTTGCCCTGCACCACTTCCATCACGGCGGCGTTTTCCTTGTCGAGCACGAGGATCCGGGCCTGCCTGAGCGTCGACGCCGCATACTGATGACCCGTCGTCCCCTTCTTCACGGCGATCACCCGGCCGGGCAGTTTCAGATCGGCCTCGCCCCTGACTGGCGATTGCGTGCCGACGAGGATCGACAGCCCAGTCGTGAGGTAGGGCTTTGAGAAGGCGATCGATCGGGCCCGCTCCGGCGTGGCCGTCATCGAGGAGATGATGCAGTCGATCTTGCCGGTCTTGAGGGCAGGGATCAGTCCGTCGAAGGCGACGTTCTCGATCACGATCTCGCGGCCGAGGTGCCGCCCGAGCGCCTCGGCGATCCGCACGCTCACGCCGGTGGGCCTGCCCTGCGGATCGGTCATCTCGAACGGCGGATAGGAGAGTTCCATGCCGATGCGGAGAGGATCTGCAGCCGAGGCGGCGGTTCCGACTGCCAAGAGCAGGCCGGCCCAGCCAAAGAGCAGACCGTGAACCAGAAGGCAACGAAAAAGAAACGGCGTCACGATGTCATTCCCGATGAGAGGCGGCTCGCGTATCGGGAGCCGCCTCGATTGCCTTGCGAATCTCTCCGAGTTCTGTCGCGGTATCGGTCTGGGAATCGTCAGGCCGTCCCGCCCGCCGGTACCAGTAGCGGCTGTTGCCGACGTCTCCCTCGACCTTGTGCACGACTGCGTGGAGCCAGTCTGCCAACGGCTCCGACTCGTGAGCCTGCGCGATCCTGTGGGCGTCGTCCCAGCGGCCCGCCTCTGCGAACACCAGGGCCGAAAGCAGTTGTTCCCGGAACCTATCCATGCCGTCAATGCTATCACCGACGCCGTCACGGACCCACCCGCCTGCCCATGATGCCCAGGCCCCGGCGCGGAAATTCATGGTGGCTGGGCAAGAAGGCTGCTTCGTGCCCCGTGGTGAGGAACGGCTGCAACCAGGCAGGCCAGACTGCCGAAAAACTGGTGGATGTTCCACGATCGGCCGAGGTGAGCCACCAATGCGTCCAAACGAGTCTGCGGCTGCGTTGGTCCTGCTTCTGGCGGTCGTTGTGTCCGCCCCGAGGCTGGCGGCCGTCGAGTCGACGAGGACGGGATCGAATCTTCTCAGGCTGGCAAAGTCGGTGCAGCCTGCGCCTCCCGCCGCGCCCGAGCCTGCGCCGCGAAGTCCTTCGGCGGTGGATCGACGGGTTCAGACCAGCCTGGCACGGGCCAGCGCCGCTCCGCCGCCCCAGTCGAGGCGGCTGCAGGATCTGCGGCGAATGATCGCCCGAACCATTGCCAGCTACTCCCGGCGGCCGCTCAACACCCAGCAGCACAACCCCTGGGAGATGATGCACTGGGCGATCGCCTACGGCGCCTCGTCTCAATCACGGCTCGGCGGCCCGGGGGGCGACCTCGTCAGCTGCATCGGCTGGCTCAACATGGGTGGCCGCTGCAAGGGACAGGTGATGCTGGCGCGGCAGGGGGAGCAGGTCGTCGCGCTGCGTGGCAAGGGAATGCAGGGGCACGTCGCCCAGTACCTCGCCATGCTGGCGCAGTGTCGGGTCGCGAGGAACTCGCCGATCGAGGTCGATGGCCGTGGCTTCACGGTCGGAGACCTGATCAGGTCGGAACAGCGGGCCTGTGCCACGAACACCGAACTCACGTTCACCCTGATCTCGATGGCCCACTATCTCGGCAGCGACGAAACCTGGACGGCCGCCGACGGGACCGAGTGGTCGCTGCCGCGGCTGGTTCGCGAGGAGATCGGGCAGCCGCTTCGCGGCGCCCCCTGCGGCGGCACGCATCGCCTCTTCGGCCTCGCCTATGCCTGCCAGCGGCGACGGGAGGCGACGGGAGGCCTCGACGGCATCTATCCCTCGGCCGACCACTACGTCCGCAGCCAGCAGCAGCGGATGTTCGACGAGTTGCAGAACGACGACGGCAGTTTCAGCACCGACTGGTTCAACAGGCCGGAGGACGGCGACGATGTCGAGCGGAAGCTGAGAACATCGGGGCACATGCTCGAGTTTCTCGTGTCGACCGCCGACCAGCAGGTGCTCTACCATCCGCGGACGATCGCCGCCGTCGAGTTTGTCGCAGGAATCCTCCACGACGAGCCCGCCCGCGAGTGGAAGATCGGTCCGATGTGCCATGCGCTCCACGGGCTGGCGATCTATCAGGAGCGGCTCTGGGGCAGCCTTCCGCCCGGGGCGGTGGCCGCCTATCACGGCCCGATGAAGGCCAGGCCACAGCCGCGGATGGCATCTGCCCGCTGATCGAGGTTATTTACCGCGGCTGGCGGAGCAGGCCCTCGACGAATCTCAGCCGGATGCCCTGGGCAGAAGCCCA
>CAMDFJ010000149.1 GCA_945897435.1 Candidatus Kuenenia stuttgartensis | reverse complement strand
GGTTGCCACCGCCGCCAGGCCGCCTCCGTCACCAGCCCCGACAGTTTGCAGCAGACATTCTCATGCCGGGCGAGCGACTCGATGTCCTGCCGCCATGTCTCCATCTCCGCTTGCTTCGCCCAGGTTGCGATCCGGGGTTTGGCCAGGTGGTCGAGCACGAAGGGCTGCTCCGGCAGGAGCCTCGCCAGCTCGACGGCCGCCGGCAGCTGCGGTGGGTAGAGGAGCAGGTCGTAGGTGAGCTCGAACGGCCGCAGGTGTCCGAGTCCGCGAACGAAGTCCTCTCCGAGCAGAAACCGGGGATCGGGCTCGTCCTGCACGACGTGCCGCACCCCGACGAACGTGTCCAGCGGCGCAAGGGTCCGCAATTGATCCTGGACGTCGCCGCTCCGCAGATCGACCCAGCCCACGACGCCACGGATCAATCGATGCCGCTCCGCGAGCCCGAGGAGCCAGTGGGTTTCCTCGAGCGTCTGCCGGGCCTGCACGGCGATCGTGCCGCCGATGCCTGCGGCCGCAGCGGGTGCCTCGAGGTCCTGCGGAAGGTAGTCGCGGGCCAGCCGCTCCATGCCTTCACCGATCCACGGGTATTCCGCGGCCGAGTAGCTCCAGAAGTGCTGATGGGAGTCGATGTTCATCCAGGCATCTTTCAGGGCACGCCCGCACGAGCCATGGATGGCCGTGCGGGTGAGGAACTAGTTGTTTTCTGGGAGGCCCTCGGTGTGGCCGATGTTTTTCACAGGGGCGAAGATCGCCTGCACCTCGGTGAGCAGGTCCGTGTCGAGCGGCTCGGAAGCCCAGGTCGCCCAGTCGCGGATGTTGTTCGGATTGGCGCTGCCGGCGACCGTCGTGGCGATCTCGGGATTGGCGAGGGCAAACTGCAGCGCCAGTTTCGCGATCGGCGTGCCCCGGGTCCGACAGAGATCGGCCGCCCGGCGGGCGGCCGCCTTCACCTCCTCCGGCTCCTTGAGCCAGGCGGGGAGCGCCGCGTCGGTGAGCAGTCGGGCGCTGAACGGGCCGGCACTCATCACGCCGATCCCCTTCGCCTTGAGATAGGGAATCGTCTCGTCTGCGAAGCGGGTGTTCTGCAACGTGTACTGATTGTAGTTGAGCACGCAGTCGACGCTCGTCTGGTCGCAGATGAACCGGAAGATCTTCTGGGGATAGCCGCTGAAGCCGATGCACCGCACCTTCCCCGACTGCTGGATTTTTCGCAGGGCGGGCAGGGTTTCCTCGACGATCTGCTGCATCGGCACGAACTCGATGTCGTGACAGAGGATGATGTCGAGGTGGTCGGTGCCCAGCCGGTGCAACGAGACGTCGACACTCTCGGCCACCCGCCGGGCCGAGAAGTCGAAGTGCGGCAGGTCGTAGCGGCCCAGTTTGCTGCACAACAGGTACTCGCTCCGCGGCACGTTCCGCAGTGCCACGCCCAGCAGAACCTCGCTCATGCCCCGGCCGTAGAAGGGGCTCGTATCAATGAGGTTCATGCCGCAGTCGAGCGCCGCACGCACGCTTTCCAGCGCCTCGTCGAGCGTGATCGAGCGGAATTCCTGCCCCAGCGACGACGCGCCGAAGGCCAGGATCGGAACCTCGATACCGGTGGTGCCAAGCGGGCGAGTCTTCATGCGTTCACCTGCTTCTCCTCGGCTGCATCTGGTCACCCTGATTCATCTGGTCACCCCGGGTCAGCGACGAAACGTGCGACAGCCGACCGTGAGCAGCAGGTTTGCCCAGGGCTCCTGATCGGCTGTCTGGATCGTGAGCACGTGGTCGGCCGAGGCGACCGCCTCGTAGAAATCCCACTTCACGATCGGGGTGAGCGTGCAGGAACTGTTCGCGGCGGCCAGGATCCGTCGATATGCCTCCCAGACCGGCGGGTCGCTGGGCGTGGCGGCGGCATAAGAGTCGGTGCGGTCGACTCCCATCGTGTGCACCTCGTCGATCTGCACCGTGCCGAGGATCGCCTCCAGTACCTGCGCGACTGTCGGCACCCCCGGCATCAACTGGAGCGAGACCAGCTCCGCCCGGGGCCCCCGCTTGTTGGCGGCGGGATAGTTGCCGTCGGCGATCAGCACCTTCGAGTGGTGCCCCGACTGGGCGAGCACCCGGAGAATGTCGGGATGGAGCAGCGGTGTGTTGAGCATGATTTCAATACCTCTCGCGGGACGGGGCGATTCTCAGACCGGTCTCATGTGTTGGCGGAGGCTCGCGATCGTCTGCCGACCGGCTTCGAGGGGTGTCGGCAGTGGAAACACCTCCGCCGAAAGGAATCCTTCGTATCCAATTCGGTGAAGTGCGGCAATGACCGGCCCGACGGCGGTATGGCCCATGCCCATCGCCCGGCGGTTGGAATCGGCCCAGTGGACGTGGCCCACCCGCCGGCCGGCGGCGACGAGGGCGGCGGCAATGTCCGCCTCCTCGATGTTCATGTGAAACAGGTCGCAGAGCAGCCGCACGTTTTGAATTCCCTGCGAATCGAGAAATGTCGCGGCCTGCTCCTGCCGATTCAGGAGGTTCGTCTCGTAACGGTTGAGCGGTTCGTAGAGCAGTACCTGGCCCTGGCCCGCAGCCCGGGCCCCCAGCTCATGGAGCGCCGCCGCGAGCTCGCCGACCGCCGCTTCCTCGGAGACTGTTCCCTCCCAGCGGCCCTGCATCGAGCCGATGATCGCCGGGGCACCGAATCGACCGGCCAGGTCGATGATTTCTCCAATGAACTCCCGGGCCCGCGCCCGTAGGCCCGCATCGGCATGGCAGAGGTGGAGTTTGTGTTTCACCCAACCGGCACCGGTGCCAACCGCCGCCAGGCCGAGGCCGTACTCCACCAGCAGCTTTTCCAGAATGGCCACGGGAAAGGCCTCGGCCGAATCGGGAAAAATCTCCACGGCGTCGAAGCCGAGTTCGGCCGCGGTGCGGCAGGCGGCCGCGAGGCCCTCCTCGGCCGCGGTGGTCTGCAATACGAAGGGCCCCTGTCGTGCCTCGGGCACGAGGCAGATCGTGATCGCGGATTTCATCTCTGCACGCCCCGCTTCCTGCTGATGCCCTAAGAGCCCAGAAACAGCGGCCGCAGGTGCCGATCGAACATGTTTTCGGTCACCTGCCGGGCGACGACCTCCCGATTGGCTTCGAGCAGGTCGGTGTATCTCCGTCCCTGCTTCGCGGCCACCTTGAACGAGACGTGCAACAACTGGCGGACGTTGGCATTGAATTCGGGATTCGTCGGCACGTGCCGAATGGCGGCGGCGAGCCTGGGACCGCTCCAGCCGTTGACCTCGGCGGCCGATGGCAGCCGCGAGCGGTCGATGTCGATCACGGAGGCGTATGGGCCGCAGAGTTCATCGACATGATCGAGGGCGTAGGCGTAGATCTCCCTGGCGAGTACCAGTCCGTCGCCGCCGGCCTCGGCCAGGCCGATCAGTTCCTCGAGCCAGGTCGTCCCGGCCGTCTTCAGATGCAGGCCGGCGCCGGTGGCCGCAAGCACTCGCCGGATCACAGGATAGAGCGAGAACTTGTCGCTGCCCGAGTGGACAGAGAGCTTGACGGTCGGGGGCAGACCGTAGCGGTCCGCCGCGAACGCCAAGACCGCGATGTCGTCGGCAAACTCCCGCTCGAACTGGGCAAGGTCGCCGACGTAGTCGACCCCCTTGTTGAACCGGCCGCTGAATTTCGGCGCGATCGTCTCGAGGGGTATCCGCTCGTCGGCGAGCAGGGCGAGGATGACGAGCAGCTGCGGCGGCGTCTGCGGGAGGTCGGTCTCGTCCATGCTCACTTCGGTGACGAACGGCCTGTCAGTCCGCTGCGCCGCGATGTGCCTGTAGATCTCACCCGCCTCGCGACAGGCGAGCAGATACTGCCGAACGATCGCCTCGAGGCTCGTGGTGTCGAGCTGGATCGACTCCTGGCAGCCCGGAATCCTCAGGGATCCCACCAGTTCTCCGTGCCGCGCAATGAAGGCCGCCACGTCGGCGTCGCTGGCCGGCCTGCCGATGCTGTCGGCCACGTCGATCGTGAAAAAGTCGCTCGAGTCGAGGAAGCGATCGACCGTCTCCAGCCTGATGTGGTCGGCATCGACGAACCAGGGATGCGACCACCGCCGGGCCGCCACCGCTGCCGCGGCCGCCGCCCGCACGCTGCCAGGCTCGCTGCCAATGAAGCTGTGCTCGCGGTTCGATTTGTTCCAGACGGGGGCGACGATCACCCCCGCTGCGGCGAGCCGCTCAAACGCGGCCAGCTGGGCCTCGGCCTGATGGGCGAAACGATCTCCGACACCGAAGGAGAAACGCGGTAGTGACATGCAAGCTCCAGCGGAACCGACTCGGCCGAGACCGCAGCCATGGATGGCGAAGCGCGGTCAGCATCGAGTGGGCGAAGGCCAGGATCGCCGCAGCGAACATCCGGCGACCGGGCATGGGCAACCCCTACCCACGCAAGACGCCGTTCCTCAAAGATATGACAGTCGGGGCGACTCCCGACGTTACTTCCCGTACGACTTGGCATTGTAGCGGAAAACCCGCCGAAATGGCCGGTCTCTGCCCGTATCCGTTCCCCTACCAGATCTGGTTTGACGGGGACGCGGTGCGGGCAAGAACGGCCAAGGGGCTTTACCGCCGAGGCCATTAATAAGAGCGGCGGGGGCTTCGGTCCCCGCGAGACTGCTCCGCCCCGGAGGCATTTCCTTCGCCTCCGAGGTTTTTCACATGTTCCGTTTCAACAACAACGCCGGCCAAGCCGGTGATGGATCCGTTGGTTCCCCTGTCAATTCGAATGGATATCGACACGGCCGCGGCCGGCTCCGCGGCGATGACTTTGGCCTGACCGCGCGGCCCAGCCTGCTAGGGCTGGCCCGCACCTACCTCGAGACCCAGGCCCGGCTCTGGCCGGAACTGGCCGGCACGTCCGCGGTGCCGACGATCACCGACGCCGTGGTGGAGGCGATGGCCGACGACTTCGAGCGGCGGTTTCGCACCCAGCTGATCGACGTCTTCAACCCGGCCGGCCTCCGGCGGGTCTGGACCGACATTGGCCTCGGCTACGTCCGGTTCAGCGACGAAGGGTCGAATCCCCGGTCGCTCGATCAGCAGCTGATCAACGTGCTGCAGCGAGCCCGCCGCGATGGCGTGTTCATCCCGTGGCACTACGTCTGCGCCGACTATGCCGTGAGCGGCACGCTCGCGTGCCGCCGCGGCTACATCGTCGCCAAGATGCTCGTGGAGCGGCGGGCGGAGACGGGCGTCGCCTGGTTCATCATTGACGACCTCGGCCGCATGAATCGCAACATGCTCGAGTCGCTGCGGCTCGGCGAGTTGGTCGAGGCGACGCAGGTGCGGCTGATCGGTGCCAGCGACGGCTTCGACAGCAGCAACCAGCAGTCGAAGATCATGCTGGCGATGATGAGCTCGTTCAACGAGGTCTTCATCGATCAGCTCAAGGCGAAGGTGCACCGCGGACAGACCGACGCCTTCAATCGGGGCGAGATCGTTCAGCATCCTGGCTTCGGCTATCGATTGGTGGATGTGCTGACGCCCGAAGGCAAGCCCGTGCTCACCCGCAAGGGAACGATCAAGAAACAGGTGGAGGTCGATCCAGAAGCAGCCGAGTGGATCGTCCGCGGCGCCGAGATGATCGTTCGCGACAACCGCAGTCCTGGCGCCGTCGCGGTGGTGTTCAACGACAACAACGTGGGCGGTGCCCGGACGTGGTCGAGCAACCGCATCCGCAAGCTCTACGCCCGCGAGCGGCTCGTTGGCGTGGAGATCTTTCGCAGGACCA
>CAMDFJ010000148.1 GCA_945897435.1 Candidatus Kuenenia stuttgartensis | reverse complement strand
ACGACTGTATTGCGAAACGAAAATGGCAAGTGGAAGGTGATTGGCCACCACACCGACACGCTGGCGTACCTGCAGAAGTAGGACGTCAGCCCACTGAACGACCGAGCGACTTCTCGAAGAAATTCTTATCGCGACCGATCCGCTCGATGGCGAGGTTCCTGCGGTCGTCCTCGGGCAGCGACAGTTCTGCATCGGAGAACAGCTGCCATTCGCAATGCACCGTGAACGGCACGTCGACGCCGAGTTCTCGCAGAAGCGAGAAGACCCGTTCCCAGGGCACGATGCCCTGGCCTGCCGGCAGGTCCACGGGCGCGAGCGAATCGGCGGCGGCCCAGCGAAAATCCTTGAGGCAGACGCTCCGGATCCGCGGCGCGATCAGCCGCAGTGCCCGCGACCAGGAGCCCGTGGCTTCGGCGACGGCATGCCGCGGATCGTACTGGCAGCCGATCCAGGCCGGATCGACGCCGTCGAGGATGGCGTCGATGTCCCAGATCGATGAACCGAGTCGGTTCGACGCCGGCCCGAGCCCGTGGTGGTTCTGGTAGCAGCCCACGATCCCGCAGGCCCGATTCAGGTCGGCGAGCCGCAGCATGCGTTCCCGGGTGCGATCCAGAGACGTCCGCATGGAGACGCTGTCGTCGTAGGCGATGTAGCCCATGCGATAGAGCTTCACACCGGCCTGGGCCGCCACCTCCAGCAGTTTTCTCGCTCCGGGATC
The DNA here is from genome assembly GCA_945897435.1 of Candidatus Kuenenia stuttgartensis. Classification (GTDB taxonomy): domain Bacteria; phylum Planctomycetota; class Planctomycetia; order Pirellulales; family UBA1268; genus RGVT01. Next base: position 5,104 of record CAMDFJ010000148.1, on the reverse strand, counting down.
GTCGGCCGAGGTGATCGCCGTGACCATCATGTCGATCGTCAGGCCGTGCCGACGGGCCGCGGCAACGGCCGCCGGAAGGGCGTCGGCGACCTTTTCCGGCTCCACGTGTCCGCCCGGCCTCACGGTCAGTTCGATGCCGGCATATCCGGCCGCAGCGGCAGCCTCCGCGAGCGGGTCGTAATCAAGCCACTGGAGTGGCTTCGAGAAGAGCCGCAGGCCGGGGGGAGGAGTCGGGGCGGAGGCCGATACCGGCCGCTGGCCGATCAGCAGTGGTGCAACCGTCGCAGCGCCAAACTGAAGCAGACCGCGGCGCGATACCGTCGGCAGCCGATCGTGACGTCGAGTCATCTGTTCCTCCACCTCGAGCACCGAGTCTATCCGCCCGTGGCATGCCGCCACCAGCATCTGCTACCCTCCAACTGTCCACCGTTCCGAGAACCCCTGGTGGCGATCGTCGAGCCTTTGCTCATGCCCCTTGCAGGAGATGAATCGATGGCGAACCGCAGGCGGTTTCTGGCATCCAGTCTGGCCCTCTCTGCCCCTTTCCTGTTGCCGCGAATCGGCCGCGCTGCCGGATCGGCCGAGCGGGTCCGCGTCGGCTTCATCGGTACCGGCAACCAGGGCATGAGCCTGCTCACGAAGTTTCTCGATGACGATCTCGGCGACGTGGTCGCCGTCTGCGACGTCAACGAGGGCAGTCTGGGCTACCGGGAGCCCGATCACTTTTACGGCCGCGAGCCGGCGGCCGAGTTTGTGAGAAGGCGGGCCGGCACGAAGGGCCTTCCAGCGGGCTGCGACGCCTATGCCGATTTCAGGAAAATTCTCGATCGAAATGACGTCGATGCCGTCCTGATCGTGACGCCCGATCATTGGCATGCGGATATGACCGTGCTGGCCGCCGATGCCGGCAAGGACGTCTACTGTGAGAAGCCGCTCACGCTCGCGGCCGACGAGGGTCGCCGGATGATCGATGCGGTGCGTCGTGGAAAGCGGATCCTGCAGACGGGTAGCCAGGAACGGTCGAACCCGGTCAGTCGGTTCGTCTGCGAGGCCGTCAAGGCGGGCAGGATCGGCCGCCTGAGCCGGATCGTGACGAAGGTCGGCTACAACAACAAAACCGGCCCCGGCCCCGGCTGGGTGCCCGAGGCCGTTCCGGCGACGTTCGACTACCGAAGCTGGCTGGGGCCGGCGCCCGACGCGCCCTACCACCATGATCGCTGCCTCTACCGCTTTCGTTTCAACTACGACTACTCGGGCGGGCAGATCACAAACTTCGGCGCCCATTGCAATGACATGGCCCACTGGGGCATGGACCTTGATCGAGGCGGACCGACGGAGATCGAGTGCCTCGAAGCCAAATTTCTGCCGGCAGGCAGTCTGTTCAACACGGCCACGGAAACCCGCTTTCGCTGCCGCTATCCCAACGGGGTCGAATTGGTCTGCGAGAGCGGACCGGAGGGGGTGCAGACGCGATTCGAGGGAGCCGATGGCTGGATGCAGACCGGCTACAAGGGAACCACCGCCTCCGATCCGGCCCTGCTTGCGGGCATGCCCGCGAAGGGAACCGGCAGGCAGGATTCACACTCCCTCCACCTGGCAAACTTCATCGACTGCGTCCGCAGCCGCGAGGAGCCACGGGCCCCGGTCGAGGTTGGGCACGCGTCGGCGGTGCTCTGCCATGCCGCAAACGCCCTGATCAGGCTGTTTCCCGAGGCCGGGCCGACCAGGGCGGCCTGGGATGCAACCCTCGGGCGGTTCGTCGATCAGGAGGCCGCAAACCGGATGCTGGTCCCGCACCGCCGCGATCCCTGAGGATCCGGCAGTGACACCGGATCGGGCAACGCGTTCTGCAGACCAGTACTATGCGGGCTGACTCGCCGCGATCGCCACCACCTGGTTTCGCCCAGCTTTTTTGGCCTGATACATCGCGTCGTCCGCGCGGGCGAGGAGGGCGTCGGTGCTCTCGTCGGGGTCGGCGAGCGTCACGCCGATGCTGAGGGTGACACTGATCGGTCCGGCCGCGGTCGGGATCGGCTCCGCAGCACGGCTCCGCAGCATCTCGGCGACGTTCATCGCGTCCTCGAGTCCGTTCACGCCATTGAGCAGGATCAGAAGTTCGTCCCCTCCGATCCGGGCACCAATGTCATCGGTCGACCGCAGACAGTCCCGGATCCTGTCGGCAAGGGTCTTGAGCACCGCATCACCGGCGGCGTGGCCGTGGGTGTCGTTGACCAGCTTGAACCTGTCGATGTCGCACCAGAGCGCCGCCAGTCCCCGGCCTCTGCGTCTGTTGAGGATTTCAACCTGCCCGAGGGCCTCCTTCCGGTTGAGCAGATTCGTCAGTTCGTCGGTGCTGGCCCGGCGTTCGAGAATCGCCTCGACCTTGCGCCGCTCGGTCACGTCCCGCCAGGCGATGCCGAGCCCCCCCTCGACCCGCTCGGCACGGATGTCGAGACAGCGCATCCCGTCGGCCCGACGGGGAAACGCGAATGCCTCAACCGCGGCCGGGAGTCCGCGCTCGGCCGCATCGGCCAGGATTCCCATCAGACCGGTGGTCGCAACGGCCGGATCAATCTCGAGCATCCGCCGGCCCAGCAGCCGATCACGATCGACACCGATCCAGGCACAGGCCGCCGGGTTTGCGTCCTTGTAGCGAAAATCGACGACGCGCCCGCCTGCGTCCCGCACCGCCTCCGTGATCACATAGGGATCAAACATGATCCCGAGCGTGGCTTCGAGCCGCCGCTTTTCGGCATTCAGGGCTGCCGCGGCCAGTCGCAGCCGTCGCCAGCACTCCCAACAGCCGATCGCCAGCACGAGCAGCAGGATGACGGCCGCGACAGGCAAGGGGATCGAGAGCATGACAGAAAAAACCCCGAAAAAGCGTCACTGGCCGGGGCATACTACACTCGTCCTTCCCAGGCTGGGCAGACACCCAGACAGGCCCCTGCCCAGGATCGGGCAATTCATGGAAGGATGCATCTGATACGTAAGAGCCCATGAATGAGGCGACCCACACCCACCTCCTCGCGGCCCTCGCAGCCCGCCTCGAGGGCGAACTGCTTCTCGACGACCTGACGCGGACGATCTACTCGACCGACGCGTCGGAATACCAGGAACGACCGCTGGCGGTCGCGATTCCGAGAACGGAGTCGGATATCCGTGAACTGCTCCGGTTTGCTGCGGAGCATCGCATCGGACTGATTCCCCGGGCTGCCGGCACGTCACTGGCCGGGCAGGTGGTGGGCGGCGGAATCGTCGTCGATGCGGGCCGCCACCTGAACCGCATCCTGTCGGTCGACCTGGAACGACGGACTGTCCGCGTGCAGCCGGGCGTGGTCCGCAACGCGCTCAACGAATACCTTGCGCCGCTCGGGCTCTTCTTTGGCCCCGAAACCTCGACCGCGGCCTGGGCGATGATCGGCGGCATGGTGGGCAACAACTCCTGCGGCTCGAACTCGATCGCCTACGGCTCGACACGCGATCACCTGATCCGCATGCGGGGCTTTCTCGCCGACGGCTCCGAGGTGACGTTCGGCCCGCTCTCGGGGGAGGAGTTGCGGGCGAAGTGCGCCGCGGCCGACTCGCTCGAAACGAGAATCTATCGCGAGATCCACGAACTCCTCGACAATCCCGTCCGCCGCCAGCTCATCCGCGACAGCTTTCCAGGGCCCGAGGTCAGCCGCCGCAACACCGGCTACGCCCTCGATGCCCTGATGGATGCGACCTGCTTCGACGGCATCGGCGATGGCCGGAGCGATCGCCCTTTCAATTTCTGCCGCCTGCTCGCCGGCTCCGAGGGGACGCTGGTCTTTGGCGTGGAATATGAGCTCGGCCTGATTCCGCTGCCGCCGCCGGGGGCGCTGCTCATCGTCCACTGCAGGACGGTCGACGAGGCCTTGCGGGCCACGCTGGTGGCGATGCGGCACCGGTCCAGGCCGAAGATGGATCCCGGAGACGATGATGCATGCCTGCTGAGCGGCTGCGAACTGATCGACAGGAAGATCCTCGACTGCACGAGGGACAACCCCGAGCAGGCCCGGAACCGCTCGTTCGTGGTTGGTGATCCAGGCGCCGTGCTGGTGGTCGAGGTGAAGCAGGCCGATCGGGAGGCCCTGATGGCGAAGCTCCGGGAGATCGAGAGCGAACTCCGCGCCGCGGGCCTCGGCTATGCCTACCCCGTGCTCGAGGCCGCCGAGGGCGACAGGGTCTGGGCGCTGCGACGGGCCGGCCAGGGGCTCGTGAACAACCTTCCGGGCGACGCCAGGCCGAGGGAGGTCGTCGAGGACACGGCCGTGGCCGTCGAGGACCTCCCGGCCTATATCGCCGAGTTCGACCGGCTGCTGGCCGAGAAGCATGGCATCGAATGCATCCACTACGCCCATGCCGGCGCGGGGGAACTGCACCTCCGCCCGCTCTTCGACCTCCGGACTGCCGCGGGACTTGCGATGTTTCGCGAGCTGGCCGGCGACGTGGCGGGACTCGTCAAGAAGTATCGCGGCAGTCTCAGCGGCGAGCATGGCGACGGCCGGCTCCGCGGCGAGTTCATCCGCAGGATGGTCGGCGACGAGTGTTTCGAATTGCTCGTCCGGGTGAAACGGGCGTTCGACCCGCATGGCATCCTCAATCCCGGCAAGATCATCGACACGCCACCGATGGACACGTCGCTGAGGATCCTGCCCGGCGAGCCCGAGCCGGATCACGAGACGGTGTTTCGCTTTGCCGACACCGGCGGCGTGCTCCGCGCCGCGGAGAAGTGCACCGGCGTTGGGCAGTGCCGCAAGTCGGCCGCGATGGGGGGGACGATGTGCCCCAGCTACATGGCGACGCGGGACGAGCAGCACACCACCCGTGCCCGGGCCAACGTGCTGCGGCAGACACTCTCCTCGACCCGCGAGGCGGCCAATCCCTGGACGCGGCCAGAGGTCGCCGCCGTGATGGACCTCTGCCTCTCCTGCAAGGCCTGCAAGTCGGAGTGCCCGTCAAACGTCGACATGGCCCGGCTCAAGGCGGAGTGGCAGCAGCACCTACATGACGAGTGCGGCGTGCCGCTGCGGAGCCGGCTGATCGCGGGCTCGGCCGCCGCGATGCGCTGGGCGAGCCG
>CAMDFJ010000147.1 GCA_945897435.1 Candidatus Kuenenia stuttgartensis | reverse complement strand
GAGGACCACTCAGGCCGGCTTCACGCTCGTGGAACTGCTGGTCGTGATCGCGATCATCGGCGTGCTGGTCGGGCTCCTGCTCCCGGCCGTGCAGGCGGCCCGCGAGGCCTCGCGGCGGAGTTCATGCCAAAACAATCTCAAGCAGATCGGCCTGGCGATCCTCAGCCACGAGAGCGCGAAGAAGGCGCTTCCTGCGGGCTACACCTATTACGACGGGTCGACCGAGAGTACCTGGGGCTGGGGCACGTTCATTCTTCCCTACATGGAACGGCTCGATCTCTACCAGACCCTACAGCCGAACAAGCGCAAGCTCAGCCTGGTCTGCACCTCCTCGGCCACCCAGGTCGACATCACCGCCCTTCAGACCAAGATTCCGCAGTATCGCTGTCCGTCGGACAATTCGCCTGATCTACGGGATCGGTCGCTGTTCACCTCCGCTGCGACCGTGACGAGTTTGTTTGGGCCGACATCGCCTCCCGTTCAGGTCGCAACCTCGAATTATGCCGGATCGCCCGGCGGCTGGGGCAAGACCGGCACTCCGACCGAAGGCTGCACGCTTGGCGGTGCGAGCGTCTGCGTGATGAGCCCGACGATGTACAACGCGCCTCACTCGAATGCGGATCCGGGCGGGATTTTTTTTGGGGAACTCGCCAAGCCGGGGGCGACCGACGACAGCGGGGCACTCGGCGTGAAATTGAGCGACATCACCGACGGGACGAGCAAGGTCATCATGGTGGGCGAGAAGGAGGTGAAGGGCCTGGCCGCGACCTGGGTCGGCTCCGGAGGCGCCTGCGGGTATGATCCCTCGACGACCTGCACCACGCTCGGCCGCCCGGGATTCCAAAACTGGGACCGCTACGATCAGATGGTGACCACTGGACAGCCGCAAAACATCGGGAAAAACTTCGGCAGCCAGCACCCGGGCGGTGTGCAATATCTCTTCGCCGACGGGTCGATTGCATTCGTGTCGGACGCGAGCACCGTGCAGAACGGGCTGATGAACCGTTCCGATCGTTCGCCGCGGGTCGTCGATCCGTCGCGATTCTGAGTTCTGGCCTAGGCGTCACGGAGTGCATTCATGATTCGATCTCTGGCCATTGCGATTCTGCCGACCTGCGCACTCGTCATGCTGGCAGGGTGTGGAACGGAACAGTTTCCGACCGCCGAACTGACCGGCAGGGTGACGCTCGAGGGCAAGCCGCTGGAGGGCGTCGTTCTCCAGTTTGAGCCGAGGACGAGCGACACCAAGAAACCGCTGCCGGTGGGGTTTGGCGTGACCGATGCCGACGGCCGCTACACGGCATTTCGCACCGGCAACAAGAAGTCGGGCCTGGTCGTCGGCGTGCATCAGGTGCGGGTGACCGTTCCCGAAGGAAACACAGCCAAGGTGAATCCTCGGTATGGGGAGGATCGGGCCTTCTTTGCCGAAGTCGTCCCCGGTCCAAACGTCGTCGATTTCGAACTCACCGACGATCCCAGCAAGGCCAAACTCCAATCCATGGAGACGTCGCAGCCAACCGTGCCTGACGACTATGTGCCGCCCGAGTATCAGAAGTCGGCTCAGCCGTAGTGCAATCAGAATCGTGAGATTGCCGGAGGCCGGAGACACGGAAAGCACCAGTGGGAGGCAGCATGACGGCATCGGCAATGGTCTCGTATGGCAGATTCTGTTCCTCGGCCCGCCTGGCCCTTCTCCTGCTGGGTTCGTTCGCAGCCTGTGTCGCACCGCCTGGGGCGAGGGCTGCCGAGCCGGCGGTCGTCGGGCCGAGTTGGCTCCACGTTCAGGCCCGGGCCAGCGAACTCGACCCGCGGGCGAAGCCGCATCCCGAGATCGATTTCGTCTTCGAGAAGGATGGCAAGCCCGAGGATGTCGAGCATGCCTCGGTCGATCCGCAGATCACGTCCCGCGGCCGGCTCGTGGTCTGGCTGATGGGCTACAATCAGGATCTCTTCAAGCGGCTCAATTCCTACGGCCTGCATGCCGTCCAGCCGCACTACGCCAACAAGTGGTTCGGAATTCTCAAGCCGACCGACAGACTGGCACGCGGCAACGTTCGGCTGGAGGCGTCGACCGGCGAGAACGCCAGCGATCAGGTGGAGATCCCGACGCCCGACTCGATGATGGAGCGGGTCCGGGCGATGCTCCACTGGCTCGCAAAGACTCAGCCGCAGGGGAAGTGGAAACAGTTCCTCACGCCGGAGGGCGACAAGGTTCGCTGGGAAAAGGTGATCATCGCCGGGGCCTCGCACGGGGCCACGACGGCGGCGCGGTTCGCCCAGAGGGTGAAGGTCGACAGAGTGGTGATGCTCTGCGGCCCGCGCGACCAGGACCAGGACTGGCAGAAGGGACCCTCCGAGACACCCGGCGACCGCTACTTCGGGTTTTCCCACGTGCTCGACGGCGGCTGGAGCGGCGACCACTACTGCCGCTCCTGGGAACTGCTCGGCATGAACGCCTACGGGCCGATCATCAACGTGGACGACGTGCCGGCGCCGTTTGGCAACTCCCGGCGGCTGATTACCGCCGCCGACGTCGGTGGCGACGCCAACAAGGCCCACTCGGCGGTCCAACCCGGCAAGGGGTCGCCCAAGAACTCCAAGGGTGAATTCCTCTACGAGCCGGTCTGGAAGTATCTCTTCACCCACCCCGTGGCGAAGGTGGGCGAGGCGTCGCCGACCGATCCCGGCTGCCAGCAGGAGCATCCGCTGGGGAAATGAGGCCGGCAGACCGTATACTCGGGCGATGATCGTCGAACGAGTGAAGTATGTGATCTGGGCCGCCGACATGGATCGTGCGTTGGCGTTTTACTGCGATCTCTTCGGCGGCCGGGTGCTGAAGCAGAACAGCGTGATCGCCGAGGTCGAGATCCTCGGCGCCGTGCTCGGCATCCATTCGGGCGGCGAGGGGAAGCGGACCTGGACGGGCCTCAGCTTCCAGGTTGCCGACGTGATCGCCGGAGGCCGGGAGGTGATCGCGGCGGGCGGGCAGATGACCCGCGAGCCGGAACCGGAAAACGGCGAGCCGCCGCATCTGGCGATGTGCGTCGATCCGGAGGGAAACGAATTCATGCTCACGAGAAGGCGGTCCTGAGGACGCGGCGGATGAACGAACGGTCGACCATGGAGGTGTCGGCGACGCAGTGGCAGGATCTCCTGCCGCCGAGCACGGTCGTCCATGTGTCTGACCTGCTCGACATGCACCCGGTCAGCGTGCGTGTCAGCCGGCCGCGGCGGACGAAGGTCGGCGATCACAGGCCGCCGGGGCTCGCTCACCGCCACCACCGGATCACGGTCAACGGGAATCTCAACCCCTATGCCTTCCTGACCACGCTGCTCCACGAGGTCGCCCATATGACCACCTGGGAGCGGCTGCGTTTTCGGATCCGGCGGTATCCGCCCCACGGCCGGGAGTGGAAGCGGGAGTTTGAGAGGATCCTCGAGCCGTTCGCGACCGGCGGCCTGCTGCCGGCCGACATCGCCGAAGCCCTGGCCAGATCGATGCGAAACCCGGCTGCGGCCACCTGCAGCGACCGCGACCTGCTCCTTGCACTGGCCCGCTACGATCGCGATGAGCCGGGCCGTCTCAGGCTCGAGCAGCTCGAGCGAGACAGCCTGTTTCGGGTCGACAGCGGGCAGGTCTTCCGGCTCGGCAGACGGCTCCGCAGCCGCTACGAATGCTTCGACATATCGAGCGGGCGGGAATACCGGGTCCACTCGCTCTGCCGGGTCGAAACGGTTTCGGCAGCGGAGGTTCCGGGACGGCGGCCCCGACGCCGGCTGCAGACCGCGCGTCGCTCAACGCTGGCCCGGTGAACCAGATCTGGAATGGCGGCGGCGGATGGAGTTGCCGTAGACGTGAAGCGGCCGGTAGGGCCGCTGCTCGATCGGCGTGCTTTTGATCTCGGTGCGGCTCTCGCCGAACGTGATCACCCGCGGATCGAAGCCCGACTGACGTGCCCAGGCCGGCGGGCAGATCTCCCCCGGCAGCAGACAGGGAATCGCCACCAGCGACAGGATCAATCTGGCTTTTTTCATCGCACCGACACCTCCTACAGAAAGTGTCGGACTCCCCGGGAACTGATTTTTATCCGCCAATCAAAGGGCTTCGAAACCGTCACATCCCGAAAAATCCATCCGTGGCAATCCTGTCGGACACGGCGTTGTTCCGCCGTGAGACACCCTTCAGCCTGTCATGCCCTGACTTGCGGAAGCCGCTCGGGGCTGCCCATGCCCTCTCGTCGGACGTTCGCCTCGGCCCTCCCGGCCTCGGCTCTCTGCATGTCCGCTTCGCTTCGGCATCCTGCCTTCGCTCGCTCCCATAGCCCGCTCGAGGGCATGGACAGCCCCTCGCTGACGTCCATCCGAGAGGGAGGGGTCGCCCACAGCCCCGGGAGCCGGCGTTGCTGACAAGCGAAGCCAGGATGGCGAAGCGAAGGCAGCATCGAGTGAGCGAAGGGCAGGATGCCCGAAGCGAACGTCCGGCGACGGGGTGTGGGCGACCCCGAACCGGTTGGGCGAGTCAGGGCATGACAGGCTGAAGCCTGTCCCAGATCGGGCAGGGGCTGCCGGCGGAGCCGGCCGGGAGAATCACCGCAGGATGACGGGGTTTTCAATGAAGCATCGTTTCCGGGAAGCATGAATGGATGAAATCCGTGGCCGATCGCCGTATGCTTTGCGATAGCCCGAGGTCTGGCCGATCAGCCAACGAGAAACGAGGTCTGCATGCGAACGGGTCGAATGACGGTGGCTCTGGCGATGATTCTGGCGGGATTCTCGGCGGCCGCATGTGCCGGGGTGCCGGAGTCGATCGAGGCGGTGCGCCGGTCGGCTGCGGCCTATGTCGAGGCCTACAACGCCCGCGATTACGCGGCGGTTGCCGACCAGTGGACCGAGCGAGCCGAACTCTCCGAGGGCGGAGGCGTCGTCGCCGGCAGGGATGCGATCGTGGCCTCGATTCGCACCCGGTTGGCACGGACCCCCGAGGCCAGAATCCAGATCAGGGTCGACGACGTGGTCGTGCTGGCGGAGCCGCTGGCCCGGGTTCGCGGGCTGATTCAATACACCGAAAAGCCGGGGGCCAAACCGGTCGAAAACCGGTTCGAGAGCCTGCGGGTGCTCGAAAACGGGGTCTGGCGGCTGGTCCGGTCTGCGGTCGAGCCGAGCCATGCCGCGGCGCTCGACGATCTCGGCTGGCTGGCTGGCAATTGGCAGGCCGTCGATGCCACGAGTGGCACCGTCTACGAGGCCAGTTTCGAACGGGCCGTTGGCGGCTACGGGCTCGTCGGCCGAATGAAGCTGACCCCGAAGCAGGGAAAGCCGATCGAGGCGTTTGAAGTGATCCATGCAGATCGCGAGACGGGGGCCATCAGGAGCATGGTGCTCGACTCGACCGGTGCCAGTGCCGAGGGGCTGATCGAGGCGGATGGATCAACCTTCAATCGGGTGCTGGCAGGCACGCCGTCCGATTCAAACCCGGCCCGGCGGGTTGAATGGGTGCAGTCGATCTCTCCCGCCGGTGACGGCAGGTTCACGCTCCATTCGATCGAGCGGTCGATCGACGGTCGGCCGCTGCCCGATTCCGCCCCGCTTCATTTCCGCAGAAAGTAGACCGGGCGCGAGCCCGTCACGATCCAATCACAGGATTCCGCAGAGGAGTTTTTCAATGATCTTTTTTGCCTCGGTTCAGACCGGCTCACTGCGAACCGTCTCGGCATGCCTGATGCTCCGCACGCTCCTCGCCCTCGCGGTGATCGCAGCCCAGAGCCCGGCGACACTCGCACTCGCCCACGGCGGAGGCGGCGGCGGCCACGGGGGAGGCGGATTCGGTGGCCCGCGCGGAGGCGGCGGCGGATTCAGCGGCGGCAGGGGCTTCGATGGCGGTGGGCGTGGCTTTGATGGCGGCGGCAGGGGCTTTGACAGTGGCCGAGGCTTCGACGGCGGTGGGCGTGGCT
>CAMDFJ010000146.1 GCA_945897435.1 Candidatus Kuenenia stuttgartensis | reverse complement strand
GCACGCCCTCGAAGCCCTGATAGGCATCCTTCGGCACCGAGCCCTTATCGCGAACCTCGATCCCGAACTCCTCCGAGTAGGAGGTCTCCTCCGCCTCGGCAAGCTGCCGGGGGGCCTTGCCGCCCCGCTTTGCCACCCCGTTTGGCAGCGGCTTCACCGAGACGCTGAGCGTCATCGTCTTGCCATCGCGGAGCACGCCGAGAGAGTGCTGCTTGCCGATGCCCGACCGCTCGACCACCTCCTGCAACGACCTGGGGCCATCGACATTCTGGCCGTCGAAACTGGTGATCACGTCGAGTTCCTGGACGCCGGCGTCGGCCGCCGGAGTGCCCTGCATCACCTCGGTGACGACGGCGCCCTTGCGGTCCTTGACGCCGAGCTTGGCGGCCATGTCGGTGTCGAGCGGAGCGATCGAGACGCCGAGGTAGCCGCGTTCGACGGAGCCCTTGGCGATCAGTTGCTCGCTGACCCACTTGGCGAGGTTGATTGGAATCGCGAACCCGATCCCCTGGTAGCCGCCGCTGTTGGAGGCGATCGCGGTATTGATCCCCACGACCTCGCCGGAGAGGTTCACAAGCGGGCCGCCCGAGTTGCCCGGATTGATGGCCGCGTCGGTCTGGAGAAACTTGGCCCGCCGGATACTGCCGAGCTCGCGGCCCTTGCCGCTGATGATGCCGGCGCTGACGGTCGTCTCGAGTTCGAAGGGATTGCCGATTGCGATCACCCAGTCGCCGATGTCGAGCTTGTCGGAATCGCCGAGCCTTGCGGTGGGCAGATCCTTGGCGTTTTCGAGCCGCACGACGGCGAGATCGCTCTCCGGGTCGGTCTTGATCTCAGTCGCCTTGAACTCGCGGCCGTCGGGCAGTTCGACGGTCACCTCGTCGGCGCCCTCGACGACGTGGTTGTTGGTGAGCACGATGCCGGCCGCGTCGACGATCACGCCCGAGCCCACGCCCGACCGCGGCGGCATGCCGCCTCCGCCGTTGCCAGGCCCGTGGAAATCGAAGCCCTCGGGCATCCCGTCGCGGAAGAAATCCTCGAACGGCGTGCCCTTGAACGGATTCTCGCCGCCACCGCCGCGGCGGCCGCCTTCCCGTTCGGGAGCCTTGCGGGCCTTGGTCTCGCTGCGGACGACGACGACGCTCGGCGTGGCCTTTTCAGCCGCATGGCGGAAGGCCTTGGAAAGCGCCGTGGCATGCATCATCGCCTCGGCCGTGGAGGCCGTTTCGTCGGCCAGAAGCCCGGCCTGGGGCATCGCGGCCAGAAACGCCGGCAGGAAGCCGACGGAGAGGGCGACCATGCCGGCAAAGGGGACGCGAAACGCTCTGATCCGACGGGCTCGATTGTGGCTGTGCAACGACATGCAGATTTCCTTTCATTCCCGGACGATCGGATGACTGGGCGGATTCTACGCATCGTCGGCCGGATGGGCATCGACGGACCGGTGGCCCGGGCCGTATGACGATGGCAGATACCGGCATTACGCAGGCCGCGGCGGCCTGGTTCGGTGGCGATCGGCGAGCCCGCCGTGGTTTGACACGGATCCTGAAAAAGGCGTATTTTTCCAGGGTAACTCAGGCCCGGTTTCTCGAGCGACTCCCTTGCCGCGCAACTCCCGCCACAACTCCAGCATGGATTTCTCGTGACTTCGGAAGACGGCCCCCGTGCCCGGCCGCGGACGCGTCGGCGGCCGGCTCAGGCCGAGCGGACTGACGCCACGATCGATCTGGCCGAGTGCCAGCGGCGACTGCAGTATGAGTTTCGTGATCCCGCCCTGTTGCTCGCGGCCCTGACCCATGCCTCCGGCGCCCAGAGCCGGCTGGCCTCGAACGAACGGCTCGAGTTTCTCGGCGATGCGATCCTCGGGTTCATCGTCTGCGACACGCTCTACAGGCTGTTTCCGGAATCGCTCGAGGGCGATCTGACCCGGATCAAGTCGGTCGTGGTCAGCCGCGAGACCTGCGGACGGATCAGCGACCAGCTCGGGCTGATCGACTTTCTGATCGTCGGCAAGGGCCTTTCGGTCACGACACCCGTGCCGACCTCCGTGCTCTCGGACCTGTTCGAGTCGGTCGTGGCCGCGATGTATCTCGACGGCGGCCTCGACTGCGTGCGGACGCTCGTGGGCCGGTTCCTCGAACCGGAGATCATCAAGGTCGCGTCGGGCGAATCGGGCTCGAACCACAAGTCGCTCCTGCAGCAACTGGCCCAGCGCGATTTCGGCGTCACCCCGACCTACGAGGTGGTCGAGGAGGCCGGCCCCGATCACAGCAAGAGTTTCCACGTTTCGGCCCAGATCGGCCCGCGTCGATACACGCCGGCCTGGGGCCGCAACAAGAAGGAGGCCGAGCAACGGGCCGCCTGCAATGCCCTGGCCGAGCTCCAGCCGCGGCAGCCGGCCGAGTAGGGGCAAGAGTTGCCGCTTTGCTGCGACGAAACTAGACTTTGGGGGTCAGGAGAGAGTCGCAAGACCGCCGAAGGCCGAACGCTCAGGCAAAAGTACTGACGACCCACACTGTTGGAGAGTGATGCAGGCCCTCGGGCCATGCATCCACCGAAGGGGCAACCCGCAGACGCGGTCTGCGGCGAATCTCTCAGGTCCAAGGACAACAGGGTTCCTGGCGCGGATGAACTTCCGCGCCGCCGCATCCGGAGCCCCGTCATGTCCACGGTCACGCCGCCCGTCGCGTCTCCTGTTCTCTCCCCCCGGTCTGCGGCCTCGGCGAAGACCGTCGGCGGGCTGCCGGTTTCGCTCGTCGAACTTGAAAACGCGGCCGAATTCCGCCGCCGTCATATCGGCCCGACGCCGTCCGACGAGCAAAGGATGCTCGACGCGATCGGTGAGAACTCGTGCGAGTCGCTGATCGACGGGATCGTGCCCGAGAGCATCGCCCGAAGGCGGCCGATCCAGATGCCCCCGGCGGTCTCGGAGGCGGCGGCCCTGGCCGAACTCCGGGAGATCGCCGGCAGGAACCGGCTGCTCAAGAGCTTCATCGGTCAGGGATACCACGGCACCCACACGCCGGGCGTGATCCTGCGAAATATCCTCGAAAATCCCGCCTGGTACACCGCCTACACGCCCTATCAGGCCGAGATCAGCCAGGGCCGGATGGAGGCTCTCGTCAACTTCCAGACGATGATCTGCGACCTCACGGCGATGCCGATCGCCAATGCCTCGCTGCTCGACGAGGCGACCGCGGCGGCCGAGGCCATGACGCTCGCCCGCCGCACCTCGGCCAGCCCGAGCCAGCTGTTTTTGGCCGACCGTCGCTGCCATCCGCAGACGCTCGAGGTGCTCCAGACGCGGGCCCTGCCGCTGGGGATCGAGGTCCGGGTCGGCGATCTGAACGAGATGCTCGCGGCCGGCGACTGCTTCGGCGTGCTCGTCCAGTATCCGGCCACCGACGGCTCGGTGGAGGATTGGCGGGGGCTCGCCGAGAAGGTCCATGCGAAGCAGGCGGCGGTCGTGGTCGCGACCGACATCCTCGCCCTCACGCTCCTCACGCCGCCCGGCGAATGGGCCGCCGACATCGTCGTGGGCACGACCCAGCGGTTCGGAATGCCGATGGGCTGCGGCGGTCCGCATGCCGCCTTCTTCGCCTGTCGCGACGCCTTCAAGCGATCGATGCCAGGCCGACTCGTCGGCGTCAGCATCGACTCGCACGGCCGGCCCGCCTACCGGCTCGCGCTCCAGACCCGAGAACAGCACATCCGCCGCGAGAAGGCGACGAGCAACATCTGCACCGCGCAGGTGCTGCCGGCCGTGGTGGCGGGAATGTATGCCGTCTATCACGGACCGGAGGGGCTCTCGCGGATCGCCCGTCGGGTGGCGACCTATGCGGCGATCCTGGCCGACGGCCTGGCGAAGATGGGGCTGCGGATCAAAAACCGGCATGCCTTCGACACGCTCAGCGTCGAGACCGGGAGCCGCACCGCGGCGATCGCCGAGCGGGCCCGCGAGCTGGGGATGAACCTGCGGTCGCTCGATGCGGAGACGCTCTCCGTCGCCCTCGACGAGACGACCACCCGTGCCGAGATCGTCAGGCTCTGGGAGGCGTTTGGCGAGGGGCGGCAGGCACCGGCCTTTGCCGACTACGAACAGGGCTTCGAGCCCTTGATTCCGCCGGAGCTGCGTCGCAGCAGCGGCTTCCTCGGGCATCCCGTCTTCAGCTCGCACCAGAGCGAAACGGCCATGCTCCGCTACATCCGCTCGCTGAGCGACCGGGATCTGGCGCTCGACCGCAGCATGATCCCGCTCGGCAGCTGCACGATGAAGCTCAACGCCACGAGCGAGATGATCCCGATCACCTGGCCCGAGTTCGCCGGAGTGCACCCATTTGCGCCCGCAGACCAGCTCGAGGGCTATGCGATCCTCGAGCGGCAACTGCGGGCCTGGCTCTGCGAGGCCACTGGCTATGCCGGCATCAGCCTCCAGCCCAACGCCGGCAGCCAGGGTGAGTATGCCGGGCTGCTCGTGATCCAGGCCTGGCAACGGGCCCGCGGCCAGGGCCACCGGACGATCTGCCTGATTCCGTCATCGGCCCACGGCACGAATCCGGCCAGCGCCCAGATGGTGGGGATGGAGGTCGTGGTGACGGCCTGCGACGCCCAGGGCAACGTCGACATGGCCGAACTGAAGGCCAAGTGCGAGCAGTATTCCGACCGGCTCGCCGCGGTGATGATCACCTATCCGAGCACGCACGGAGTGTTTGAGACCCGGATCAGGGAACTCTGCGAGATCGTCCACCGCCACGGCGGTCGGGTCTACATCGACGGGGCCAACATGAACGCCCTCGTGGGCGTGGCCTCGCCGGGCGATTTTGGCGGCGATGTCAGCCACCTCAATCTCCACAAGACGTTCTGCATCCCCCACGGCGGCGGCGGCCCGGGCGTCGGCCCTGTCTGCGTGGTCGAGGATCTGATCCCGTTCCTTCCCGGCCATGCCACCGGTGGACTGCCCGTCCACGGCGTGGGGGCGGTGTCGGCCGCGCCGCTCGGCAATGCCGCCGTGCTGCCGATCAGCTGGATGTACTGCCGGATGATGGGGGGCGACGGACTGCGTCAGGCGACCGTGGCCGCGATCCTCGCCGCCAACTACGTCAGCCACGGCCTGCGAGACCACTATCCGACACTCTATTCGAGCGACAACGGCCGGGTGGCCCACGAGTGCATTCTCGATCTCCGTCCCCTCAAGGAGACGAGCGGGATCACGGCGGAGGACGTGGCGAAGCGGCTCGTCGATTACGGCTTCCATGCCCCGACGCTGAGCTTTCCGGTCCCCGGCACGCTGATGGTGGAGCCGACCGAGAGCGAGCCCGTCGAGGAGCTCGACCGGTTCATCGAGGCGATGATCGCGATCCGCGAGGAGATTCGCCGGATCGAGCGGGGCGAGTGGCCCCAGGATGACAATCCGCTCAAGCATGCCCCGCACACGGCCGACACGGTTGCCGCATCGAACTGGCGGCATCCCTATTCCCGCGAGCTGGCGGCGTTTCCGGTGGCGGCACTGCGGCTGCGGAAGTACTGGCCCCCCGTCGGTCGCGTCGACAATGTCCACGGCGACCGCAATCTGTTTTGCAGCTGCGTGCCGGTGTCGGCCTGGGCCGAGCCAGACGCGGCCTTCTCTGTCCCCGGAAAAACCCATCCCTGACGATTTCGCGCTACACCTCCCGCCCGATGTGGGACAGGCTTCAGCCTGTCATGGATGCTTCACGGAAAATCTCGGCATCGTGCCGAATTTTCCTTGGCCGGCTCCGCCGGCTGGTGCTGACCCGGCCTTCCAGGCCTGACGCTGCCCGATGTGGGACAGGCTTCAGCCTGTCATGGCTGCTTCACGGAAAATCTCGGCATCGTGCCGAATTTTCCTTGGCCGGCTCCGCCGGCTGGTGTTGACCCGGCCTTCCAGGCCTGACGCTGCCCGATGTGGGACAGGCTTCAGCCTGTCATGCATTTGGTAACGGTGTCTTGCGTGGGTCGGGGTTGCCCACGCCCCATCGCCGGACGTTCGCTG
>CAMDFJ010000145.1 GCA_945897435.1 Candidatus Kuenenia stuttgartensis | reverse complement strand
AGGCGGGGACGGGCGAACCATCGGTCGGCAGCGGCCCCGCCTCGGCCGCGGGCTGCTGCCAGCGGCGGTAGAGAAGCCGGTGTGTTCCCGCTGTCTGGGCCGGGGCCTGCACGACGTCGATCCGGCTCTTGCCCCGTCCCTCCATCCGTTCGCTGGCGTCGGCCGTCGAACGCTCGATCCAGAGGCTGCCGTAGACCCCGGCACGCGGGGCGTGAATCGTGACCTCGGGCATGTCGGCGAGGATGACCATCGGTTCGTCGCGGCCCTCGTCACCCCGCCTCACGGAGAGTTTGAGCGCCGAGAGGCGGGGCTCGAATTCCGTCACCTCGACGGAGAGGTCGGTGCCCTCGATCGGAAAGCGGGGTTTGCCGAGGACATCATCGACCAGAAACCGGTGGGCCCGTCCATCGACGACCAGCACGACCTGCCCCTTCTCTCCGTAGCCGGCGGTCGGGTCAGGCACACCAGCCAGAAACGCCTCGGACTCGGCCTGCGATCCGAGTTTCCAGAAGACGACCGTGCCGCCGCCCACCCGGGCCCGATGCCGGATCTCGGCAGCCCTCAATGGATCGGGCTGCCAGGAAAGATCGACGGGCATCCACATGCCGCGGTCGGATGCATCGGCTCCGGCAAACGAGTCGCTGCCGAGCCTGAGCTTGACCCCCGGCGCGAGCGCGGCGGTCGAGTCGGCATGGAAGTCGAGCACCTCGAGCCGAATGCCGTCGTCGTCGTAGAGCAGGCCCGTATCCCTGGCCGCCAGTCCCCATGGGAAGTAGCTTCGTCTGGCGAAATACTCGCTCCAGTTGAAGGGCCCGGAGCGAAAGGGAACTTTCGCAAGCGGAACGACGGTGCCCGTGCCTCCCGTCCGCTCGATGGCGAGCGAGAAGTGATGGGAATCCTCGAATGCCCGGCCTCCCTTCTCTCCTTCGAGAAGCGGAATCTGGGCGTCGATGCCCCCTCGTTGGGACATCAGGCAGCCTGCCAGCAGCACCAGCAGGCCGATGTGGGTGATCACAAATCCGGTCTGGTGCCGCTTCCAGGGATAGCGGATCGCCGCAGCGCAGAAGATGCTCACCGCCAGAAGGGCGTTGAGCAGCGTGAACCACCAGGTGTTCCAGACGCCAAACTTGACCGCCTCAG
This sequence comes from Candidatus Kuenenia stuttgartensis, assembly GCA_945897435.1. Lineage (GTDB taxonomy): Bacteria > Planctomycetota > Planctomycetia > Pirellulales > UBA1268 > RGVT01. Next base: position 4,945 of record CAMDFJ010000145.1, on the reverse strand, counting down.
TTCCAAAGCCGCTCTCGACGAACGTGCCCAGGCCGAGCACGATCGCGAGCAGGGCGATCAGCACCACGGCGAAACCGAGCGAGGCCAGGAATTCGTAGGCCCCGAGCACTGCCCGCACGAAGCGGGGCTGATCGGGCGTGACGAGGCGTCGAGCTGCCATCGATGTCCTGCACGGAGACTGCGGCACCGTTCGGGGGCAGGCGCCGCTCACCAGACAGTATAGAAGGCCGGAACAAAACGGCCGCTGGCGGGATTACCGCCAGCCGAAGGCGTCGGCCATGGCGTTGAGCAGCGGGTTTGCCAGCCGCGTGCTCTCGGGGCTGCCGATGGTACGGACGACGTCGTAGGCGATGAAGCCTCCGAACAAGAGCAGCAGGGCGCAGCAGATGAGGCCGATCGTCTGCCAGATGCTGAACGTTATCTCGGCGGAGGGGGCAAACTGCATCTCGCTCATTTCGGAGGCGATGCTGCTCGGGACGACCGTGCCGAGATCCTCCGAAAAACTCGACGATTGATCGCCAATGCCCTGGCCGAAGAAACTCGAATCGCCCGATTCGGTGGCGATCACGACCGAGGCGCTCTCCTCGTCGCCCCCACCACCGCCGAGTTCGAAGTCATCTCCACCGAGAGCGGTTGCGTCGTCGCCGATGGAGGGCCCCGAACCTGCTCCAAGATCGACGCCCGAGACCTCGATTCCGCCCTCCTCCAGAGACAGTCCGCTGTCGAGGGCTCCGGACAGTGCCAGGCTACCCCCGGCCGCGATTCCCGAGATCGGCGCTCCGGAGCCGACGGCGAGTGAGCCGCCGGCGTCAGGGATGACGACGTCTCCCAGATCGATCTGCAGCGTGCCGTCGTCGTCGGTCGGATTCCTGACGATGGCGCTGCCGGCAAGCGAGGGGGATGACGCCCCGACGATCGACTCGAGCGCGAGCTCCTCGCTCTCGTGGGTCTCGTCGCCACCGAAGACCAGTTCGGCGGCCGAACCTGAGCCGCCGCCCTCGAGATCGGGCATTGAAAGTCCGCTACCGGCCGCGACGCCGGCGTTGATGTTGGTCTCCGAGGGAGAGGGCGATTTCGTCCCCTCCGTCTGGAAGATCGACACGTCGGCCTCGATCGCGTCGTCGAGCAGGATGTCTTCGCCAACGCCGCTCAGGCCGCCGGTCGCAGCCGGGTCGCCAGCTTCCGGGAGATCGAGGTCGAGCGAGAGGCCGTCTGCCCCCGGATTCTCCTCGGCGATCGACCGTGCCGCACGCTCGACCTCCTCAACCTTGAATTTGAGCGTGGCACCATCGCGGATCGGAAACAACTGCTTCCGATCAACGAGACGGTTGACTTCGTCGGCGGTCACGCCCAGTTGGCTGGCGGCCTCCTCGACGGTCAGAAATTTTCCGGCCATGGTGTCGTCGCTCCCCTGATCTTCTCATCGGCGCTTCCCAGGAGGAATTCTACGCCCGTCGGCTCGGGTCCGCGCGTTCGGAACGACCCTGCCGGTCGGTTACGGTCGATTTTGCCCAACCGGAGCGGCTGCGGGGGCGACCTCGAGCATCCGTTTCAGGGCCGAAGGCTTCGGCTCCTGGGCGTTGAAATCGCCAACCATCAGGTCCCAGGAGATGTCGCGGGAACTCTTGAGCGTGAGCGTTCCCTGGGCCGTGTCGACATGGTAGACGGCTGCATTTTTGAGCGTCGGGTCGATCACGATCAGGAGCTGACGCTGTTCGGTGAGCGGAGTGGCTGAAATCCAGAGCTGTCCGCCGGAGGTCGGCTCGGCCGCCGGGCGGCCCGGACGCTGGGCGAACAGGACGGAGCCCGCGGCCAGTCCCAGTCCGGCCAGAAGACCGGCGAAAACGATCGGTCGGGCGGATCTCATGGGCTTCTGCTCGGACGGCGGACACGTGGCCAGATGTCGGGAGACTAGGCCCGGAGGCGGCCCGCGAACAACCCCGAAACCGAAACCGCCGCGGCGAACCGCCCGCCGTCAACAGGCCCTTGCCTCGCCTGCCTGCCTTGCCGTGGCCGCCTGGATGGTGGCAGTGGCATCCCAGTTTCTGCCATTCAACGCTGCCGGATGTTTCGATTCAATCGATCAGGCAAGGCAGACCGATAAAGCAGACGCGTAGGTGTGCGGCGCGTGCCGGCATCGTCGCTGTTCGGACCGAGTTGGAGGTACCTGGCGTGTCGAAGGTCAATGCACTCACCAGCATGCTGCTTCGCTCTCCCCTGCTCTGGGGAGGTGCGGTCGCATTTTGTTTCTTTGGCATGATCCACGCCGGTGTGATCAAGGATGCCAACGTCATTCGCTACCTCGCCGGCCACTGGGTGGAGTACGTCGAAACGGCGATGTTCGCCGTCGGGATGGCGGCCCTTGTGATCAAGTGGCTCGACCTCCGGGCCCAGCATCGTCACTCCCGGGATCCGCTGCTCGAGCCGATTCCGGAGGGTGGCCAGGATCCCGCCGACGCCCGCCGGATGGGAGAGTCGCTCCCCGCCGAGGACGGCAGCTACTCGATCCGCCGCTACCGTGAGACGCTCGACCTGGTGATGCGGACCGGTTCCGCGGACGGGCTCGAAGACCACATGAAATACCTCTCCGACCTGGATGCGGCCCGGGCCGCCCAGAGTTATGGACTCGTGCGATTCATCATCTGGGCGATCCCGATCATGGGATTCCTCGGCACCGTCATCGGCATCACAGAGGCCATCGCCAACCTCTCGCCGACACAGCTCGACAACATCTCCGGCGTCGTCGCCGGCCTCGGTGTGGCCTTCGACACGACCGCGATCGCGCTCGCGATGGCGATGGTGCTGATGATCTTCCAGTTCGTCGTCGACAGATCCGAGCAGGCACTGCTCTCGATCGTCGATCAGGAAATCTGGACCTCGCTCGCCGGCCGGTTTCAGTCGGTCGATCTCGACGACGGCTCGGCGTTGGCGATCACCCGGCTCGGCGAGGCTGTCGGCCGCAGTTCGACCAGGCTGCTCGAGGCCCAGGAACAGGCCTGGAGATCGCTCGAGCGGACGGCCACGGCGGGGCTCGAGCAGGTGCTCGAATCGGCCGCCGGGCACCTCGAGACGTCGCTCTCCCAGTCGCTGGACGCCACGCTCTCCCGCTGGTCCGACTCGCTCGTCGAGGCCCACTCCCGGCTGGCCTCGTCCCGCGAGGATCGTTGGACGCACGCCGCCGAGGCCATGGCCGCCGCGATGCGGAGCTTCGAGCACCACCAGCGGGCTCTCGCCGGTCAGACGGCCCTGATCGGGCAGGTGGTCGATGCCGCCCACAATGTCACGCTGCTCGAGCGATCGCTCGACGCGAACCTGGCCACGCTCTCGAAGACCGGCCGCTTCGAGGAGACGCTGGCCACGCTCGCGGCCGCCGTGCAACTGCTCGCCGCCCGCGCCCAGGATGTTTCGCTCGAGCCCCGCCGGGTCGACCTCCAGGCCGCCGTCCGCTCCGGAAAGGCCGCATGAGTCGCTCCCGCCCCGTCGAGGGGCCGACGATCTCGCTGTTTCCCTTTCTGGCGGTGCTCCTCTGCACGATGGGAGCACTGCTCGTCGTGCTCGTCCTCTTCAGCCATTCGGCGAAGACGACAGCCGAGGCGGCCGTCGCCGCCGTCGACCCGGAACTGGAACTTGCGAAGGAGAACGCAGTCTGGCGGCTCGGGCAACTCGAAGGGGTGCGGGCCCGCACGACCGAGGATCTCTCCAAGGCACGGCTGCAACTGGCGGGCACCGAGGAGCACAATCGGGAACTGACCGACGAACTCGCCAGGCTCGAGAAGACACTTGCCGACCTCGATTCCGGAAAGAGCGAGAAGACCACGGCCGACGAAATTCGAGACCTCGAAGCGAGGCTGAAGAGTACGCGGGAATCGCTCGACAAGGCCCGGGCCGAGCTGGCATCGCGGCCGCCCGCCTATGCCGTCGTGCCCTACGTCGGTCAGCACGGAACCCATCGACGTCCGCTCTACATCGAGTGCTGTGTCGATGGCGTGTTTCTCCAGCCGGAGGGGATCCGGCTCAATCCGACCGATTTCGATGGTCCACCCGGACCGGGCAATCCGCTGGCCTGCGCCCTGCGGGCGGCCCGGGAGCACATCGCCAGAACATCCGGCGGCTCGGGCGATCCGGCGGCCCAGCCCTATCCGCTTCTGCTCGTCAGGCCGTCGGGGGTGATGGCCTACTATGCGGCCCGCGAGGCGATCCAGTCGTGGGGGAGCGAATTCGGCTACCAGCTCGTCGACGAGGATTGGACGCTCAGCTTTCCCCCGCGAGATCCAACGCTTGCCGAAGTCGAGAAGCGGGCCATCGACGAATCGCGACAGCGGCTCCAGTGGCTGGCGGAATCGCGGCCGGCGCGACCCGTCAAGCCGGCGCAGCAATATCGGGCCGCCACCACGCGTGGCGGCGTCGTCGCCGAGGGTGGGCCCTCGGTGCTCGGCGATCAGTCGCGATTCGAATGGGCAAACCAGCAGGCGGCCTCCGGCGTCCCGGGCGGCGGGGCTGATGGTGGCCTGCCCGGGGGCTCGGGCTCCGGCGGCCCGGGGCGACCCTTTTCAGCCGCGGCCGGCACGGGCGACGGCATGGGGGCCGGTGGCGATCAGGGGGACGCGGTTCTGGGATCTGGTTCAGCCGCTGGCTCGGCTGGTCTTGGGGCAGGCGGTACTCCCGGAATGCTGGTCGGCCGAAGTGGTGGCGAGGGAGGTGGCGAGGGAGGCCCCGGCGGATCGGCTGCGGGCGGCGGTCAGGCTGCTTCGGGAGGCCGGTACGCCGCGGGCGGTAGCCAGGCTGAATCGCAGGGGCGGGCGTCAGCGGCTGGTGCAGGTTCGCCGGGGGCTGGTGCGGAATCCCAACTCGGAGCGACCGCCTCTGCGGGTGGCGAGGCTTCGGCCGGTGCGACCGGTGGCGGGGCGATGGGAACGGCAGGGACAGCAGGTGGGGCGACGGACTC
>CAMDFJ010000144.1 GCA_945897435.1 Candidatus Kuenenia stuttgartensis | reverse complement strand
ACCGCGGCATCCGTCCGGCTCCCGGCTATCCTGCCTGCCCAGACCACACGGAGAAGCGGTCGCTTTTCCGATTGCTCGATGCGGAAAATGCAGCCGGAATGATGCTCACCGAGAGCTGTGCCATGTTCCCCGCCGCGAGCGTCAGCGGGCTCTACTTCGCCCATCCTGAGAGCCGGTACTTCGCCGTCGATCGGATCACGCGGGAGCAGGTGGAGTCGTACGCGGCCAGAAAGGGCATGCCCGTCGAGGAGATCGAGAAGTGGCTCTCTCCGAACCTCGGGTACGACGTCTGACCGGGTTCTGACCGGGAGGCTTGGCCGATGCCGCAGCGTGGTGACAAGAGCCGGACGCAGCCTGCGTCAGAGTCGCCGCCAATGGCGTCGGCCCCCGACAGACGCCCGCGAACCCGGAAAATCCTGCCTGCGGATCTGCCCGCGGAGGAGACCGGCGCCGAGGCGACGTCATTGCTCGTCAGGCGATTCCTCGACTACGTTCGACACGAGCGGGCACTCTCTGAAAACACCCAGGCGGCCTATCGCCGAGACCTGCGTGACTTTGCCGCCTGGCTCGGGCGGCGGCAGGCGAAGCAGCTCGGCGTCAGGGACCTGGGCGACTACTTTTCCGCGCTCGCCGGCCGCGGACTCGCACGGGCGAGCATCGCCCGCCAGGCGGCCACGCTGCGGATGTTCTACGCGTTTCTCCAGCTCGAGGGCGTAATCGCCGAGAGTCCCGCCGAGCTGCTCACGGCATCCCGCCGGGATGACGCCATCCCCGGCACGCTCTCGCCCGAACAGGTCGACCGACTGCTGGAAAGCCCCGACAACACCTCCCCCTCCGGACTCCGCGACCGGGCGGCGCTCGAACTGCTCTACGCCACGGGCTGCCGGGCGTCCGAGGTGTCGACGATGCGGCTGACCGACGTTCACCTCGGCGAGAGCTTCTGTACCTGTCGGGGCAAGGGAGACAAGGAACGGGTGGTGCCGCTGGGAAGGCGGGCGATCACCGCGATCGGCCTCTGGCTCGAGGGCCCGCGGACGGCGTTCGCGGAACGAGCTGCGGCCCGTCCGGCCTGGGTACTGCTCTCATCCCGCGGCAACCGCCTCTCCCGAATGCGGATCTGGGAGATCGTCCGCCTGCATGCAGAACGGGCCGGCGTGCCCGCTGACATCGGCCCGCACACGCTGCGGCACAGCTTCGCAACGCACCTGGTCGCCGGGGGAGTCGACCTGCGGCACGTGCAGGAGATGCTGGGGCACGCGAGCATAGCCACGACCCAGCGGTACACCCATGTCGATGCCAGCCGGCTCAAGGGCATCCACGGAAAATTTCATCCGCGTGGATAGAGCGGTTCCGGCTAGCCGCGCTTGGGCGGGGTGAACTTGATCTTCTTGATCAGTTCCACGATCTGGCCATCCTGGATCTTTCCCGAGACCGCCGTGATCGCACGAACGACGTTGACGTATCTCAGCTCCTGGTCACAGTCGAGTTCCACCTCGGCCCGATCGGCCAAAGAGTTGGGGCCGGTGTCGGTTCCGACAAGCGCGATGATGCGACTGCGCAGCTCGTCGAAGTCGGCCACGGGAGTGCCGTTCATCGCGATTCCGGCAAGCTCACCGCCGGGGCCGGCGCTGAGCTTCACCCGCACGGGCGGGACCTGCTGGTCGTCGGGAGCCGCCGCGGCGGCCACCCCGAGCGGCATCCGGATGTCGAAATCCCCCTCCGGCGCGACGACCTTGAGGGAAAACATGAAAAAGGAGATCAACTGGAAGACAACGTCGATCATCGGCGTCATGTCGATGCTGATCTTGTCGGCAAGCTGCGACCCGCGTTTTGCCATCGCTCAGCGCCCTTCGTCGTACTGGGCCCGGAGCACGAACCTCTCGAAGCCCTTTTCCTGGCAGATGCGAATGATGTCCTGCACCTCGCCCGTCTTGGCCCGGCCATCCGCCCGCACGATCAAGGTGGCGGAGTTCGGCTCCTTGCCGGCGTCGAGCATCACCGCCTTTTCCCGTTCCAGATAGCCGCCGATGTCCCGCACCGAGATCAGTTCGCCGGCGTAGATCACGGAGCCGTCCTGGGTGAGCTGAAGGGTGATCGGCGTCTCCATCGCCCCCTCGACCGGCTTCGCCAACTGACTCAGTGGCAATTGGATGCGGTCATCCTGCTCGGCCTCGGAGAAGTTCATCACGAACATGAAGAACGTGATCAGCTGAAATGTCATGTCGATCATCGGCGTCATGTCGATGTCTGTCGTCGACGGTCCGCTGGAGGCTCGCTTGGCCATCGTTGATCACTTCTTGCCCATGTTCTGAAACCGCGACATCAGCCGCATCGCCTCGGTGTCGATGTCGCCTGTGAGCTTCTGCATCCAGTTCTTGAACAACGCGAAGCAGGCGATGGCGGGAATGGCGAGCCAGAGCCCGATCAGCGTCGTGATCAGGGCCTGCGAGATGCCGACGGCGAGTTGGGACGGCTTCGGCGCCGTTTCCGACTTGGCGATGACCATGAAACTGGCGACCATCCCGTCGACCGTACCCAGTAGGCCGAACATCGGGGCGAGTGCGCCGATCAACGAGACGTAGCTGATTTTGTGTTCGAGCTTCATCGACTGCTCACCCTCTTCCTCCTGCATCGCCTCGACCGCGGCGGGGTAGCCCGACTGCAGCTTGCCCATGCCCGCTGCGAGCACGTGGCCGAGATAGGAGTCGTCGGCCTTCGCCAGTTCGTAGGCCTGCTGAAACTCCTTGTTCTCGAGATGGGCCTCGAAGGCCTGGATCAGTCCCGTCGGCATGAGCACGGCCCTGCGAATCTGCAGAAAGCACATCACAAGAAGGGCGATGAGGCCGAATGAGAGCAGCAGAAAGATGATCACGTACCGCAGGCCGAGGGCGTTGTAGTAGAAGACGAGCATGCTCTCGCCCTCGGGCTCGGCGGCCTCTTCGGCAACGGCTCCCTCGTCTTGGGCCAGGGCAATAGTCGGGAAGAGCAGGGGGGGGGCAAGAACCGCCCCCGCCGCCGAGAGGGTGAGGGCGAACCCGAGACAGGCCCGCGCGATGAATCGCCCCCCGGCCCAGGCACCAGCCTCAGCCGCCAACCGGCCATCTCCTACAGCCAACCGCATGCCTGTCTCCTTGCCATACGTGACGATCGATTCACTTGTCGGACGGGCGACAAACCCGATCAACCAGCGGCTTTCTTCGCCCAAGTGCTCGCCGGATACCCTTCCTCGAGAACCTTGCGTGCCTCCCTCGCCCGCTCCGGATTGCTGACCTTGTCCCAGAGTTCTCCGAGATTGTACAGGGCCTCCGCGTGGGTTTCGGGGAACGAGTTATAGACGAGATCAACCGTCAGATACGAGATCAGAGCGTCCTGATCCTTGTCGCCGGCGGCCCGATAGGCCCCGCCGAGAACGGTGTAGACTCTGGCGAGAAACTCCTTCTCCTCAGGATCGGTCCGTTTGATGATCGCCCGCACCAGATCGATGGCGGCGTCGTTTCGGCCGATCTGCGAGAGGCAGCGGGCCTTGCCGAGCTCGGCGGCGGCTCGCTGAGCGGCTCCCGCGGTGTCGCCGGTTTCGATCTTGAGAGCCGCTTCATATTCGCGGATCGCCTCCTCGAACTTCTTCTGATTGAAGAGCATGCCTGCCCTGGCCGAGGCGGCCCTGACCTTCATCGCCGCAGGTCCGGCCGAGAGCTGCGAATAGGCGGCGAGTGCCTGTTCCGGCCTTCCGGCCCGGGCGAGCAGATCACCGTGCAGCTCATGGATGTCGTAGACGTGGTGACTCTTCGGATGTTTGGCGAGAAAATCAGCCACCTGCCGTTCGGCATCCTTGGGATCGGCGCCCGTCGCCAACGCCACCCGGGCGACAGCGGCAGTCTTCACAAAGGCGACGTCGTCGAGGAGAAACTGCTCCGCACCGTCGAGTTCGGCAGGATCGATCTGGCCAATCTCCTCGAGCGCGTCGGCGGCACGGCCGCGGGCCAGCATCGATCGGGCTGAGCGCAGGGCCGGGGGCTCTCCGCCAAACTGGACCTCGCGAATCCGCTCGATGGACACAGTCTTCGTCTGGCCATCGCGATCCTCGAGATCGACGTTGTTGGGAGATGTCGACACCACCCTGCCTGTCAACGAACCGTCGGTGGTGATCACACGGTCGGCGACCTGGGCGAAGAGCGGTCCCAGACCACCGGTCGTACAGGCTGCCACCAGGACGACCTGCAACGCCTTCAGCCACCGACTCCCACCGAGATTGAATTGCCCTCGCATACGCACCTCCTCAAAGCCGTTCCATCCGTTCACGGCGCCGCTCCGGCGGCCTGCGACTGCAGGTCGGCAAGGCCCCGCGATGTCGCGTTGCCCCGTTGCCTCTCGATCTCCCTGAGCAGAGAGTCGAATTGCCTGGTCATCTCCGGACCACCGAGGTCCGGATACAGTTTGTAGGTGAGGACGACGTCATTGGCGGCCATCTGCAGCAGTTTGTCCCTGTCCTGCAGCGAGGCATCGGCCTGCTTCAATCGACATTTGGCGACGTTGAGCCGGGCCATGAAAAACCTGGCCTGGACTTCCTGCGACTTCTGATCACCGAGCGAAAACGCCTGCCGGGCGAGCCTGTTGCCGATACCGCCCCATCCCCAGATGACGCTCAGACCAGACGTGCGGCCGGCGATCGCCTGCCTGAAGTACTGCACGGCAGCGGCCTTGTCGGCCGACCTCTCGCCGGCGGCCTGAAGCAGTTCTGCGGCCTGAATCTGGGCGTCGAGGGAATTCTGCCGCCTGGGGTCGGAGAGGATCCAGTCGATCTCCTCCTGGGCATCGGCCCAACGGCCCAGTTCGCGATAGACGCCGGCGAGCTTGAGCCGGATCGAAGGCTCGAATCGTGTGATCTCGTCACCTCCCTGCCTGAGCAGTTCCTCGTAGGCGTCCACGGCCTTGGTCAGATAGCTCTCTGCCTTGGGCCTCGGTACGGGTGTTCGTGTGCCCGCTCCCGAACCGAGCGAAGAGTAGGTCGTCGCCACCCAGATCTGCGACGAAACCTTCTTGTCCCGCTTGGCGACGCCATCGAGGAATTTCTCAAACCCGGCGAGGATCGAGGCGGCCTTGGCATCGGCCCCCGGCCCATCGGACCGTCCAGCGCTGCCGAGCGCCTCGAGCTGGGCCTGGAGATCGCGACCCATGCTGAGATACATGCCCGTCAGCCGGGCCGATGCCTCCTCTCCGCTGCCGGCGACGACCTCGAGCCTGTCCATGGCCTGCTGGGCCTTGTCGAGTTGATCCGACTGGATGAAATAGCGGAGAGCGGCCGTGAGGATGCTCTCCGCAAGGGGCCCGCTGCCGAATGCCGGATCGCCGCCGACCACAGCCGTCCAGGGACCATGGACGGGGTTCGTCAGCAGGGCATCCACGAGTCGGTTGTCAGGGCCTTTCTTCTCGATCTCCATCTGACAGCGTGCCAACGCCGCGGCCACCGCGACCTTGTCGGGCGAGTCCCCCGCAGGAGCGGCGGAGAGTCCGGCGTCGATCGCCCGCGAGGCGAGATCCTTCCAGCCGTCGAGCGCCTCGTCGGCCGGACGGGCTGCCGGCTCGAGCCGCCGCTTCTCCAGAACCTCCCGCCACAGGGCCGTGCCCGCCCGCAGGCCGACCTCCGCACGGCGGGGCGAGGTCTCCGGAACCATCTCGAGAATCTCCACGAGTCGCTGCGGATCGTGGGATTCGGCCGCCGCGGCGATCGCAACGACGGCCGCCTCTGCCGCCTCAGTCTCGTTGGGCCAGGTGCGGATGATCAGCCCGGCGGCATCGACGCAGCGGTCCTTGGCCGCCTCACGCCAGGCGGTCGGCCCATCCTTCGCCAGTTGCTGCCAGCTTGCCATCGCAATCCGGGCCGACTGACGACTGCCGCGGGCGTTGGGATAGCGTTCTGCAAGAAACCCGCCCAGGGCTGCGGCATCGTGAAACCGCCTCGCGTCGTAGAGCAGATAGGCCTCGATCGAACGGGCCTGATTGACGGCCTCGAGATCCCCTGCTCCAGCCAGCGGAAGGGCACGGCGGATGGCCGCCATCGTTCTCTCGCGGTCGGCCGCGGCAGCGGCCCGCGCCGCCTCCACCT